>JAIRPX010000009.1 GCA_031256775.1 Dysgonamonadaceae bacterium
AGCCGGAAACGATAGTCCAGCCGGAACAAATTGCGGATTTGTTCAGCAAAAGCAGCGAAGCTGTGAATATGTTTACTAAGGATGCGCCGGACGAGTTGAAAGTAAAAACTATTCGCTAAATTATTGAAACATGAAAGACATATATCATTTTTTTGCATTCGATTTGGGAGCGACCAGCGGCCGCTCCATTTTGGGAACGCTGCAAAACAGTAAACTTGAATTGAAAGAATTAACCCGTTTTCCCAATAAAATCCTCTGGATTCACAATCGCTATTATTGGGATATTTTTGCCTTATACGACCATTTAAAAGAAGGTTTGTCCGTAGCGACCGCCCAAGGTATTTCTCTCGACGGTATTGGTATTGACACTTGGGGCGTCGATTTCGTTTTTCTGGGCGAAGACGGCTCGATTCTCAATCTGCCTCGCTCGTATCGCGACCCTTATACCAATGGAAAACCGGAAGAATATTTCAAAT
This sequence comes from Dysgonamonadaceae bacterium, assembly GCA_031256775.1. Classification (GTDB taxonomy): domain Bacteria; phylum Bacteroidota; class Bacteroidia; order Bacteroidales; family Azobacteroidaceae; genus Azobacteroides. Next base: position 477 of record JAIRPX010000009.1, read on the forward strand.
TATTGCCGAAAAAAGACGTTTATGACCTGACCGGCATTCAAATTATGAATTTCAACAGCATTTATCAATTATACGCCGCCAAAAGCGAAAACTCATCGGCTTTGAAAGCCGCTAAAAGTTTGCTTTTTATACCGGACGCCCTTTCCTATCTGCTTACAGGGAAAAAAGCCTGTGAATATACCATCGCATCGACCTCCCAACTCTTAAATCCTCAAACAAAGCGTTTTGAATCGAAATTGTTTGACGTAATGGACGTTAATCCATCTTTGATGCAGCCCTTAGTGATGCCCGGCGAAATCATCGGCCATTTCAAAGAAATTCCTGTTATTGCGGTGGCCGGTCATGATACGGCTTCGGCCATAGCTGCCGTTCCGGCGGATAATGAAAATTTTGCATATATCAGTTCGGGTACATGGTCATTAATGGGAATTGAAGTAAAAAATCCCATTATTACCGATGAAAGTTACGAACTGAATTTTACCAACGAAGGTGGCGTGGACAGAACAACTCGTTTCCTGAAAAATATTACAGGTATGTGGCTTCTGGAACAATGCCGCAAAGAATGGGAAGCTGCCGGAACAAAATACAGTTACCCCGAAATTGTGGCTTTGTCGGAATCGGCAGCCGGTTTTCAATCACTTATCAATCCCGACCATTCATCGTTTGCCAATCCTGAAAGTATGACCGGAGCTATTGGCGATTATTGCGTAAATACACAACAGAAAGCACCGGAAACTCATGCCGAATTTATTCGCTGCATCTTTGAAAGTTTGGCTTTGCGATACAAAGAGGTACTGCAAATCTTGCAAAGATTGGCGCCTTTCCCGATTGAAAAGCTATATGTCATCGGTGGCGGTTCGCAAAACAAGTTATTGAACCAAATAACTGCCAATGCAACAGGTCTTCCGGTAGTGGCAGGGCCTTCGGAAGCGACGGCTATCGGCAATGTGATGATGCAAGCCCGTGGATTGGGCGTCGTTCATTCATTGCACGAAATGCGTGAGATTATCCGAAATTCCGTAGTGCCGGACATTTATCAACCGCAAAATTTGTAAAAATCATTCAAAAAAATAAGTTTAAAATATCATGAACAAAAAAGAATCAGTTCAAAAATCGTATGAAATAGCAAAAGAACGCTATGCCGCTGTGGGCGTTGATGTAGAAAATGCCTTAAACCGCTTGCAAAAAATAGCCGTTTCCATCCATTGCTGGCAAGCCGACGATGTAACCGGATTTGAAAATCTCGGCAATTTGGGCGGCGGAGGCATTCAAGCCACCGGAAATTATCCGGGGAAAGCCCGTAATATCAACGAGTTGAGAGCCGATATAGCAAAAGTATTGACTTTGGTAGCAGGAAGTCACCGCTTGAATCTGCACGAAATATACGGCGATTTCGGCGGCCAAGCAATCGACCGTAACCAGGTGGATACTTCGCACTTTATCGGCTGGATGCAGTGGGCAAAGGAAAAAGGCTTGAAACTGGATTTCAATACCACCTCTTTCGGGCATCCCAAAAGCGGCGATTTGACTTTATCCAATCCCGATAAAGCCATCCGGGAATTTTGGATTGAACACTCCAAGCGTTGCCGCGCCATTTCGGAAGAAATGGGAAAATTCCAAAACGACCCCTGCATCATGAATCTGTGGATACACGACGGCTCAAAAGATATTACCGTGAACCGCCTGAAATACCGCCAAATTCTTGAACAGTCGCTCGATGAGATTTTTGCCACGGAATACAAAAACATGAAAGATTGCATCGAAGCTAAATTGTTTGGTATTGCTCTTGAAAGTTATACCGTTGGTTCCTACGATTTTTATTTGGGCTATGGCGCGAAAAAGCAAAAAATCGTTACGCTTGATACGGGTCATTTCCACTTGTCGGAAAGCATTGCCGATAAAATTTCGTCCTTGCTGCTGTTTACTCCTGAAATCATGCTGCACGTGAGCCGCCCGATTCGCTGGGATTCCGATCATGTAACTATTCTGAACGACGAGACGACGGATTTGGCAAAAGAAATCGTTCGCGCCGATGCTCTTGACCGCGTACATATCGGCTTGGATTATTTCGATGCTTCCATTAATCGCATCGGCGCTTACGTCGTTGGCATTCGCGCTACGCAAAAAGCGTTCCTGCAAGCTTTGCTCGAACCCATCGCCCAATTGCGCGAATACGAAGCCAATGGACAGTATTTTGAGCGCCTCGCGCTGTTGGAAGAAGCCAAAGGCCTGCCCTGGAACGCCGTTTGGGATTATTTCTGTCTGAAAAACAATATTGCCGTCGGCGAAGATTACATCACGGAAATTCAACAGTACGAAAAAGAAGTAACCTCCAAAAGGAACTCATAACTCATAATTTATAATTTATAATTTATAATTCATAACTCATATATAAACGTGGAACACAAAAAAGGAAGTTTAAAAAGCACAATCGCCGTATCGCTGACCAATTATCTGGATGCAGGCGCGATTGTAGCCGGCGCCAGCGGATTAACACTCTGGCAAAATTACCTCGGACTTGCGGGAACGCATTTAAGCTGGCTCAACGCTTTGAGCGCCAACTGTTTCGGCGCAGCTATCGGCGCAATTATCGGCGGACGGCTGGCAGATAAATACGGTCGCAAAACCATTTACACCTACAATATGTTGCTGTATATGCTTGGCGTATTGGTAGTTATCTTTGCATCTAATTTTCCGATGCTGCTGGCGGGATTTCTGATTACGGGAATTTCGGTAGGCGTAGGCGTACCTGCTTCGTGGACATATATTTCCGAAACTTCGGAAGTGAACAACAGGGGGAGAAATATTGGTATTTCGCAATTGGCGTGGTCGGTAGGCCCTGCGCTGATATTCTTTCTGGGTTGGCTGGTTTCCGGTCCGCTCGGGAAACAGGTAAATGCACTTGGAACAATTGTACTCGGTACAACAGATGAAATCGCGCTCGCCGTTTTCGGCAACCGGCTGATATTCGTAACATTATTTATTGTTGCGCTTATCGCATGGCTGCTGCAACGCCGCCTCGACGAATCGGCGGAATGGAAACTCTCCAAACAAGCCGAATCGCAGTCGGACAAACAGTCGCATCCTTATAAATCGCTTTTTACCAACAAGATAAATATAAAAACCATTTGTTTTTTGGTGGGTATTTATCTTACATGGAACTTTGTGGCAGGAGCCATGGGCTTTTTCATGCCGCACGTTTATGAAACCGCCGGCGGTTTGACCAACGAACACGCCAATTTCCTGCAAATGTTTATGTGGAGTTTGACGGCAATATTCTCGTTTGTGGGCTTTGGACTGCTTGTTGATAAGGTAAATCAACGTTGGCTCTACGCTTTCGGCACGGCATTGGGCGTTGCTGCCTGGGTTGTTCTGACTTTCGTCGGCATAAAAAGTCAAAGTGCATTGTGGTCATTTGTAGTGTTGTGGGGCGTTCATGCAGGCTTTGGCGTACAGGCGTTTTATGCGCTTTGGGCATCGGAACTGTTTCCCGCTAAGTACCGTGCCGCTGCACAGGGAGTTATGTTTTTTATAATAAGAGGTTTAAGCGCCGTTTGGTCGTTCGTATTCGTGTATATTTACGCCGAAGGAACGAGGTTTGAGCTGGCAGGAAAAGCGCTGGTGGGATTGTTGCTTGTCTCGTTGCTTGTCGGCGTAATTGCAACGCCTAAAACAAGAGGTAAATCATTAAAAGAAATTGAAAAAGAACGGTATGGAAAATAAAT
>JAIRPX010000022.1 GCA_031256775.1 Dysgonamonadaceae bacterium
TTTTCTTCAACTCTTCTACAAGCAAAATAACAGCAAATACATATTGCTTTACTTTGAAAACATTTCTCTTAATCTCTTTAATTGCTTTCCTGTTAGAATAAAAGTTGCAGGTTCTGCTCCAAAATAAAAGCGAAACAATAGTTGATCAGCATTTTTGATAGTGGTAATTATATCTTTGGGGGTTTCTATAACAAATTTATTGCTCAACCATTCGTTTGTTTTTGTTTCTACTCTATTACTGCTACTTGTTTTGGTACTGTCTGTTACGATAGTAGTTGTTGATACGGAACTTGTAGAAGTTCTGTAATTAACGTTTAATTCCGAAATATCCACTTCAAAAGCTTTATTGCCAACTTTTATATAGCTTGTTTTTTCTATATTGAAACTGTTGGCGCTGCCGTTCAGTACAAAATAAATTCTTAATTTTTCATCTTCTTTATTAATAATGCGTTGATAAGTAATATTGGCTGTTCGACGTGCTAATTTTCGTTCCTTAACAGTAGAATCGTGTTTGTAGATCACTATTCGATTGTTACGAAACTCATCTTCCTGAATATGATAGACTTGACATGCGATCATTATTAGTGCGCTAAAACTCAGTGAAATTACAATTTTGCTTTTCATGTTGTTATTATTTTTTAATATAAAAAACCAAATAGCCACAATGGTATTACTTTTCGTTCTCCTGCCTCAATTCCGTCGATTACATAATAAATATCCGAATTAAATTTTCCCCGAATTTGCTCTCCAACACTGAGATGATATTTTCCATTAACTAAAAAATGACAGCCGTTTTCACTTGCATTTACTTTGTAATCTTTTTGTAATTGATTGTATAAAAATGTTTCGCGTAATGCTTGCCGTTCCACGTTGATCATCCGCGTGGCGTATAACAAATTAGGATTTTGCAGATATAAACGTACCGGTTTTTTAGGAAAATCTTCCTTTTCCGGATAAAGCATGTTAATTAATCGTGCATCTTTCAGATACTTGATATAATTCATCACTGTAGCGCGAGATGTTTCAATATCTGTACTTAACTGGCTGACATTCGGACTTCCTTGTGATGTTACGGACAAAAGGTAAAGTAATTTTCGTAATTTGGGTAAATAACTCAGTTCGATTTGATAAATGGATAAGACATCGACTTCCAGCATCATATTCATGGTTTTTAATAAGTTTTCCGAAAAATTACGTTTTTCCAGATGGAAAGGATAAAAGCCATGATGAAAATAATCGTCCAAATAGGCTAAAGGCCTTACTTGCGATGTGATTTTTTGTGCAATATCTTGATGATGTTGAAAAATTTCGTTCAATGAATATGATTCGAATTTATATCCCGTTTGCAGTTCGAGAAATTCGCGGAAAGAAAATCCTCTTAAATTGTAAGATATTACTTTACCTGCAAGCGGAGAATGTTCGTCTTTTAAACGGAGAACGGAAGAACCTGCAAAGATAATTTGTAAATCGGGATAATTATCATAGCAATAAGCTAATTCCGAAGCCCAATTCGGATATTTGAATATCTGATCGATTAACAGTACTTTACCTCCTTTTAGACGAAATTCGTTTGCGAAATCCTGAATTGTTCTTACCGTAAAATAAAAGTTATTCAAATTGATGTATAGGCATTCCCTGTCGTCAGCAGAAAATTTTTCTTTGGCATATTGGATAAGGAAACTGGTTTTACCCACTCCTCGTGACCCTTTGATTCCGATAAGCCGGTCGTTCCAATTAATATTATCAATCAGTTTTCTCCGAAGAGGCATATCTATATGTTCTACCAGATATTGATGGGTTCTATAAAAAGATTCCATAATAATTGTATTTCATGCAAATGATACAAAAGTAGGAAAATATTTTTTAATTGCAAAGTTCGGAAGCTCGGATAGCAATACGGTCGGCTTTAAAAATAAGGTATTGTTAATTTGATATAGTTTTTGTATTTTTGCCAACAAAAACGTTTATGACTTGTCCAAGATGCGGCAGCGAAAATCACTGCAAAGAAAGAAGGCGTAATACAAAGTCGTCAAAGGTATAAAATATCATTACACAGTAGCACAAAAATCGAATGTTAAGCCCGAAGCAATCGAACGCTTAGCCTTTGAAATGTATTTGGAAGGCTTGAATTTTCGCGGAATAGGCAGAATCCTGAAAATCAGTTATGGAACCGTTTTTCAATAGGTAAAAGAGTGGGGTAAAATCAGGAATTACCCAAACGAAATGGAAAAATATCTATCATAGAACTTGATGAGCTGCACAGTTATTTTTGCCTCTGATTATTGAAAAAGTTATGAAGGGTTTGTGCCTGCAAAAAAACATTTGCAAACCAAATCAGAAACATATACAGTAGAGGGTTACAACAGTAGAATAAGGCATTATTCGGCGAGGTTTAAAAGAAAGGGAAAATCTTACTGTAAAGCTGATTATATGATGGCAATATCATTAAATTTACTAATGATGAAACATTATAACGAATTATCCATATTTATTTAGCAATATTTAAAATAAAAATCTGTCATCCAATGTAAGATGACAGATTTTTATTTTTTTTAGGATATTATGTTCTTTTTATTTTATCGTTTTAAACGGATTCCGTCGAGACAAAACCATGTTGGTGTACGGATATTTCCGGCAGGGTCAACATCGGACGATTCTACATTGAAAACTACTTTATCGACAGTTCCCAAATCTGTCAAGTCAAATTTATACCAGTCGTCGACAATATAATCCCAGGCCGGATGTTCGGGATTCGAACCGCAACAGGCCAGATCGAATTTAAGCGTTTTAGTAGGCGTTCCATTGAGGTAGCCTTTCGCAATAATCCGGTAAAAATCCTTATCGGCTGTCGACATTTTCTTTACACCCCCGGGTACATAAGTGTACCATACGCCTCTCGGAGCGCTTGGCACCCTCGGATTGGCAACCGTGGCGGTATCCATTTTGCCGGTAATCTCATTTTTTGTAATACTGCCTCCATAATAATCGCCGTAGGTCAGCGCGAGGAAAGCATAGGTGGTATTAGCTGCCAGTATATGCTCGATTATCCGCGGCTTGTCTAGTGTGAAATAGGCGTCGTCGCCCTTTACTCTGGCAACGGCATACGTTTCCGTCCGGTTGGGCCGGACCGTGAAAACGCTGTACCGGTTGGTGTCCAGCGCCGCTTCGGTTCCCGTCCACGTGAAAGAACGGTTGGAACGGTTGGAGTAGGCGAATCCCGCTTCCAGCTGTCCGTTGCTCCCTTTTACCGTATTAAAATGAATTCCTTTCGAATCAAAGCCGCCGTCGGGCACCACGTGCGTAAAGTCTTTGTCAAGCTTGAGTTCGTTCAAGGTAATGTCGTCGTTATAGGGGATCACAAGATCCAGCTCGTCTTTCTGGCAAGCGGTTACCGCCAGTAAAAATAACAGGAATGGAATTATTGTAAGCAATTTATTTTTTTTCATATTTTTCTTTATATATTAATTTATTTTATAAAAAATGATTATTCCAATGACGGATTTTGTATTACATTGTGTTCTTGATTGATGATTTCTGCATCTGGAATCGGCCAGCAATATTTATCCGAAGAAATGGATACATCGGGTTTCAGAGTGTGTAACCAGGGTTTACCGTCTTTTAGAAAGCGCAGGGACGCAAACCATTCGCTTCCATTTTCAAGAAATAGCGTAACAACGATTTCCTTAAATATCAGGTCGGACAATTCGGTCTGATTGGAAGCTGTCAACGGTGGTAATGCCGGGTTGGTATATTTGCTACGCATTTCGTTTATTGGAGCCAAAGCAGCGGCAATATCCGAGGGATTCAAGCGGAATTTCAATTCGGACTCTAATAAATAGAGTTCAGGATAGCGGAAATAATATGTAGCATACTTGTCGTTGGGACCGGCATAACGTCCGGAACGATACAGTTTAGTGTATACGCCGGTTTTGAAGGATGCATCCCATGCTTCCGGAGTTCTGACGGTTCCGGCGGTAATGATCGGGTAGCGCGGGTCGTTTTTTACCCATGATTGGGGATCAGGATACAACTCGGTTTGATAATACAAACCGTAGGAATAGTAAAATTCATTTTGCGTAATGTTGCTTAAATCGCCTAAATATCGGGCAAATAAAACTTCTTTGGAATCCCACGAATCCTGATACATCTTGGCGAGATCCGTTTCCAGGGCAAAAGAGGCCGGAGCGTGAGTCTTTACATTTTGAACCAAAGCGAGCGCTTCGGCATAATCGCCTTCCCACCCACGGTAGAGCAGCAATTTGGCATGAGTTACCTGTGCGAGCTGACGGGAGGCATACCGGCTGCTTTTAAAATCATTCAGGTGAGTTTCCGCATACTTCAGGTCTTCTATGATGCGCGCATAGCTGTCGCCTACCGACAATCTCGTTTTAATCAGATTCGACAAGTCGGATACCTCGCTGCGGTAAACCAAACCGTAAGGACTGTCGGCTTTTTCCCACCAGTGCGACCACAACCAGAAGATTTGCGTATAAGCAAATGCGCGGACGCATCGAGCCTCGGCTACCAGTCGGTTTTTATCTTCCACCGTCGGAAATTTGGAGTTTTCGACTCCCGAAATTCCTTCTATTGCCGCGTTTGCCGCGTTGACTATCGTATAAAGCTGCAACCAGATATCGGTGCCGTCGTTGCTTCCCTGGCGATAAGCCATCGCATAATATGCTTCAAGTTGATCGTACGCCCATATTCCTGCTTGAGAAGACAAGCGACCCATGATTTCTCCGCCGATATATTTCCCTGTGAATTTGGAATAGATACCGTTTACAATATTTTGAGCAGAAGTGTAATCGGTGACGGCATGTTCCTTCGTCAGATTATACTTGGGCGATTCGTCGAGAAAGGAGTCGCATGCCGATAAGATCAATACAACGGCTCCCAGTAAAAAATATTTAGTTAAATCGTTCATAATTCAATTTATTTAAGTGTAAATTTAAGTCCTAAGTTGAAATTCTTAGCGGAAGGATACGTACTCTGGTCAATTCCCGCCCCATAGAAAGCGGTGTAATAGGTATTGAAATTTCCCTGAGGATCCATGCCCGGATAGTTGGTGAACGTCAAAAGATTTGTTGCCTGAAACGATAACTCAATGCCCTGAATCAATTGTTTTTTGAATAATTTATCAGGCAAGCGGTAAGAAATGTTTAACGCACTGAGACGTAGGTAAGAAGCGTCATGTATGAAGCGGTTGGTGAAGACGTTGTTGTCTCCCCAGCCGTAGTAGTCTACGTGTGGGTATTTCGCTCCGGGGCCTTTCACCGTCCAGGTATTGTTCAAAATATCTGCAAGTCCGTTATAGACATTTAAGCCTCCCGTACCGCCGTTTGAATTTTCCTTTTCCCAATAACGCTGGGCGCCTACCGAATAAACGAATGTAAGATTTAGGCGCAAGCCTTTCCAGTAAAGGGTAGAGCCGAACCCGCCGAAGAAATCGGGATTGGAGTTGCCGATGATTTCCCGATCGTCGATTGTTATTTTTCCGTCACCGTTTAAATCCACGACATAAATATCTCCGACAGATTCATAATAGGCTGTTCTGTATTGCGTTTGTTTTCCGGTAGACGGATCGATGGGGCGGATGGCATATACTTCTTCCGTCGTTTGAAAGAAGCGACCGGCATCGCGATATCCGTAAAAAGTCCCTAATTTTCCGCCTTCCATTACCTTGATTCTCTGGTTAGCCCCTCCTCCATAATATTTTTCAACGCCGTTTATTTTTTTCAGGATACCGTCGTTATGCGCTGCATTGAAATCAAGTTCCCAAGTCAAATCCCTTGTATTCACAGCCTTTACTTTTACGTCAAATTCCCATCCCTCATTTCGGAGCGCACCGATATTCCGGGTCACGTTGGAAAATGACGACGAAATAGGAACCGGTGTGCTGTATAAGAGATTATCAACGTCTTTCCTGTACCATCCCAAGGTTCCGGATATGCGATCATTCCAGAAGCCATAGTCGAGTCCTATATCGGTTTGCGTCTGTTGTTCCCATTGCAATATGCTGTTTCCAAGAGAAGAAGGGACTATTCCGGGTAGATTGTTATACAGGGCGGAACCCATCAAAGTCCTCCAGGCATAGTTTCCAAGATTTTGAGAACCGGTCATGCCGTAAGAAGCTCTTAGTTTCAAGTAAGTGACGGCAGGTTGAAGATCGGCGATAAAATCTTCTTCCGTAACGATCCAGCCAATACCTCCCGAAGGGAAATAACCCCAGCGGCTGTCTTTACCGAAGCGGGAAGATCCGTCGGCGCGATAAGTTGCAGTAAGTAAGTAACGATTGTTGTATTTGTATTGCGCGCGGGCGAAAACCGATACCAATGCATTAGCTGAATACGGATTGTTCATACTGGATTTTAGAGCGGCGCTACCCAGGTTTACCATTACGTCGTCATCAGGAAAATTCATGCCGGTAGCGCGTAATCCGTCCGACCAGTTCTTTTCCAGAGAATGTCCGAGTATCGCCTGTAAATCGTGCTTTTTCCAAGTTTTGAAAAACGTCAGCAAATTTTCCCAGACCCCTACATAATTCTGGACGGTTTCTATTTCCCCATAATTTGTGGCGTCGGCGTAAGATTTTCGCTCATAGTAGTCGTATTTCGAATTGGAATAATTGAGAGTTCCTTTGGTTTTGAATTTTAAATAGGAAAAGATGTTGTATTCAAGGAATAACGAACTGTTAAAACTCCGATTTTCACTCCGGTTTCTATTTAAAAGCTCGATCAAGGGATTTTTTACATAAGAATCGATCATGTTGATTGTTCCATCTTCTTTATAGGCGGGATAATCCGGGCGCATATTCAGAATTTGAGTAATCATCATGTCTTTATCATCCAGGGAACGTGCCGATCCGTCGATGTTGATACCCAATTTGAGCGATTCCCTCACTTTTCCTTCAAAACTGAATCTTCCCCCGAAGCTGTTACCATGACTGCCTTTTACAACTCCTTGCTGGTCTTTATAAAAGAAAGAAGCATAATATGAATTTTGAGCGTTACCTCCCCGTAGATTGAGGTCGTACTGGCTTGTTTGCGCATCGCGGGTCATTAATTCCCAGTAATTGTCTGTTCCGGAATAATAGGCGTTCGGCAAAAGCAGGTCGTCTGTGAGTGTGTTTTTGTTCCATTGGCTGGTATTTAGCGTGTTGAATTTTGTCTGATCCATAAATCGGCGAACGAAATAGTCCAGTCCTCCGTAGCGAAAAGCCTGTTCTTTTAATGCGAGCTTTGAAAATTGGATGTATTCATCCGCTTTCAAAGTTCTGAATCCGTTGGCGTCCAGTTTCTGAATACCGGTACGTGCCGAAACTTCGATGGTAGGCGTCATACCTTCCTTGCCGCTTTTAGTTGTGACGATGACAACGCCGTTAGCGGCGCGGGAACCGTAAATGGCTGTTGAGGAAGCGTCTTTCAAAATATCGATGCTTTCTACATCATTCAGATTCAAGTTGTACAACGTGTTGGAGATATCGCTGGAAAGCGAATTGGAATACTGCGGAATCCCGTCGATAATCCAGAGCGGCTGTCCGTCACCCGAAAGAGAAGACATTCCTCGGATCACCACCGAAACGGGGGAGGAGGGTGAAGCCGATGATATGAGGACGTTCACTCCGGCCGCTTTCCCTTGCAGCGCTCCCTGCAGAGAATTATTCATTGGAGTGGATTTAATGGTTTCCATGCCTATTTTTGACACCGACCCCACCAAATCCTTTTTTGTCGATGTACCGTATCCGACCACGACAATTTCGTCCAGAAGCGTTAGATCTTCGCTCAATCGAATGATTACCGGATTTTTATCATTTACACTGATTTCTTGGGTTTTATATCCCAAAAAACGAGCTTCCAAGGTGAGCGGATACTTTTCGTTTGTGCGAATTTCAAAATTTCCGGACGCATCGGTATGTATTCCGTCTCGGGTTTTTTTAACACTTACCAGCGATCCAACCACTCCTTCTCCGGTTTGAGCATCGATTACCTGACCTTTTATTATGTTTTGAGCATAAATATAAGGTGTTGAGCATAGTATAATTCCTGTAAGAACAGAAATCATACGTTTCCTGAAATTGGGGATTCCTTTTCCCCCGTTAAAAAACAATAAATGTATCATGCCTTCTTTTTAGTTTAAAGGTTTAATAAAATTATTTTTTGCAAATAAATCTAATAGTTCAATGAGATATTTATATTATTTTCAAAATATTTGTTTTTGTGTTATTTGCAAATTGTTATTATTTTATCAATAGTAAATTAATTAATGGATTTATATTATTTCATTTTGTTTGTATTATATGTATAATTTGAGTAATAATCGTAAAAAATAGTGTCATAATATCACTTGGCAAAGATAATGAAAATTTTATAAATTTACACAAAGAAATTTTGTTAAATTTTAAACAACTAAATAGTTAAATTTTATTTTTCTGAAAATTAAGCGATTATGAAATATAACAGATAATAAATTGGGAAAAATGGAAAATGAAGGTTCTTTTGCAATGCAATCGGATAAAATAGAAAAATTTTCACAGGAATCTCAAAATAAAATCTAAAAACAAACGTTAACTAAAATGACTGATATTGTGTAAATATCTAAATTTTTATTGCACGAAAAATACGATTTATGAAAACGATATTTATTTTTTTTATTTTTTTGTCCGGTTTTTTTACTGTTTGTCCGATTCAGGGGCAGAAAATGGAAGAACTATTGAAGAAAAACAACAATTGGTTCGTACAATTGGGAGCCGGAGGACAAGGTTACCTGCGAAATAATGAATCAAAAACCGATTTTCAGAAAAGAATAAGTGTAATGCCGGTTGCTTCTGTGGGTAGATGGATGAATCCCTATTGGGGAATGCGCATGAGAGGGCAAGGTGGTTCCCTTCGAGGGCTTGACAGTCAAGGTTTTATTATTAATTATGACAAATATTACAATGTGCATTTGAATGCGATGTGGAATTTGTCGAATCAATTAACAGGATATTCTTCAACCCGTTTTTTTCATTTTATTCCTTATGCAGGCTTAGGATTTGCCCATCGCTTTCAATTGCATAATAATCAGGAAATTCCACAAAAAGAAGGCGTTATGTACAGTTATTATACGGGTGCCAATGCGCTTTCGGTTAACGGCGGTATCCAATTAGGGTTCAGGCTGAGTAAACGGATTTGTTTAGATTTCGATTTGGGCGCGTCACTTCTTCCCGATTATTTTGATCGAGTGATTTATCAGGATAGAAATGAGGCGATTGTTTCTGCTTCCGGTGGAATAACATTGAAATTGGGACAAACAGATTTTAAGGCGATCGAGTTAGTGGATCAAATAATGATTAATGAACTGAATAAAATGATCAATCAACTTCATACCGAACTCAAAATGTTTACCAATTTTAAACCGCGCCCTTCTCCTCCTTGTTCCTTATATCCGGCAGCGCCGCCGACGGCGCCTGATATTTCGGAAACAACGGAAATAACATTGGTTCCCAATGTAGTATTTTTCAGCTTGAATAGTGCAAAGGTGGACGATAATCAGCAAGCCGGTATTTTCAATATGGTTGAGTTTATCCATAACAATGGAGGAAAAATAAAAGTGATTGGGTATGCCGATAAAAACAGCGGCTCGTCGATTTATAACATGAATCTTTCCGAAAAGCGGGCTAAAGCAGTTGCCAACGAATTGATAACCAGATATAAAGTAGCATCTCACGATATTATTGTAGAATGGAAGGGAGACGAAGAACAACCTTATCGGGAAAGCGAATGGAACAGGGTAGTTATAATGATTCCTCAATAATAATCAATTTTTTTTGCCTATTATCCATATATAAACTAATTTTGCAAATTCTGGAGAATAAAGGCTATGACAAAAGAAAAAAGCAGATATGGGTTTTTAATTAAATGGTTGATTGTTTTTTTTGATTTAATCATTTTAAATGTTTTATTTTTCCTTGTTTACAAAGGATTTAAAGCATACGAGTGGGTAGATTTCGATTTGAAATGGAGTATCGTGATTTTATTGTTTAATATCAGTTATTGCTTTGCTATTTATTTTGTTCCCGTTAAAATTTACCAGCCGGTTATGTTTTCGGACAAAGTAGTGCAGCGATCATTATCCTTAGTGTCTTTACATGCCATAATTTTTATCAGCTGTTTATTTTTTTTGAAATTGGATGCCAATAATTTTCCGCTTCCATTTATTATTTATTTTTATTTGATATTATTTTTTATTTTCCCCTCATGGCGAATAATCGTGCGTCAATCGTTGAAAAGTTACCGCCGTCTGGGAAAAAATTATAAACGGGTTATTATTGTTGGAGCAGGAAAAAACGGAATGAATCTATATGCCGAAATGAAAAAAGAAATAGCTTATGGCTTTCATATTTATGGTTTTTTTGATGATAATTTATTATTGAAAGATACTTTACCTAATTATTTGGGTATGACTTGCGAAGTGGAAGAGTTTTCAATCGAAAATGCTATTGACGAGATTTATTGTACCCTTCCCAATTCGCAAGATGAAAAGATTGTCCACTTACTTAATTTTGCAGAAAAAAACATGATCCGCTTTTATTTGGTTCCGGAATTTTCTCGTTATGTAAAAAAGCGGCTTACATTGGAAAATATCGAATCGCTGCCGGTAATGGCCATTCGATCCGAACCTTTGCAGTTTGTAGTTAATCAAATCATTAAACGTGTTTTTGATTTGATGTTTTCTTTACTTTTCTTATGTACGATATTTCCTCTTTTTTATATTATTTTAGGATTTATTATTAAAATATCTTCTTCCGGACCAATTATATTTAAACAAAAACGAACAGGAATTTACGGAAAAGTTTTTGATTGTTACAAATTTAGATCTATGCGGGAAAACAAAGATGCCGACGAAAAGCAGGCAGAAAAAGACGATCCGCGCATTACCAGGATAGGGCAGTTTTTGCGGCGGTCAAATTTAGATGAAATTCCCCAATTCTATAATGTGCTGAGAGGTGAAATGAGCATCGTAGGACCACGTCCGCACATGTTGAAACACACGGAGTTATATTCCATGATTATTGATAAATACATGGTGCGCCATTTGGTAAAACCGGGCATCACGGGATGGGCGCAAGTAAACGGATATCGGGGCGAAACAAAAACGATAGAACAAATGGAAGGCCGCGTCCGGTTAGATGTCTGGTATCTTGAAAATTGGACTTTCCTGTTGGATTTGAAGATTGTATTCGTTACTGTGATAAATATGTTTAAAGGAGAGAAAAACGCCTATTGATGATGGAAGTTATTACGACAGATAATAGCAGGCGATGGGACGAAATTATTCGATCGATGTATGCTTACGATTTTTATCATTTAGCTTCTTATCACCGGTTAGATCAATCGGGTAAACCGCTGTTATTATATTTTGCCAATGGAACGGAATCATTGGCTTTTCCGGTTATTTTAAGAAATATTGAAGGTACGGAATATAAGGATATTGGTTCGGTCTACGGTTATGCAGGCCCCTTATCGCAGAAAGAAAATCCGTCAGCAAGTAATATTCGTTTATTTCATAACGAACTGAAATTTTTTTTTGATTCGAATCAAATAGTGAGCGCTTTTACCCGTTTACACCCGATAATGGAAAATCAATCCTCGTTTTTGGCCGACTTGGGTGAAGTAGAAACCTTGAATACTACTGTGGGAATCGATCTGGAATTACCGGAAATCGATCAGAAAAAACAATATTCCCGTTCGCTGAAATACAGAATCAATTATTTGAAAAGAAAAGGCGCATCTGTTGTAAAAGCTTCAAATAAAGAAGAAATAGATATTTTTATTGAGATTTATAAAGAAAATATGAATAGAGTAAACGCTACTCATTTATATTATTTTTCTCCCGATTATTTTTATTCTATTTTAAAAAATATCGACTCGTGCATTTTACTCGCCATCTACGATGGAGAATTTGTAAGCGGTTCACTTTGTACTTTTTGTAATGGAATTATGCAGGCTCATTTGAATGCCACGCGCGACAAATTCCTGCATTTGAGCCCACTAAAATTGGTTTTGGATCAAGCGCGAATAGAAGGAAAAAAAGAAAATATGAAATGGTTGCACTTGGGAGGTGGAAGAAGCGGCGCCGACGATTCGCTTTTTGTATTTAAATCACGTTTTTCCAATAATTATTTCAAATTCAAAGTGTGGAAATACATACACAATCAGGCTGTGTATGATATGTTTATTGATGGAAAATATCAAAAAGGCACTTCTTCCTTTTTCCCGCTTTATAGAAATAGAGAATAAAAAAAAATTTGTATCTTTGGTTTTTATGATTTCTTTCTTTGTATTAAATGAAATGACCAGTAAATAATATTTAAAAACAAACCCATAAAAAGTGTCATGCCCCATGCGCGGGGATGATGAATGGGATTAATGATGTTATTGCCAATATCGTAAATTAACCGGAATGGTTCGGTTATAATATCCCAGCTATTCCACCGGAGATACCGGCCGATATATATGCCGAAACTTCCGACAAACAAAAGAATAATGGATATTATTTTGACATAAACCGGTTTCATCGACTGTTCAAAAATAGATTCGATATCCCATAAACTCAAAAAACCGAAAAGTAAACCGCTCCATGCAAATGAAAGAATCAATACCAAATCGAACCATATGGGCATGGATGTTTTCATTTTTAAGTGAAATAAATCGGTCAAGATATATGGAGCGTTGGGAAAAAATAACAACCAAACAAATAACAGAATAAAAACAGATATCTTTGCTTTCTGAAAGGTTGGCTTAAGTATGAAAAGACTTGTCAAAGCCCATGGAATGAAAGCTAAAAACAAATTCCAGTTCAAAAACAAAAACACTTTAGAATCGGTATAAATAAGTCGAAAAATAGACAATCCGAAACAAAAAGCAGTTAATACTCCCATAAATGCAGTTTCATGTAAGCGTTTTTTTTCTTTTAATATTTTCAACATAGCAGCGCTATAATTTTAGGAATGAATATGATAATTCCGGCTATAAAAGAAATCATTGCACCGGTCAGCACAGCTGCCGCAGAAAGATCTTTTATTTTTTTTATTGTTTCGTGTTTTTCTGGCGAAACAAAATCGGCTATATTTTCAATGGCGGAATTAATTAATTCCAAAGCAAATACACCTCCGATACAGAGAAAAATCACTATCCATTCGTACATGGATATTCGAAATACTATTCCTGCTACTAATACGAACAGTGCAATGAACAGATGTATTCGTGCGTTATGTTCTTCTTTTAACAAAATTTTTAAACCGCTAAAAGCATATTTGAAACTCACTAACCGTTTTCGTATTGAAAATTTTTCATCTACCATAATTCTACAAGATTTTCTTTGCAAAAATATTACAAATCAAAAGAAAAACAATATAAAACAGCAAAAACAATAATAAATATTTTAAATATGTATCAGTTGTCAAAAAAACAGAATCATTTTTGTACTTCGCACAGTTTAATTGGTAGTCTGCCGGATAATATATCATATCTCTTTGAGCCACTTTTTAATAATGTTTTAAATTATAAAATTGTCGAGAATGAACATAAAAGAAGTTATCGAATTTGAAATGATATATCATTGCGCAGTGGGCATAGACACAAGCTCTGCGAGATTTATGTATCGTCTAACGACAACGTGAATGCATCTCCAAATATTTTAGTTATTCACGAAAATATCGTAATTTTGCATAAATTTGATCATATAAAGCTAATGGCTGTAAACGACAGAAAAAAAGGACTGAAACGCAATCTGAAAGCAGAATACAAGCAACTGAAAAGCGATAAAAACGACTTGCTGCTGATGATTGCAGAGGCGGAACTGCCCGAACTTGTCGGCACAATGCTTGACACACTGATTTACGATTATCTTGGCGATGACGTTTCTTATTTTGTGGAAAAAATAGCCCGTTTCCACCTCGAATTTGAGTATATTCACCCTTTTTGCGACGGCAACGGACGTATGAGCAGAGTGCTTATCAATCAGAAACTTGCCAATTACGGTTATCCGCCTGTGATTATTCAAAACAGCGGCAAACACAAGGAATATTTCCCTTATTTTGCTGAATATCAAAATAATAGAAAACTGAATGATTTTGACAGTCATTTGGCATTGGCATTGATTGAATCGTTGTACAAACGCATTGTCTATCTTAAAGGGAATGAGATATCGCAATATGCCAAAGGGCAAAGCCGCTCGCTTACAACGCTGTTAGATTCAGCTAAACGTCAAACCATTCCCGCGTTTCGTTTGCAGCAAACGTGGAATATCGGAAAAGAAATAATATAAAATAAAATTATCAACCGCCCTCGAGGGCAAAAAAAAAGGAAAATTATATGAATAATTCAAAGACTGTAAACGAATATATTTTGGCTTTTCCGAAAAATGTACAGGAACGCTTGTTGCAAATCAGAGCGGAAATTAAACGGCAAATACCTGATATTGAAGAAACAATAGCGTGGAAAATGCCCGCTTTCAAACTGAAAAACGGCAAAACTCTGATATTTGTTGCGGCTTATAAAAATCACATTGGCATATATCCAATGGTTGCGGTGATTGCCGCTTTTGAAAAAGAACTTGCCAACTTCAAACTTTCCAAAGGAACGATACAAATTCAGCATAATCAGCCATTTTCGATTGATTTAATAAAAAAAATAATTGCATTCAGAATTGCAGAGATTTCCGAAAAACCTGCGTGTTGAAAAAAATATCTTTGCATTTTAATTAAAATAAAATTATCAATCACCCGAAAGGGTGAAATAACGACTTGAAAAGTCAAATTTTAATAACCGCAGGAGAACGTAGCGTTACCTGCGGATAAACAGATAAAAATATGTCCCTTCTTCAACTTTTCAAACAGATTCTGCCTTATGTGAAGCCGTACAAATGGCTGATATTCTTGGCGTTGGCTCTGACTTTTGTCGGGGCTTTGACGGCGCAGGTAAATGCCTACGTGCTGCAATATACTGTCAATTCCATTACCGCGCTTGTGGAACAGCACAAACCGCTCAAAGACGGGCTGCACATTATGGGTACTATTACTGTTATCCTTATTTCCAAAGAGTTAATTAATATTTTCATCACTTTCGGGCAAAAGTTTTTCGGCGAAAAAATCCGCATTATGATTTCGCAGGACTTGGCTCAAAAAGTGATTGAAAAGGTTTTAACCTATCGGATGGCGTTTTTTACGGCGGACGAAAGCGGTTCGGGCAAACTGCAAACCCGCATTGATAACGGCGTTTCGTCCCTTACGCGAACCGTGCAAAGTTTTTTTATTGATATTTTTCCACTTTTCACATCGGCGATTGTGGCGTTAATTGGTATGTTCCACGCCAATTTTTATGTCGGGCTTGTGGGGCTGTGCATCGTGCCGGTTTATTTTTTTATCAGTCAAAAACAGGCAGGCAAACTCAAAGGTTGGCGGAGGAACGTGCGTACTTTCCGCGAAAACAAATCGGGAGGAATTATCAATATTCTCGAATCTATCAACGTTATAAAGTCGTTCAACCGCGAGCAGATTGAGGCAAAAAAGCAATTCGACTTACAGGCGGCTTTGACGGAAACGCAAATGAAAACCCGCTCAACCAACTTCAAATTTGACGGCTACAAGACATTTACCGAACAAATAGGCGTGGTGATTATCATTATTCTGACGGCTTACCTCGTGCTGACGGGGCAAATGCAAATCGGCGCGATTATGCTGCACATTATGCTTTTCAACAACGTTACCGCCCCCATTCGCCAACTGCACCGCATTTATGACGACATCAATGATGCCCTGATTTACGCTGACGGCTTTTTTGAAATTATGAACGCCGACAGCCAAACCGAGCCGACAGGCACATACAAACCCGAAAAAATCAGCGGTGAATTTGAGTTGAAAAATGTCGATTTTGCCTATCCAAACGGTACGCAGGCGTTGTTTGACGTTTCTATGAAAATTGAGCCGAACAAAATCACGGCTCTTGTCGGGCTTTCGGGTGCGGGCAAAAGTACGGTAATCAACCTATTAGACAAATTTTACGAACCGCAACGCGGCGAAATTTTGCTTGACGGCGTACCTTTACAGGATTACGACACCAAATATTTGCGGGAAAATATAGGTCTGGTTTTGCAGAAAAACCATATTTTCAACGGCACGATTGAGGAAAACATAATGTACGGCAATCCCAGTGCAACGCACGAACAGGTAGTTGCGGCAGCAGAGCAGGCGTACATTCACGAGCAGATTTCCGCCCTGCCCAATGGTTACGCAAGTTCGGCATTGGCATTGTCGGGCGGACAGCAGCAGCGCATCGCCATTGCGCGAATGTTCCTGAAAAACCCTCCGATAATTTTCCTTGACGAACCCACCGCCTCGCTCGACGCCATTGCCACCGAGCAGATTAAAAATTCCCTTGACGCGATAAAAAAAGACCGTACGGTAATCATAATTTCTCATTCCATCTCGCAGATTATCGACAGCGATATGATTTTTGCGATGAAGCAGGGGCGCGTTGTCGAGAGCGGCACGCACGAGGAAGCGTACCGCCAAAACGGCACTTACAAGGAAATTTTCGATGCTTCTGCAAGAAGTTTGAATGTGGGGAAAATTAATGATACGATAGACGGAGGATGAATTAATCAACTTATTCTTTTTTTTATAATTTGAAAATTTATGTTACCTTTACCGCCATATTAATTCAAATCAATTTATGATAATAACTTATCAACAGGCGGAAGAACTGATTAACCTGAAAAAGAAAATTTTAGGTGAAAAAGTGCCTTTGGACAATGAGAATAAGTTTGCATTTTCAAGAAGATGAAAGTAAAATTGGCTTGTTGCGTGTAGATTACGGTGCAGGACACAAGAATCCCGAAATTGCCAACGAATTTATTCCTAAAAATTTGACAAAATACACAGGCGTACAAATCAATGAACCTCACATTCATTTGTTTTTCCATAATAATATAGACATTTTCGTGCATTTGCCCCTGATGCACGAAATGTCTATACTTAATATTTTATGGAACAGATTATTTTCCTCCTAGCAGACTGCCTAATGCGCCCATAATACCGCCTTCGTTCGATTTGCCTCCGCTGCTTTTTTTGCTAAAAAAACTCGTAACATCGTTCAAATCGAGTTTGCCGTCGCCGTTGCCTGCAAATTTGTCCAACAAGCTGCCGATATCCATACCTTTTGTTTGTCCGCCTGTAAGAGAACTCAAAATATCGCTGATATTGAAATTGCTGTTTTTCGGATCTGTCGCATGTTTCGACAGAGCACTTAAAACCAGAGGCACTAATTGAGAGGCAATTCCTTTTGCGATTCCGCTTTTTATACCGGATTTTTCCATCAGCGAGGAGACAACCGCCGATTGAACATTCCGGGAAAGTGTGTCGCTAATACTGTTGTTGCCGGACGAATTGAACATATTCAGAATTTGTCCTAAACCGCCACTCATTGCTTGATTTTGTAATCCTTTGAAAATACCTTCTGTCGCCGATTGAATCACGGTATTATTTTGTTCGTTGGGAATTTCAGGATTATTTATTATAGCTTTGCCTGAAAGTTGTTGGACTAAGTTTACTAAATTGTTAATCATAAAATGTTGAAATTGAAATTGTGAATAAATTATCTATTAATTGCTTATTTTCGTTCAATCGTAACCTTTCCTTTGTCCGGAATCGCTTCGAAAACAATGAATCGGGTTTGATTGATAGTTGTGATATGCGACGGAATCGTTTCGTCGTTTTGTTTAGCTGCTGCATTTATCCATCCTGTCGGCAATGGTCGACGAATGGTTAGCGGAAGATTGTACGTTGCATTATCCAATGTATCGGTTATCGTCGCGGTGATTTTTGACCGTGTACGTTGTGTTTCCATCACCGAAACGGCGTCGCGTTCTTTGGCATACCGTACAACATCCCGGAATGTTGCTACCCAATATGTTTCCCTGTTTTCCGTCAAATATTCGACACTTTGCAAAAGCGTTTCAGAAGACAGGGGCGAGTAACCTCCGTCGTTGTCGATACCATGCAAGAGAAAAACGCACCATCCGTTTGTGTTCATGGCAGATACCAGCCATTTTTGAAAATCTTCCAGCGATCGGACGCTTCCTTGATTGCCGCAGACGATCGAAGATATGTTGTAATAATCGTCGGGTGTTGCAGATACTATATCTTCCGAACAACCCCGTCCGGCAATATAATATTGTCTGCTTATCGCCGCATCACAGGTATGGCAATAGGGATAAGCGATCGTATTGCAATCTGTTTTCAAATCACTTAATTGCTCGTTGATAAATCTTTTAGATTCTCTCAATTCCGTTTCCTGCTTTTCGGTGGAGAGCGTGTCGAGCATTGGATGCGATACCGTATGGCTGCCGATTTCATGTCCGTTAAGAGCGGCCTGTCGGATTTCATCCCAGCGTCCCCAGTTAATCACCGGATATAACGTGACTTTGAAATCGCAGGAGTCGAAGATCGGAAGCGCTACGGCGAACTGGTTGGGACACTGGTCATCGAAAGTATAGCTGACTGCCGCTTGCCGGAAGCCTTGCCACCGTGCAACTTCGTAAGACACAGGTTCTTTTG
The DNA here is from genome assembly GCA_031256775.1 of Dysgonamonadaceae bacterium. Taxonomy (GTDB): domain Bacteria; phylum Bacteroidota; class Bacteroidia; order Bacteroidales; family Azobacteroidaceae; genus Azobacteroides. The sequence goes on from JAIRPX010000022.1 coordinate 18,596, forward strand.
GTACACACGTCACTAACGATAATGCGGTAACGAATGGTAGAATGTTGAGTTTCATATTGTTAATTTTTTGAAAACATTCTTTTATCTTAGCGATATAATAAAAACTTAACAGGTTTTTCAACCTGTTAAGTTTAGGATTTTTCAAATTCAGTATATTAAATTGTTATTCCAACTCCCCACTGAAATCTGCACTGACGTCTTTCCCTGCCAAGCCGTCGGCAAAGCCTTTATAAGCATGTTTGCGGGCGTATTTGCCGTCCCATAGACAGGGAACGTCGTTTTTGAGCCAATATTCATGTTCTTTTTCATTATCGGAAACACTCCACACGGTGATTCCGTAGCGTTGCGCTGCTGGAATGTATTTTGTGTATGCCTCTGCTACAAAACGATATAAATCGGCCTGTTTTGCAAACTGTTCGTCTGTCGGCGAAACCGGAGAAGACGGTTCCGATTCGCTGGAAACGGCAACGTCCAATTCCGAAATCTTAATCAATTTTCCGGTAGCAGCCAGTTTTTGGAACATACGTTCGATAGCCGCTGTATCCGACCAGTTGATATTCAAGTGCATTTGCGTTCCGATGCCATCTACTTTAGCGCCCTGGCTTTCGATGTATTCTACGTATTTAATCAGACCGTCGAGTTTGGCGCCGTTTGCCGATTCAAGTCCGTAGTCGTTGATAAAAAGTTTGGCGTCAGGATCGCCTTCTGTGGCATATTTGAATGCTTTTACAGCATAATCCTGTCCAAGATAATATTGCCAGTAGAAAACGCCTGTCGATGACAAGTTTTCCGAGCCGGCGCGTAAAGTTCCGTTATCGTTCATCGGCTCATTCACTACGTCCCATGCAGCAATATTACCCTTGAAATGCTCCGTCATTCCTTTTATCCATGCGTGCAATACCATATCCACTTTCTGCGCCTTTTCTTCCGCCGTTTGAGGAATTTCGACAGGGCCGCTACGAAGTGCTTTTAGAGGAGGCGCTGCCTCAGTTTTCTTTTCTATCACTTTTACTTCGTCGATATAATACGTTACATCAGGGAGATAGCCCATATCGAAACTCAGTTTTATCTTTGCAGCTTTTGTAAGATCGACCGAAATTTGTTTCCATGAGGTAGATGTCGTAAATGCTTCACCAGCGCCGGTTCCTTCCCAATTCATCCATGGATACTGGTTTCCGTCTACTCCACCTGGGAACGACACGCGGCCTTTTCCTGCTGCATCCGATTTTACCATGAACGAGAAAGTATAAGTCTTGTTTGCATCCAAAGTCATTTCGGCGCTTTCCAATTGTAAATCCCAAGCGTTTTTCGACGAAGAACTTGCCGTCATTTTTACGGAATAGTCTCCTGCATATTTAACTTCGTTGGTTATCTCAATGCCGGCACCCGTATTCAAGGCGCTCCAATCGGTCAAATCGCCGGTTTCAAATCCGCCGTTTTTAACTATATTCACTTCTACCGGAGCAGCATCGAGGTCGATTACTTCCACAGCGTCAATGTAATATGTCATATTTTTTACCTCGCCAAGCAACAAGCGGAAAGTCATGGCATTGTTATCGGCTGTTGCCGTCATACCATCGGGTGTGGTAGTCGGATTGTAAGTTACCTTTGTCCATGCAGCGGAAGTTGTTGTCAGTTCTTTTCCATTTGTCCACGGATATTGGTTTGTAAGATTGTTATTCGGAAAATCCAAGCCGACTTGTCCTTCCCCGTTCGATTTGATGAAGAACGAGATTTCATACTTGTGTCCGTTGATAATTTGGAATTTTGGACTGTTGATTTGCATGTTGTATTTGCCTCCGCCAAAATCGCCGACGACCACTTTCATCGAATGAGATCCATCTATAGAAAAATCAGTGCTTTGAGTAACAACTTCCTTATAATACGGAATGTCCCAACCGTTTAAACTTTCTTCAAAATCACCATTAGCAATCAGGCTCGACCCAGGTGAGCCGGGAATGATTACCGGTAGAAGCAAACTGTTTATATAACCCGCCTGTTGCTGGTTATGCCATACAAGCGTATGTCCGTAAACGCTTAACCCTGCGCTTTTTAGTTGGGTAATAACGTTATCGACACTGGTGAAATTTAATTCGCCCTTGGAATCCATAATGGACGATTGTTTCATCTCGTTGCCAGGCGTAATTTCCTTGAAATTCTCGTTTACGAGATTACGGTAAGTCGCATCATTCATATAAAGATTGAAGTCAATCCCTACGCCGAGTTTGAAATTAGCATATTTGTTCAGCGCTTCGTAGCGGGAAATTTTTTCCTGTAATCCGAGCGGAAGGTCTCTTGCATCGGGATGCGTATATGGATCGCCCCATTCCATTTTTTCATCGTAACACGATGATAGTCCAACGATAAGAACGAATAATGCGAGAATTATTTTATTGCAATTCAGTTTCATATTTGTATTTTTTAAATTTAATTTATAACCGGATAAAAAAATGTGCAATTCTTTTATATCGGCTTACACGCTACTATGATTTATTAAGAATATTTTCGGTAATTACACAAATGGATTAAAGACAGTCAATTGGTTGTCGATTATTTGTTTGTGTTGCAGATCTTCGGAATAAAGTATTTTACATTTGCTTTCGAGTGCGGCGGCAACTATCATACTGTCGTAGAATGAGAATCTATATCGCTCTGCAATATCGCAGGCTCTAAGTACGGTATGATAAGTGTTGGTATGTACAAGGTATATATTTTTTTTACATTCTTCCAATACATTTTTTAATTCGGTATAATTTTTCCCGAATTTTTTCCGTAAAATGTTAGTTATTTCTTGTAAAACTTGGGTGCTGATAACAGTACAGTTATTTTCCATAATTTTCCCGGAAATGCTTTGTTTTACTGTTTCGGTGTTGGAATAAGCATAAATTAATACATTTGTATCCAAAAAGAATTTATCTTGCATTTGCTTCCTCCCGATCGAATTTCCATCCTCGAGTGTCCAAAGATACGGCTGTAAAACTTGTTTTTCTTTTATCAGGTGTTATATATTCATCTGAAATGTCATTGGCAGGCAGTATAGTTACTTCTATTTCCTTTCCTACATACTCTTTAGGCAGAGAGAAAACAACTTTATCCGTTTTCGGAATAAAAACCGTTCGTATCATTATTAGTGTTTCATTTTTATTATTATATGCAAAGATACAAAGAATATTTTTTGAAAACGAATAACGTGTAAACCAATATTTCAAAGAACGCTTATTTATTTTTTTTTATTCTTCTTCTCTTATCAAAGAAGATTGTGGAAATGATCTTATTCTTCATCGGGAAAATCGCTGAATGTGGGCGCTTCGAGTGAAACTAAACGGAAATTATCTACATAAACCTTTATAAAAGTGTCTGACGAAATAAATTCCGTTTTTTTGTCCGTATCATTTCCTGTAATATTTGCCAATGTGAAATCGTTATTGTTAAAAAATATACCAAAATTTTTGTAATTTGCAGTTTCCCTGAGTTGCAAAATATCTTCAAAGGTAAAGCTGCCTTTGGCATATTTGTAGAACTCATTCAACGGGGCAGTTACAGTTATCCAGCCTTTTGTTTTGAAAGGTACTTTTTCTTTTCCTGCAAGCCAGGGAATATAGTTATAAAATTCCCCTGTCCATTGATTACCTGCATCAAAATTGTTGACAAGATTCAGTCCCAAAAAACCTGAATGGTTCCATTCGTTTGGTACATAAATATCAAATTGGACAGCAATTTTATTCACAGGCGTACTCGTAGCAAAAATATTTGGAACAAATTGAGCCCGCCAACTTTCGTTTCCCGTTGTCCAAACTTCTGTGGCACGTGATACACCCGAACTGATTGGTAGAAATTTATCAGGTGTTAAAGGACAATACTTTCCCTGCGAAACATTTCCTTCTCCAATAACAGCATCAAGAAAATCGGCGGAAGTAATGGCATTTGCCGTCCAACCCGCAGGTTCGCCGTGTCCGTCAAAGTCGAGAATCAAGCCGTTTTTACAGTTAAAGTAGGCAGGCGAATACACGCCGCCATTTGCTCCTTTGATAAATAGCGAGCCTCCACTTTCAGGTATACCATTAGGTACGGTTACAGTAACCCATTTCCCTTCTTTATTATCGGATACAATGTCTTTGGTTACGACTATATTGCCTGGAAATGTTATGCTTTCAATCTCAACTAACCCCGTGCCATAAATGGTAATAGATTCACCTGCTAGCGGCATGGTATGGGAAATGCTTGTGATGCTTGGCGCAGCAGAACGAAATTCGAAATTATGGATATAAAATTGAGTAGTGCAATTGCAACTTTTGGAGATTTTCTCCACACGAATGGTGTTGCGTACATCATCGGCAGCATCAGTGGTTGGCACTTTATTAGCTATTTGTACAATCATAGAAGAGTTAGATATATACGTTGGATTGAAAGTACAGTCATAACCATTGAGATACACTTTGCTTATACCGAGAAAATTTTCTCCTTCAAGGCGGATTGTCTGCCCGATACGTGCAAAAGTAACTTCACGATCGGGAACCTTGGAGTTGACGTCTTCGAGGTAAACTTTTGTTATTTTTGGTGGAAGGGCGTTTTCTTTAAAGTTTTCGCTTCCTTCGTCTTTATTGCAGGAATTAAAAAATACTGCGTTGTAAAGCAAGAAGGCTAACGTCCAAATATTGTTTAAGATTATATTTTTCATATATTTTTATTTTTTAAATTTAGTTGAACAAATCGGTAATTCTATCTTCCGTAAATTCAAAAGGAATCGGAGCTTCCTTGAGTTTTGGGTTTTGAATGCTTTCCGATTCGGGATACGGCAATCTGAAAGTCTCGGAAGTAGCCGTAGCCACGGCGCGTGTTCCTGCATTTCTTTCACTGTCGAGACGCAAATTATTTGGTGCATTAAACAAAAATGCAGGGATTTCACCGCGTTTTTGTATATTATTAATATATTCGATAACTTCCTGTTGCTTGTAATACGAACGTGCTAAGAGGTCGTACCAATAACGTCCTTCCATACAAAATTCTACGCGACGTTCGTGACGTAAATCTTCATACGAAATACTTGTTTTAGGATTCAATCCGGCACGAGTCCGTACAGCATTAAAATATCCAAGTGCGGTCGGATCGTTTGTGCTTGCATTATTTCCTAAAACGGCATCAGCATAATTGAATAATACTTCTGCATAGCGCAGCATATAATTATCAAGTGCGGAATTCATACGTCCCACAGCGGGATTGTCCTTTGCAGAACCGACTACGCCTTTTTTCACGTTTAATGCCTGGTTGTTGTTGCCGCTGTTGTATTCACCGTCGCCATTGCCAATACGTAAACCACCTTTTTCCTTGTTAATTTCAGGATAATAGTCGCCAAAACCCATCCATGTTGCTTTTCGGCGAATGGTGTCATTGAGTTCGTATTCCTGAATCATGTCGTAAGGACAGCGAGTCCAACCACCCCAAGCGGCATCATCGCCCGTAATAATAGACCCAAGAGCAAAATAAGCCTGATGCGTGTTGATAAGTCCATAGCCTGTTGTACTGTTCTGTCCGGGCGTCCATTGAAACGCAAACATTGATTCAACATTATTGTTGTTTTCAATTGTGAACAAATCGGGATAATTCGGCATCAACGAAAATATGCCGCTACTGATAACTTTTTCAGCTGCTTTTTTAGCCAAATCCAAATAAGCGGCATCTCGTTGTCCCGAATTGCGATTTTGACCATAATTTGAGCCGACAAAGCCCGCATAATGCAAATACATGCGCGACAACATTCCAAAAGCGCTGTAACGGTTTACGTGTCCGGTTTTTGCAGAAGTTTCAGGTAAATATTTTGCTGCATATTCCATATCGCGCAATGCAAATTCAAACACGTCTTTTTGCGGATTTGTATTAGCTAATGGGTTGTCAATCAGTTTTTGAGGATCTTCGGAAATAACCACGTCTTCCCACAGCGAGCCGAGATACCAATAGGCAAGGCCACGCATAAAACGCGCTTCAGCAATATATTGGATTTTCAAATCATCGGCAACGGAGCTTGCCTTAATACCTGTCATTACCTTGTTGGCCTGCTGTGCAACTACATAGAGCGATGCCCATGCATTGTTAAGCGGCCCTGTTGCTGGTGAAGCCATCAGGTCGGAAAAAGGATACACATAGTCGGAATAAGGTGCGTAGAGATTGTATGACATTCCATCACCCAGCCCGAAATAAAATTTGTCGTTAAAATCGAACCAAACTTTTGCATAGAGCGCTTCGGTCATTTGCGACAGATTGTCGTCGGTCAATGTGGCTCCAGTTAATACACCTTGCGGTTCAAATTCAAATTTGCAAGATGAAAATAAAACTGACAGAGTTATTGTTGTTATAAAAAATATTTTTTTCATATTGTTCAATCTTTATTAAAATGAAATATTAAGCCCAAACGTATATATTCGAGGTGATGGATAACGTCCACTGTCAATGCCATTTAGTCGTTGTCCACTACTGTACGAAATACCAACTTCGGGGTCGTAACCGCGATATTTGGTAAAAGTATAAAGATTTTGCAAGTTTGCATACACTTTTATGTTAGAAATGTTAAGCGAACGTATCCAATTTTGAGGAAACGTATATCCTAACGAAACATTTTGAATTCTTAAGTAAGAGCCATCTTCCACAAAACGGTCGGAAAAAAGGAAATCGGCATCGCTTGTGGCTGTAGATTGTGGGTAACGCGGCGCAAGCGGATCTCCTCCAACAATTTTCACGTTGCGGTAATCGTTGGGTTTGCTGGAATCTATCAAATCTAATTTCGCATAATCCAAAACCGAAGTAAAGAGATTGGAAATATTACGGCGTGGATTTTCCATATATCGCCGTGCATAGTTTACAACATCGTTACCATAAACGCCCTGTAAGAAAACTGAAAGATCTATATTTTTGTAAGTAAACTGATTACCAATAGCGTAGGTGAATTTTGGTTCGGGATTTCCGATAACAGTACGGTCACTAGCATCGATTACTCCGCTTCCATCTCGATCCCAGTAAATATAATCGCCAATCCAAACGCCATTCTGTTCGTCAATAGGCAATTTATTGTATGTAGGTGTAGGAACCACATTGCCATTTTCATCAATGCGATAAAAATCGGTAGCTTTTTCAAAACGGCCAATTACCTTGTAACCATAAAATAATCCGATAGGTTGCCCTTCCACAGTACGGTTGATAATGGTTTTACCGGTATTTCCCCAACTATCGTCTGTTACACTTTGTGTAAACTCGCCTGTTGTCAAATTCAGTTTTTCCATTCTGTTGCGGTTCAATGAAAATACCAGATTTGTACGCCAATCGAAGTCCCTTAATTTTACATTTACTGTATTTATGGTAAATTCAAATCCTCTATTCGACAATGAGCCGAGATTTACCCAAGGCGGTTCGCTTGCTCCTTGTCCGCTTGTTCCGGAAGAGGTGGGCAGCGTCGCTTGAAACAGCAAATTGTTGGTTATCTTATAATAAAAGTCCAAAACAAATTCTATTCTGTTGTTAAACAGATTCAAATCGATACCTGCATTGGAAGATTTTGTATTTTCCCACACCAAATAACGATTTGGTGTATTTGCGGCAATTAAACTTGAACCCGAAACTACATAGTACGGAAACCACGCATTGTTTGGAATATTCTGATTACCAACCAATCCCCACCCCAAACGCAATTTCAGGTTGGGGATCGTATTATTGCCTTTCAAAAACGATTCTTCGGAAATACGCCACGCGAATGCAGCCGATGGAAACCAACCCCAACGATTTTCAGACGCAAATTTTGACGAACCATCATGGCGAATAGTTGCAGTAAACATATATTTGTCCATTAAAGAATAGAAAATACGCCCAAACTGCGACCCCAATGCACTTTGATCGGGATAACCTGTTGCACCCGTTTTGTCTGGAGGTGCAAGGGACATTCCTGTTGCCAAATTGGACGGAAGATTAGTGCCGTAGCCCTGTAGCCAATCCCAATACGAATGCGAATATTCCCCGCCAAGCATGGCATTAATGGTATGAATGTCGTTGAAAGTGCGATTGTAATTCAGGGTTGCGCTATATCTGTAATATTTATTGTAATTTTTCTGATCGGTTTTTTCATTTACCTCATTAAATTGCTTTTTCGACAGATAATAGGTAGGACGAAAACGATAATAGTTTGTTAAACCATAATCAACCGATATTTCCGGACGGAACGACAACCCTTTCAACCAACTGTCGAAAGCAATATCAAGATAAGCATTTCCTCTTACTCCGAATGCTTCGTTGTGATTATCGACTAAAAGTGCCATTGCCATTGGGTTGACGGGCATGTAATCCAAATCTGGGTCGGGAGCTCCGAAAGTGCCGTCAACATTGCGTACAGGCACATCGGGCGTTGATCTTAGAGCTGTTATAACCAATGATTGATCTGAAACGGTTAATTTTTGAAATGTGTTGGAAAAAGACAAACTGATACCTGCTTTCAACCAACTTTTTACCTGCGTATCGAAATTACCGCTTAAGTTGTAGCGTTTAAAACCGGAACCTGCGGCAATACCGTCTTGATTTAGATAACCGGCTCCCATACTATAAGTCTGTTTGTCGTTTCCTCCTGAAATAGAAAGGTTATGACTTTGCATCAGAGCATCGTTGAAAAGTTCTTTTTGCCAATCGGTACCCATTCCCAGCAAATCGGGGCGCACAAAAGCAGTATTCTTAGAGGGGCCGCCGGGATAATCGGCTTGTACATTGCGGTGTGCAGCATATTGCTGCAAATCCAACACATCAAGATGTTTCGGAATTTGCTGAGCGCCAATATATCCAGTATAATTAATAGTAGCATCGCCTTTTTGTCCGCGTTTGGTGGTAATCATAATAACCCCATTAGAAGCGCGAGAGCCGTAGATGGCCGTTGCCGAAGCGTCTTTCAAAATATCCATCGACACGATGTCGGCTGGGTTAATGGAGGCTATCGGATTTGAGTTGATACTGGTAGCATCATATCCTCCGCCTTCAATTACCACGCCATCTATTACGTATATTGGTTCGGTAGTTGCATTTAGCGAATTTACGCCACGTATTTTAATTGTAGCGACAGCACCGGGAATACCCGAAGATTGCTGCACCTGTACTCCGGCGGCACGTCCCTGCAACACCTGGTCAATTGACGTCGGCACCGATTTTTGGATAGCGTCTGCTTTTACCGAAGTAACCGCACCGGTCAAATCGCTTTTCTTCATCGTTCCGTAACCGACAACAACTATTTCGTCCAGCGTTTTTGTGTCTTCACGCAGAACAATGTTAATGACTTTCCTGCCGTTTACATCTATCGTTTGCGACAGGTAGCCGATGTAAGAGAAAGACAACTTCCCATTCGAGGCGACGTTAACGACATATTTTCCGTCGACATCCGAAATGGCTCCGTTGTTTGTACCCGGGATAGAGATACTCACTCCCGGCAAAGTTTCTCCCCCTTCGTCCCTCACAACTCCACTTACGGAAATGGTTTGCGCATAAGATAAAACGGGAAATAAAAAGAAAAGGCACAATAGCCTTATCATTTTCTGTTGAGAAATGTTCTTCATAATATTCATCGAAAATTAATATTTTTTTTAGACTTCACATGAAGCAAAAGTAGAACTTTTCCGAAAAAACGGTTGTGTCGACAGGTATCAAAGATTTGCACAACCGATACATTCCGGGAAATCATAAAAAAATTAACACTCTCTTCCCTTTTGCATCCCGCACGGGACGGGCGATGCGAAGGAGAAATATCATATATAGTAGAGACGGAGCGTGTCCCGTCTCTACTTTACGTGCCGGATCAATGCAGGATATAAACTGGCGTGGGATCCGTTAATTTTCCGGCGCTCCCAGGTAAGAAGGTTTTAATCCGCCGGTATGGATAATGATTTTTTCCAGTACAATGCCCGGCTCCAGCACCCGAAAGTGCAGTGTATGTTGTCCGCGTACGGTAATATTGTGTTGAGTGGAACTCCTGATAATGCTTTCGGCTTGCCATGCGCCCAGTTCGCCGCGATAATGTCCGTTGAAATTGACAATTTCTTCCTTGCCGCCATCGAAGGAAAGAGCGTAGCGCAATCCTTTGTTGGCATTGAAGTTCAGCGTTGGCGCCAGATAGAGGATTACCTCAACGGCGCCAACAGATTCGAGAATGATGTCGTATTCCACATAAACCGGCTCGTCCGGCTGCGGATACGCATTTTGAGGGAAAGTGGTTATAGCCGAAAGTGTTTTTCCAAAATCGGGAATGATTTCCCATCGAATATTTTCGTTTCCCTGTGCGCGGGCAAAATGTTCGGCTTCGATGGAAATATAGCCGTCTTTCTCGGTAAACGGCAAACGCCCTGCGGATGGAGTAGCGATGTATTCGACATGTGGCATGATACTGCGCGGAGGCTGTTGCCATCCGGTATAACCGATTCGTACCTGATCCATGATATGCGCCCATTTTCCATCGGCAATATCACCGTTGTAATGTTCCGTCAGGATGGAATCGCGCTCGAAACATTGTTTGGCTTTGTCTGCCCAGCTATTGGCTTTCGGATCATGCTGCCGAGCATAATATCGGTTTTTGGCTACGGCAAAGTACATTTCATACAAATTGCAACAGGCGTTTACAGGAAACAGAACCAATTCGTCGAAAGCGTCCCTATACGGATCGGGCATTAGGTTATATAATCGTAAAGCATCCATAGCCAAATCTTTATATTCATTGAGTACAGTTTCGAACTCGTTGTAATTTTCCAGACTGTACGTATTTTCGTCCAGCAATTCGGGAGTTATGCGTCGGTTATACTTGGTATAGAGGTTGATTAGGCGTGCGGCTTCCCGCGCATATTTTTCGCCAAACTGTTGAGCGCACCAGCTTTCCGTGTGTTTCAGTAAGTTTCCGGCATTGAATCGACTGGGGTTCCATGCCATATCCAGGAAAAAACTGATCGGATATTCCATCGGTTTCAAATCGCCGACATTGACGATCCATAATTTATCTACGCCGTGACTGTAAGTCAGGTTCATTTGCTCCCAAATGCGTTGAATTTGACTGACGTTTATCCATTTGTAGTTACGAGGGCCGCCCACGTAGTCGAAGTGATAATACATGCCGTATCCGCCTTTACGTTTGGGAGCGCTGATGTCGGGCAATTTGCGTACATTTCCCCAGTTGTCGTCGCAAAGCAAGAGCGTTACATCGTCGGGAATGCGCATACCCTTGTCGTAGTAGTCCTGAACTTCTTTGTACAAAGCCCATACTTGGGGTGTTTTGTCTGCCGGTTTGCCGGTAACTTTTTCGATGATCAGTCGCTGGTCTTTCACTATTTTTTCCAAAAGGGTGATATCGGCTTTTTCGCTCATCGGCTCGTCGCCATCGCCGCGCATTCCGATGGTAACGACGGTTTCGTAATTTTTCATGCGATCCATTCCTTTCTGCCAGAAATCGTGCAAGACATTCGGATTTTTTTCGTAATTCCAATGGCCTTGTCCATAGCGGCGCCATTCGTCATAGGCGCGTCCCATCGGCTCGTGGTGCGAGGAACCGATAGTGATTCCATATTCGTCGGCTAAAGAACCGTTTTCCGGATCATCGTCATAAAAAGCGTTTAGCCACATGGCAGGCCAAAGAAAATTGCCTTTCAGGCGCAAAATCAATTCAAATACTTTTTCATAAAAAAGATGGTTAAAATCACCGAAAGTTTTATGCACCCATCCATTGAGCGCTGGAGCTTCGTCGTTGAGGAAAATACCGCGATATTGAACAGCCGGTTCACCTTCGGTATAAATTCCGGGCTTGACGTAAAGATTTTCCTGTTGTTTGACAGGAACATCCGCCCAATAGTACCATGGAGAAATTCCAATTTGTTTCGAAAGTTCGTAAATACCGTAAACAGTACCCCGTTTATCGCTGCCGGCAATAACCAAAGCTTTTTCCATCCCTGAAACAGGATTATTTACGGTTGTAATAACATATTTTTCCCGTTTTCCGATCAATGTGCTTTTATCAATTTTTCCTTCATTAAGCAGGTTATCGATCGTTGCCGATTTTCCGGCAGTACCGGCAATGATGGAATAGGGTAAACAGGCTGACGAAGAATTTCCGGTTACCGATCGAAAATCCTGTTGCAGGTTCTTTACTGCTTGCAAAACACCTTTATCTGTTTCGTCGGTTATTATTTTTGCGGGTATTTTATTAATTATCAATGGAAAATACTGAGATTCCCGTTGCTCCGCAACTACAAATTGCACAGGATATTCCTGGGCGGAAATTTTTGTATAGGAAAATAAGCCGATTATTAGGAAAATAAAATGAAAAAAGCGCATAGTGATTGATTTTAAAAAATTATAAAATTATTCTGTTTGAAAAGGCGAAGCCGGTAATCCGGCGGTATTTTTCAAGTTTGCTCCTTCGGGATTGTTCGCCCATGCATAACGAACTTTCACCGGTTGAGCGATGGTTTCATTCCAAACAACGATTTGTTTGCCTTCGATACGGGCGTTTGCCGGATGAAAAATTCCGTCGGCACCTGCGATAGCAAAACCTTTCAGTTCGGCTACGGGCATAAAATCGCCGTTTCCTTCTTTAAATGAAAGGATAACAGTATTGTTTTTGATTGTTTTTGATTGGTAAGCAGGGCCTTCACTTACAATTTTTTCGCCGTAAGCCAATTTTCGGGCTTGCAGGGCAAGGCGCTTTCCCACATCCTTTTTATTAAGCGGGTGAATATCGTTCCATTCGCCCAAATCAATTGCAACGGCCATGCCGGTATTTGGAATTGTTTGATACAATTCTCGTTGTATATCACGAAGTTCCGCCCAATCGCTGTTTTGTTGTAGCAAGGCAGGTTCCATAAAATTGGTTAACTGAACAGCCAGAAAAGGTAAATTTTTTTTCCACAACCGGCGCCAGTCGTTGACAAGTGTTGTTATTAAATCGAAATATTCGTTGTACCGGCCGGTATTCGATTCGCCCTGATACCAGAGAATGCCTTTAAGGGCATGATTCTTCAGCGGGGCGATCATGGCGTTGTACAGACCTGTGGGTTTGTACTGAAATGTTATTCCTGCAGGCGTCGGCGGCATAATTGTTCCGGCGCGATATTTCCATTGCCCTTCCAGCGATATTTCCTTGTCGGAGAAAACTATTTTATAAGGTTTATCCGGCACAAATTCCGGAAACCCGAATTGACTTACTAAACGTACTGTTATATTATTTTTCCCTGCTTTTAAAATCGCGGCGGGAATGGAATAATTCCGCGGCGGATATTGATAACCGGTAGTTCCGACAAAGGCGCCGTTGACAAAAACAGAATCGGCGTCCACGATGCGACCCAAATACAGCATCGCCGGATGATTTTCGTATTTTTGTGGAATTTCAATTGTCTTGCGGAACCAGAAAACGCCGTTCACGGGACGGTTGCCGGATTTTCCCCAGCGATTATCAAATAAATCGGAAGTTTGCCAAAAATTGTCATCGTAATCCGGCGAGTACCATTTGGCGGTTTCATTCAAGCCGGAATCCTGTTCGTTCAGCACCGTGAGCCATCGCTGCATCGAGAGAGTGTTTGAATGAAGCATTTCGGATACAAATTCGTCCGATTCGCATATTCGTTTTTCGTTGATACAGGCAGGGAAAGGCTTTAGCGCTTCTTCACTGATCCATGCTTCGGCAGGCGATCCGCCTACGCTGGAATTGATTATTCCGGCGGGAATGCCGGTAGCTTCGTACATTTCTTTAGCAAAAAAATAAGCAACCGCCGAAAATTGAAGCGCTGTTTCAGGCGTTAATTCGACCCAGTGACAAGGAGGAACGTCGGTTTGCGGTGCATGAAAATTGAAGGTCATCGGAATTTTCACATAACGGATTTCCGGATTAGAGTAGTTCCGTATTTCATCGTTGAATAAAGCTGTTACTCGCGAAACGGGCGTTTCCATGTTTGATTGTCCGGAGCAAAGCCATACGTCGCCAAACAAGATATTTTTGACAGTAACCGTGTTACTTGCATTTAAGGTCATCGAATACGGGCCTCCGGCTATTTGAGAAGGAAGCTGCATTTCCCATTCGCCCTGATCATTGGCCGTTGCCGTATATTTCATATTATTAAAATCCAAGTTTACCGTTTCATTGGGCGCAGCCCATCCCCAGATTTTGACGGGAACGTCGCGCTGCAAAATCATGCCATCGCTAATCAATTTTGGGAGACGGATTTGTCCGGAAACGCCTGCAAACAACGAAATAAAGAGTATTGTTATTCTTTGTTTAATTTTCATAAACGATCTGCTATTCAATTTTTTTATTATCAATCTTCTTAACCGCAAGTCAATCATAATGCAACTTACGGTTAGGAAGATTGCGGCTTTTTACCTGGCAATTACCTTTTGTGTATAGGTATGGCCACTGATTTTAACGCTAACTACATAAATGCCCGCGGGCTGTACCGAAAATTGCAAAGAGGAACCGGAAACAGTACGCATTCCTATTTTTCTTCCGAGAAGATCCACTATTTGCACTTCTGAATTGGCGGGCGCTATGACATCGATCTTTCCTTTTCCCGAAGAATATATCTTTCCTGTCCAATCCGCATTGACCGGTTTGATACCAACTATATCCTCCATATCCATATCATTGAAAATAATATCATCAATGTAGTAGGTTTTATCTGCAATATATCCCATATCGAATGCTAACTTAACGCTAGATCCGTTTGCAAGCAAATTGGTATGGGTAATTTGTTGCCACTCATTGCCTACTTCAAAATCATTCCAATAGGTTCCGCCCAATGCTCCATTACCGGCTGTAGAGATTCGTCCTCTTCCGCCGCCGCCTACTGCACGCACCCAAAAAGTAACCGTATAGATATGTCCCGAATGGATTTCAATGTCCGGAGTAGTTACCTGAACACTCCACGCGCTTGTAGCTGATCCGTTTACCATTTTAAGAGCATAGTTTCCGCCATGTTTATCTTCTTGCGTAATGTCGATGCCTGCTCCCGGATTCAGTTTTGACCAGCCGTTGATATTCCCGTTTTCAAAATCCAGTTTGACATATTTTTGCGGAGGCATACAATCGGTTTCCGCACCACCAAAACCGGAAACAGGTATTGCAGCAGGATCGTTAGTAATCAGAATCCTGTCTAATTTAGTACCGGCTTCGGCGTAAGCGATTGTAAACGTGTGAGTGCCTTTAGGCAAAGGTCTGCCGGTAATCAAGGGAACCCATTGCCATTGTCCGTAAGTATCTAAATAATCGTAAAGCTCAAAATCGTCATTATCTATTTTTGCCCAAAAAGTATTGGAATTGCTGTTCGGACAATTGGCACGCAGGGCAACATAAAATTCTCCGTGATTCTCCGTATCAAAAGTAATTTTAAGTTGTCCGTTTGCATCCGGCGCTTCATTGACGCTACTCAAACCGCTGCCTGCTGTTACGTATTTACCACCAGAAGCGTTCGCATCGCTCTCTATAACGAAATTACTTCCCAAGGTTCCGCAAGCTGTTGTTTCCGGTTCATACCAGAAATTTTGCTGTACTACAGTCGGTTCGGTTACATTAGCCCAGTCTTTAATCCAGAACTGATAGTTTACATCCTGGTAGGGAGACGTTAAAATCTCTGTATTTGCCGTATTGTCGCTATACAAAAATCTTTTGATAAACTTATCCGCAGCATCGGTTTGGCTGGCAGGAGCATTACAGTGGTCATGTCCTCCAGTGAAATCGAATCCCATACGGTCTTCAACACCAAATTTTTTCCATACTTCGCGGGCAGCCATGCAGGATACATATCCCGACGGGTCTGCCAGCCAGTCAATAGTAGCATTTCCCAAAACCAGAACGGCGCGGGGCGCTATCATCGCAACCAGTTCGTGATGGTCGTGCGGCAAGCGATCGGTTTTTCCCTTAAAATTATCTCGCATCGACGGCATAAACCACGAATAATCTGTATTGTCGATTTTTTCAACATTACCGATTGATTCCGAAACGCGCCAGGCAGCCGCGCCTCCACCGCCCGGTTCCTGGGCTATGGTGAGCGCAATACGTTCGTCGAACGCACCGCCAAACAATGCCAGTTTTCCATAGCGGGAACAACCGGTGATACCAATATGTGCCAGATCGACATTCATTTGCGATTGAACCAATTCCAAGCCGTCAATAAGACGGCTAACGCCCCAGGACCATGCAGAGTAGTGACCGGCCTGGATTCCGTACATGTTGTAAAATGCACCAGTATTTGCACTTCCATCTGTAGCCACTTGACTGGGATCGTAATTAATTTGTATGCAGTTCTCAAAAAGCGAAGCAGGCAAACTGCCGGTAGCGCCGCTAATACCTATTACGGCGGGAAAAGGGCCTGTTCCGGCAGGTATATTTATTGTAGAAGACAGGGTAAGGGTTTTACCGTTTTCAACAATTGTTACTGAAAGAAAATTGGCAATGTGTTCTACATTGGTGTAATTTTCATCGGTCAAGTGAAGATACCATTCAGGATCTGACCAGTCAATGGTTGACCAATCCAGTTCTCGCGTGTAATACACCGAATCGGGTGTGAAAGTTGCCGTGATATTTGCCGGGCGAGCAGGCCTGAAGCCGATTTCATAATTTTCAATTTCCAGCTTGATTTCGTTGCGTCGGCACGACCATTCGTTCAGAGTATTGACAAAGCTTTGCCCGTTTGAAAATTCAAATGGATTGGGCAAACGAATCACTGAGGGCAAATCAGCCGGAGCGGGTAATACAGGACCCGTACAGCTTGCACCGGTGTTTTCTACACTGTACACCAGCGGAACGTCTTGTGCATTCAATGCTATACTCCACAGGCAAAAAAACATGGATAAATACAGCATTCTGCTAAAAGTTAAAAAATGTTTCATGGATCTAAATCTAAATTGTTATATAATAACTTCTAATCCAACGTTTCCTGACAGTTTTTTAATCCTGTCGGAAAACGTTGGTATAGGAATGATAATTGTTAATTTATTGATTTAATAATTAATAACCAGGGTTTTGATAGGCTTTCTTTTCGACATTGGTCATTGTCATTCGGTCTAGCTGTCCTTGCGGAATAGGACGAAGATAATGATAGTTTTCAATTGTGCGGGTTACAGTTACCGGCGTGTGATCGCCTGTTGCGATACCACAAATGGTATATGTTTTTGCAATTTCAGCCCATTTTTGTGTGCGTACCAAATCCAGCCAGCGATAACCTTCGCCGAAGTATTCGCGGCTGCGTTCCGCCAAAATGTAATTAATATCAATGTTAGCAGGTGTAGCAGCGGCCATTGCGGCGCTGTTATTTGCTATTTTCGTGCCGTTACCGCCCCATTGTCCGTTATTACTGAAACGCCATTTACCGGCGCGGACACGAATTACATTAATCAATTCGCGTGCACTCATAGTACCTGATGCGCCTTTTACGGCTGCTTCGGCAGCAATAAAATAGAATTCGGAAAATTTGGCAATATTCCACGGACGGGTAAGTGCGCCGTTGGGCTGTCCCAAACCCGTTCCATTGTCGGTACGATAGGTGCCGATTTTCCACAATCCAGGATAGTAAATGCGGCTGATTCCGCTGGGATTGATAACCCAGTCGGCTCTGCCCGGCAATTCGCCGGCGCCCACATTGCTTTTTCCGGCTCCGGAAGGATAAACTACAGCCGGATTGTCTTCGTTGAGGAAAGTAAGCACAGGTTCTCCGTTCTTAACCGGCAAACCGTTAGCATTGTATAAAATCTCATTGGGAACGCCGCCTTTTCCCCAGTTACCCGGAAATACGGTTGCAAAAGTACCATCGTAGCGACTGTCGTTTGTTTTATCGGCAAAGGTTTGCGTGAATACTTCAATAGGGGGAACCATACGAGTCCATGGACGACCACCCCACTGAACGGCTTCGCGTTGAACGGAAGATGTTCCGTAATTTGTACCATCTACCGAACTGCGAATATTTCCCGTATTACAGTTCACAAACCAGGATGAAAAACTTTCGGGAGCAGTACCGTTGGAATATGACAAACTTGCCTGATTGTAATATTCGTCCTGAACATGGTCGCTGTAAAGTACAATTTCACTGTTACGGTCGTTACTGCCTAGGTTTACATCGTAATAGTACGGTTGCAAACCAAAAACTTCGCCTTTAAAATTTTTACCCGGATTATTGATTCCTTCGAGAGCTACATTGTATGCCTGCTGGAAATACCAGGCGGCATCGTGTCCATCGGGATCGGTGCGGGATGTTTCGGGATATGTTGGAATACCGTTTGGATTTTGCAGCCACCATCCATAAGTAAGATAGGCTTTTGCCAGATACAGCCGGGCTGTTGTTTTGGTTACGCCGCCTTCAACACGTGCGTTGTCTGGTAAGTTGTCAACAGCTGTTTTCAAATCGGGGAAAATAGCCTTGGTGTAAACTTCAGGAACCGTGTTGCGGGTTGAAATACGAGCAGAACCCGTATTAAATTTCAACTCACCTGAGCCTAAATCCAGCGATACGCCGCCAAAAGTTTGTACCAGTTCAAAATAATCCCACGCACGCCAAAAACGCGCTTCGGAAAGCAGCGCTTCCGACAAACCACCTTCTGCGCCATATTCCAAAATGCCGTTCGCAGTATTGATATTGGAAAATGCTTCATTCCAAAGAGCATCCGAACGGCTGCTCGAAGGTGTGAGAGAACCTGCACCCGACATATCGGTATCCTTAAAATTATTGTCGGCGCTTTGCGCGTAAGTGTATTCATCCGTACCATTTTCTTGTGTAGCATAATAATATTGTCCGAAAATATAACGAGTGTGAGCATATAGCGCCACCAAACCGCCCTGAATACCCTCTTCTGTTTTGAAGTAGTCGGTAGTATAAGAATCTCTTGGAGTTTCATCTAAAATATCGGAACATGAAGTTGCCAGTAAAGCGATGGCCACCGTTCCAAACAGAAACTTTAAATTTATGTTTTTCATATCATTTTCAAATTAAAAATTAAACATTTCAGAATGACAAATTCAGTCCGAATAAAAAGTTACGCGTTTGCGGCGTATTAGCGCTGACTACCGGCATATAACTGTTGCGATAAGGCAGGTCGGTGGTTACTGCCGCATTTTCATTACCAAACGAGTTGGTCATCGGATCCAAACCGGTTTCGTCGGCAAAGGATGAGAACAGTACAAAAGCGTTTTGCAAGGTAAAATACAACCGTGCGCTGCTCAGGCCGGTTTTTTTGAACCAGTTCCATTGGGGATCAAAATTATAGCCTAATGTAATTTGTCCTAGTTTGAAATACGTGGCATCGAAATAACCGAGCGTTGAACCGTATTTCTGGTTATCGCCGCTTTGAGGAGCTGCGGGTACCGGATATTTGGCGCCGGTGTTATCGGGCGTCCAGTAATCCACTTTCATTTGTCCGCGGCGGCCGGTCAGCAAGTTCAGGTAACTGTTTGAAGAATGTAAAGCACTAATCAGAGTACCACCGTGCTGATAAGAACCGATCAGGTTCAAATCCCAGTTTTTATAGGCAACGCGCGTATTGAAACCGCCCTGCCAGTCCGGATCTACTTTGATTATCTGACGGTCGTCTGCGCCGATTGAACGGACAGGCGTTCCATCTGCGTTGTATTCGCCCGTATATTTTACTTTCACCATACCTGCGTGTCCTCCCGGTTCCAGAATATCAAGATAAGGATCGTTCTCCTGCCAAATGCCGATTTTTTCGTAATCGTAAATAGAGTTAATCGAATAGTTCTTAAATAAGAAGAGCGAAGGATCCTTGTCCATGCCACTTGAAATTTCGGTAATTTTGTTATTATTGGTATAGAAATTTACGCCGACATCCCAGCTCCAGCCGTCCTTATTGTCAAAGATCACTCCGTTTAAGGCGAGTTCCAAACCTTTATTTTGCACTTTACCTACGTTTGCCCAGTAACTGCCGCCACCGTTCGCTTCAGGCTTTGATACTTTGTACAATATATCTTTGGTGTTGGTTAAATAGTAATCAATACTACCCCACAAACGATTTTTCAATAACGAGAAATCCAAACCTGCATTATAGGTAATGGAATATTCCCAGCCCAATTCAGAATTCGGCACTTCTTCAATATAGTAACCTGTTGTTTTTGAACTTCCAAAATTGTATTGATAAGCGCCCAGTTTTCCAAGTGTAGCATAAGGAGCGACCGATTGGTTGGATGTTTGTCCCCAGCCGAGACGCAGTTTCAAATTGTTTACCCAGTCGGCGTTTTGCATAAAGTCTTCTTTGGCAATATTCCATCCGGCTGATATGGCCGGATAGGTGTGCCACTGGTGTCCCTTTGCCAAACGCGACGAACCGTCGGAACGAACCGCAATGCTCAACATATAACGGTTATCATAATCATACATTATACGTCCCATCCATGATTCCAGTCCCCATTCTTGATATTCTTGATTGTTCGGGTCAACAGTAACATCCGCTTTGGCTGCTTGCCCTAAATTCCAGTACAGGAAAAAGTCGGCAGGAATATTTGTTGCAGTAATATATGTACGTTCCGTATGGGTTTTTTCTGCCGAATACATGCCGGTAAAATTAATATGATGTTTGTCGAAACTTTTATCATAAGTCAGCAAATTTTCAACTACCCATTGCGTGGTAAAGCGTCTATCTTGCGAGCCATTAGATGCGGCAGTACCGGCATCATTAAGCACACCTACGCCGCGATACTGTCCGCGATTCATTCCACGCAAGTTTAAACCTAAATTGATACGGTAACTCAAACCTTCGAGAAAGGGAGCTTTTACTTCTCCAAATAAAGAGTTGTAAGAAGCATAACCTCGCTGATTGTCGGCGAATTTATCGCCTAAACTTTCATAAGAATCTCTTGTATAAGCCCATACATTATTATCCAAGACAGAACTTACCCGTTGCTTTAAGCTTCCATCTTCATTGTAAGGATTGATCAATGGAGAAAGTTGCAAGGCATTCGACATTCCGATACTCCGTCCGTTGGCTGTATTGTAATTGTTGTTGGTCGTCAAGCCAAAGCGGAAATATTTACCTACAGCCTGGTCTATGCTTGCACGCAGACTGATGCGGTTATAATCCTGTCCCGGCAGTACCGATTGATCGTTGTAGTAGCCTGCGCCAAAATTGTAAGAACCTCCTTCCATTCCACCGGTAATACCTATATCATGGCTTATCACACTACCCGTATCGAAAAGCAAGGCTTGCCAATCGGTATCAGTTCCCACTATTTCGTCTGCTCCCAGCGTGGGATTACCTTGTGTGTCTTTATACACGCCGGCGATTTTTCTCACTTCATACAATTCGTCGCCCGTCATCATCGGGTAACGGTGATACAGTTTTTTTGCTCCATAATAACCATTGTAAGTTACTTTTGCTTTTTGTCCGACTGTACCTTTATTAGTGGTAACAATAATTACGCCGTTTGCACCGCGGGAACCGTAGATAGCCGTTGCCGAAGCATCTTTCAAAATATCAATGCTTTTGATATCGTTTGGATTAATGTCACCGATAGTACCGGCGAACGGTATTCCGTCCAGTACCACAAGCGGATCGTTATCGCCGCTGAACGAACGGGTACCGCGAATACGAATCCGCATATCGTCGCCTGGTTTGGAGCTTGTTTGCGTCATTTGTACACCGGCAACACGTCCGGTCAATGCAGATGTAATGTTGCCTGTTTGTACATCTCGCAGCACTTCGCCCTGCATCGAAGCCACCGAACCAGTTACCGCCTCGCGTCGTTGCATTCCATAACCGATAACGACCACTTCTTCCAGCGCTTTAGTGTCTTCTTGCAAAATTACATCCAATTTATACCCCCCCCCATTAACGTTATTTAACGCAATGGATTGAGAAATATAACCGATGTATGAAAACTGAAGCGTAGCATTACGTGCTACGTTTAATGAGTAGTAGCCGTCTATGTTGGTAACGGCACCATTGGCAGTTCCTTTTTCCATAACGCTTACGCCGATGAGCGCTTCGCCGTTTTTATCCTTTACCGTACCCGACACTAAGATGTTTTGTGCCGACAATACGAAAGGAATCCAAAGGAACAAAAATAAGAATTTTACTTTTTTCATAAAATACCATTTAAAGTTATTTTTATTGAATTGATTTTTACTTGTCTTTACAAAGGTAGAGGGTATTTATTGGAAAGGACTCAAAAAATGTTACGTGAATTGTTTGAGTTGTAACTTATTTTTTGTTGTTTGTTACATCCTGCTTGTCGGTATGAGTGTGCATATATTCGGTAGGCGACATTCCGTAAAATTCCTTGAAGGATAAGGAAAAATGAGAAAAATTACTGAATCCGACCGCTTCGTAAACTTGTGATACGGCTAATTTTTTACTTGCCATTAATTCTCCGGCTTGTTTCAGGCGGACGGTGCGAATGAAGTCGCGAGCCGAAAGGTTGGTCAGTTCTTTTAGTTTGCGATGTAAATGTACGCGGCTAAGACCAACTTCGGCGCTTAACATTTCGACGTTCAAATCGGGATTTTGGATATTGTCATTGATTACTTTCAGGATTCGCTCCATCAGAGTTTCGTCGTAAGATTTGATTTCTATTTCTTTTATTTTACCTTCGGTGCAGGATTTTGATTTGGCTTTCAGGCGTTCGCGGTTGGCGATGAGATTGGCGACCGTTTTTTTCAAAATTTCGGGATGGAAAGGTTTTACCATATAGGCGTCGGCGCCGGTTTCCAATCCTTCCAGCCGGTCTTCGTCGCCGGATTTGGCGGTGAGTAAAATCACCGGAATATGGTCGATGCGGATATTGGATTTGATTTTTCGGCAAAGCACGATACCGTCCATTTTCGGCATACGGATGTCGCTGATTACCAGATCGAATTTTTCTTTCAAGATTAATTCCAGTGCTTCTTTCCCGTTATTGACGTGGGTAACTTTATAGAAGGGCGCCAATTCCCTGCAAATGTAATTGCCGATTTCCGTGTCGTCTTCAACAATCAGTACGCGATATTTTGTTCGGGCATGTACTACATCCGGTTCATCCGTTCCGTTTTCGTTTATTTCAAATAAATCGTCTTTTCCTGAACGGGAAAACGAATTATCGGGTGAATCTTCGGATACGATATCTGTTTCGTTGGCATCCTGATGACTGTTTTCCAAAGGCATACGGATAATGAAACGGCTCCCCGTCATGTCGTCGCTCCGGTTTTCGGCATAGATGACGCCGTGTTGTAATTCTACCAGCGAGCGTGCCAGGTGCAATCCGATACCCGTACCGTATGAAGAATGTGTTATTTCGCTTTCAATTTGGTAGAACCGTTCGAATATCCGGTCGATTTGCGCTTCGTCGATACCGGTACCCGTGTCGGATACACTGATTTCGAAATACTTTTTCAAGGGACCGGATGCTGCATCATCTGTACCAACGAGTAACTCCACAGTGATTTCACCTTCTTCCGGGGTGAATTTGAACGCATTGGAAAAAACATTGAACAGCACTTTGTCGAAATTATTCAAATCGATTCGGACTTTAAGTTTGTCGAATCCGGTTCGGAATTGAAAATCAATATTTTTCTTTTGTGCCATATATTCAAAAGCCTGCATAATGTCGCGGATAAAACCGACTATATCCGTTTCACGGACTTTGAGCTGCATTTGTCCGCGGTCAATTTTACGAATATCCATCAACTGGTTAATCAGGCGGAGGATGCGTTGTGCGTTCCGGTAAATTAATAAATAGGTATTTTGCAGTTTCACATCCTTGTTGTTCATCAGAAGTTTTTCCAAAGGACTTATAATCAGTGTCATCGGAGTACGTATTTCATGCGAGATATTGGTAAAAAACTGCAATTTGGCTTCGTTGATCCGGTCGGCGTGTTCCAGCCGGAGCATTTCGTTCCGTTGTTTTATCCGGGAAGAAATAAAAGCGTATAATCCATAAATCAAGGTTAAGGCGATCAGTATGTAAATTATTTTGGCAAGCGGGGAAGCATACCAGGGCGGACGAATGATAATGTCGATCGACTGGATTTTCGATTGGTTTTCCTTGTCGATGGCTTGATAGAAAAAAGTATATGTTCCGGAAGGAAGATTGGTATAGGTAACCCGATTGGTTCCGGGCAAGGCTTTTATCCAGTCGGCGTCGAAATTATCCAGCCGGTATTGATAGGAAATACCTTCGGTGTCGGCGTATTCTAAAGTTGAAAATTCAAATCCGAATACGTTATCGGATGTAGCGAGGTTGATTTTAGACCATTCCAATATGGGCGTGTCGAAAATCACCTTGCTTCCCGATTTTTGGTAACGATGTACGGCTTTCCCGAACAGGTAGAAATTGGTTACATAAACGTTCAGATCCTTTTTCCGAGCATGTATTTCATTAGGATAGAAGCCGGTAATACCGTTGATACCGCCGAAAAACAATTCTCCGTCAGCCGACCGGCAATGAGCGCGATAGCTAAATTCGTTGCTTTGTAAACCGTCGGAAGCGTAAAAATTAGTAAATTTATCTTCTACCGGCGAATATTTGGAGATGCCGGAAAGCGAGCTAATCCAGATATTTCCGTTTTTATCTTCTTCAATGGCGCAAATTTCGTTACTGGATAATCCGTTTTGAGTAGTGAAGTGTTTAATTTCGTCGGATTGTATATTCAGGCGGGTTAACCCTTCGTCTGTGCTGATCCAAATATTTCCGTTGCGATCTTTCTGCAAGGCGAAAATGGTATTGCTTGGCAATCGAGAATTCTCTTTTGTGTAATTTCGGAACATTCCTGTTTGGGTATCCAGACAGCTCAACCCGTTCAAAGTGCCGATCCACAGTCGACCCGAATTTTCGCAAATAAGCGAATTGATCCAGTTGTTTACCGGTCCGTTTTCTTCTTCGTTTTCATGATAAAATTGATGAACAATAGATTGGGATGCAATGTTGTAGTTGTACAATCCGCCGCCGTAGGTACCGATCCATAAATTACCTTTTTTATCGCCGGTGATACAATAAACTTTATTGCTTTTCAACATTTTATTGTTTTTTCGATTGATATAGGAACAATTACCGGTCTCCTTGTCGAACATTGCTAATCCGTGCAAATATGATCCCAGCCACAAATGTCCATTGTCCGTATCATAGATGCACAGGATGGTGCTGGGAACCGACGACGGACTGTCGGTATTTTTGTAATGCCGCACTTGTTGCGTTTGTTCGTTAACGGCGTATAAACCATCGTTATCCGTTCCTACCCAGATAATTCCGCTTTTGTCTTTGTAAACGGACATGACACAATTGGACCCGATGCTGTTTTTCCGGAACGATTTATATCCGTAATACTTGAATCCGTTAGAATTTGCCGGAATAAAAAATATGCCTTTCTGGTAGATGGCCGCCCATGTGTTTCCATCTTTGTCCTGTATCAAACTGTGAACTTTGGAGGAAGAAAAATTGAAGGGTGCGGAAGCCGGTTCATAGATTTCAAGTGTTTGTTTTACAGGGTTATACTTTTTCATGCCGAACCCGTCTGTTCCTGCCAGCAATTGTCCGGAATAATCGAAAAGCAGGGCTTTCACCGGCAAAATATGATTGCTGTTGGCATCGTGTATCCGAGTGATTTTCATGGAAGGCATTTCAAATTTAACCAAACCGCCATCCAGCGTTCCGACAAATATGTCGCCGTTTTCACCCTCACAAATTGCAGAAACGTCATTACCGATGATACATTTTTCTATTGGGGAAGAAGCCGTATACGAATAGAGTTTGCATTGGTCGAAAGAATAAATGTATAAACCGTTGTTTTCTGTTCCGATCCATAAGCAGTTATGGGAATCTTCGTAAATTACGGTCAGGAGGAGGCTCGTTAATTGTTTGTTTAATAGCGTTTCAGGTTTACATTGGGTTTCTCCTTTTTTTATGGAGAATAATCCGGCGCCGGTAGCGAACCACACATCGCCGTTTTTCCGTTCACAAATTGACACGACAGACGGATAGATGAGCGCTTTATTTTCGTCGTAGATAGCGACTTCGCGGAATGTGTCGGAGTTTCGGTCGTACAGCATTAATCCGCTGGAACAGCGCACCCAAAAATTGCCGGAAGAATCCTCAAACAAGGTTTTTACATGGTTGCTTTTCAAGGAAAGAGAATCGCCGGGCAATTTTTTATATATAGTAAATTGAGTTCCGTCGAATTTATTCAAACCATTTTCGGTAGCGATCCAGATAAAACCTTTTTTATCCTGGTAAATCCGGTTGATCAAACTGCTGGAAAGTCCCTGTTCGGTGGAATAAAATTTAGTAGTTTGTGTAAAAACAGATCCCCTACTAAAAATAAAAAACAAACAGAAGAAACCTATTCTTAAATAAAATTTCATAACAGTATTGTATTTTGAAACTTGAAAGCAAAAATAGAAAAAAAACTTGATTTTCAGATGCAATACATTTTTTCTTTTTTTGATTAACGACAATTTTTCTCTTGTTAAAACAAGAATGACTTCATGTAAATCTCTGACATAAAGTCACTTTCTTGTTTTAATATTCATTAATAACTGCTGGTGAATTTTTAATAAAGATTATTTTTGTTTTTTCATTTGTTTCTTCCTCCCAGATCGATATAGTCAATCCGGTATCCCCCTTTTCGATGGAAAAAATATTTTCGACACCACCTTTTAAAAGATTTAAATACATGTTTAATTTTCTTAGCCATTTCCTTTGAGTATTATAGTATTATATTTGTTTCACCTAACCAATTTACAATTTGCCGGTTTTTATTTCCGAATAAATAAAACTTGTATTTTATTTTGCGCAAATAAAAAACCTCTCACTTTAGCTTAAGATCTTAACTATCTTAGTTTAAGATCACGGGAACTTAATTGAACTGTTTTTCTTGCAGGACTGTTTTCCTTTTTTATGGAAAAATTTCATATAATTTTCTTCTATTCTTGTATTAAAAAAGCACTGTAAATATCGTTATTAATAGTCAGATTTCATCTAAAAAAGCGCATAATTATTTTCATATTCTGAACATTTTTTTTATTATAATACTCATTTCCTGAAGTTTTATTTGATTTTTTCATCACCATTTGATTTTTTTTGATTTTATAGATTTGCTCATTTATCACAAAATGACACAAAAATAAAGTACACGAAAAAATATGACATGCAAAAGTAATGTTTATAAATGGACAAGCAGTATATTTTTAGTTAAAATTTGAGGTCATGTAAACTTTCGTATCTATTTGGAAAGAATCTCATGTAGAAACGTGGCGACGCGTCTTTTCTACTGGAATATTTTAGTTAAATCAATAAATTCTTCTACCGACAACTGTTCCGGACGTTTATCGAAAACCGGATGCGAAAAAATCTCGTTTTCTTTTTTTAATAATCCTTTTAGTGAATTTCGAAGAGTTTTGCGCCGTTGATTGAAAGCGGTTTTCACAATCATTTTAAATAGATTTTCATCGCAATTCAATTCTGTGCGGGAATTGCGGGTTATTCGTATAACAGCCGATTTTACTCTGGGAGGCGGATCGAAAACTTCCGGCTCCACAGTAAACAGGTATTCGACATTATACCATGCCTGAAGTAAGACGGTAATGATCCCGTACGCTTTCCGGCCGGGCCGGGCCGCTAAACGCTCGGCAACTTCTTTTTGAAACATTCCAGCACAGCAAGGTATTTTGTTTCTATATTCTAATACTTTAAAAAATATTTGACTGGAAATATTGTACGGATAATTTCCAATTACACAAAAAGGGGTCGAAAATATGGATTCCAAATCTAATTGGAGAAAATCTTTTTCAATTATTTGTCCGGCTAAATCGGGAAAATGCGTTTTCAAATATTGTATTGATTCGCTGTCTACTTCAACAACTTTTAACGGCCGGTTATTTTTCAATAAAAACTGCGTAAGAGATCCTGTTCCCGGCCCTACTTCCAGCACAGGAAGTCCGGAAACAACCGAAATGGAGTCGGCTACTTTTTCTGCGACAGACAAATCTTTCAAAAAATGTTGTCCCAGCGTTTTTTTAGGATGTACTTTTCTCCTGTATTGCGAATTCTGTAATTTATTGTAATACTTCATTTTTTATCTAACATCTTTTGCGAATAATAAAAGTCAAAATAGCTTTTATTTTACTACCTTTGTAGGCATACAAAAGTAATGAAATTATTAATATTTTCAAACAAGCTCATGTCCAATAAATTAAAAAATACTTTTATCCGTTTTGTGAAAACATTTTTACCCTTATTGTTTGGTTTATTTATTTTTTGGTTAATTTTTCGAAAAATGGACTTTGGAGAAATTTTGTCGATCCTTAAACAAGACGTTAACTATTGGATAATAGCGCTTTCACTACCATTTGGCTTGGGAGCCAATATTATACGGGCATTCCGATGGAATTTGCTGATAACTCCATTGGGTTATACCAGCCGAAAATACAATTTAATTTATGCCGTATTAGGTAATTATGGAGTCAATTTGGTTTTTCCGCGTTTAGGAGAAGTTTGGCGATGTACCATGATTGCGCGGTATGAAAAAATTCCCTTTACCAAACTTTTTGGAACATTGATTATCGACCGTTTAGCCGATACTTGTTCGGTAGGATTGATCGTAATAACCGCTTTTATTATGAATGTTCCCTATTTCAAACTTTTTTACATTCAGCATCCCGGATATTTCGATGTTTTCGGCAATGTATTATTTTCATACTGGACATTAATTGTCCTTACTATTACTGTATTAGCTGTATGGACGCTTTTTGTTGTATTGAAACAGAATCTTTATGTAAAAAAAATAAAACAGATACTTGCCAATATATGGGAAGGAGTACGCAGTATAATCCATATAAAAAAGAAAACCTTATTTTTAACTTATACAATATTGATTTGGTTAGGGTATTTTTTATATTTTTACATTTGTTTTTACGCTTTCGGCTTTACGAAAAATTTAGGATGGAATTGCGGTCTGATCGCTTTCGGATTGAGTAGCGTAGCAGTAGCTGTTCCCGTACAAGGAAGCATAGGTCCCTGGCATGCAATGGTCATTGCCGTATTAATGGGCTTTGGCCTAAATTCGATTGACGCAGCCGCTTTTGCTTTTTGCGTACATACATTACAACAATTAGTATTTACGGCAGCTTTCGGATTATTCGGCGTTTTAGTATTACCTATCGCCAACAGAGGGAAAAATAAAACTTGAAAAACAGCTGGAACGTCACTTTTTTTATGATGAAATTTATCCTTAAATTCTTTTACGATTGTTAAATTTTATCATAAATAAAAACTTTCACTGTCAATTGATTTTATGTGACAAAAAAATATTTTATTTTACTGTTTAGCATTCTAACGGTTTCATGTGAGAAAGAATCTGAAAAATTTCCTATTAACCTGAATTCTGCTTAATAATTTCTCCAACGGCCCATCCTAAAAGTCCAAAGCAACCCGGCCAACAAAGCAAGTTCATTATTAAATAAGATTATGCATGACAATCACGAGATGTTGAACACAGAAGGATATTTGATTTAACCGTTCGTCACAGGGTTTGATACAAGTGCGTAAATTCGTCAAAAAGTTGAGGTTCAAGTATCTTCAAACCGGTCATATTCCGGCAAAAGCCGACTGCGCCAAACAACACGAATGGAAAGAAATAGTTCCGGATAATAACATTGTAAGATTGTTGAAGAAGCAGCAAAAAACAGAAATATCAAACTTTTATTTTTGCCTCCGTATTCTCCCAATTTGAATATCATTGAGCGATTATGTCGGTTTACAAAAAAGAAAATTCTCTATGGAAAATATTACGATATGCTTCAAAAATTTCATGATATGATTAAGATTTTTTTTGACATGGTTAATGCGAAATTCCAATCCGATTTGGCAAATTTACTGACTGTGGAATTCCAAATTTTTGACAATTTTAATGCACAAAACTATGGCGCGTGAAGTATAGATTATTTTTAGAACTCAATGATGAAATAATTTTGAAAGACAAAAGCAGTTAAAAACGGTCACGAATCATTCATGATCAATTTGACCGGTTTACATGCCCTTTTTGACTTAAATACGTTCTTCAAATCAGGCTGTGGTTCAGTATTTTTGCAACATCAATAATTAATCTTGTTTAATAATTAATAGAACTTGTTTAATAATTAATAGAAAAAAAGAAGTTATGAAAAAACAGATCCGAAAGCAGTCGGCAACAGCCATCATGCTTTTATGTACTTTCTTATGTACTGCGAGTTTGTTCGCACAAAGCAAGCTAACGATCAACGGAACGATTACCGATACAGCCGGAGATCCGGTTGTGGGGGCGAGCGTTGTAGAAAAAGGTATTACCAATGGTACCGTTACGGACGTAAGCGGCAATTTTTCAATGTTCGTCAATCAGGACGCTACACTAGTTATTTCGTACATCGGTTATCTGACTCAAGAAGTGAAGGCATCGAACAACATGACCATCATCCTGAAAGAAGATACCAAGCTGTTGGACGAAGTTGTTGTAGTCGGTTATGGAACTCAAAAACGTTCGGATATTACCGGTTCGGTGGTTTCGGTTCCGAAAGATCGCTTGTCCAATCTACCGGTAAATAATGTAATGCAAGCCATTCAAGGCATTGCAGCTGGCGTAAATGTTACTCAGTCTTCGTCCATACCGGGCGATGCACCGAGTACACTGGTGCGTGGACGAGGCTCGGTTAATCTTTCTACAGAGCCTTATTATGTAGTCGACGGTATTCCGCTCTCCAAAACCGATGGCTCCATCAACGACATCAATCCGAACGACATCGAATCAGTAGAAATCCTGAAAGACCCTTCGGCTGTAGCAATTTATGGTGTGAACGGCGCCAACGGCGTTGTGCTGATTACCACCAAGCGCGGCACCTTAGGCAAGCCGGTTATTCGTTACGGCGGTTATGCGGGAATGGAAAACATTGCACATATTTTTGAGCCCGGCTCGCCCGAACAGCTTTTGGCGCGTTACAAGGAGTATGCACGTATCCAGCAAGCTCCTTTGCAGTATGATCCGGTGCGCAACCAGTTTGAAAAGGAACAGTACGACAAGGGTATTGTTACCGACTGGCTCGACGTCGTAACGCAAACAGGCATCACGCAGAATCACGACATCAGCTTGAACGGCGGCAACGAATATGCACGTTATTACATGTCGGGTGCGCTGATGGATCAGAAAGGCGTTGTCAAAGGCTACAATTACAAGCGTTATTCTTTCCGCGTCAACCTTGACGTCAATCCGACAAAATATTTGACGATAGGAACATCTTCGTATTTTGCCTTCCACAACCGTGACGGCGGTCGCGCCAACCTACTGAATGCTGCTGCAATGAGTCCCTATGGAAGAATGTATGACGAAGATGGAAGTTTGGAGCGCTACCCGATGTATTCCGAACAGCTCTGGGCAAATCCGCTCATCCCGACTATGGCTGATCCGCAGCGTCGTCAGAAAGACCTGTCTATCAACGGCTATGCAGAACTTGATCTTGGAAAATTGTTGAGCCCGCTTTCCGGATTGAAATACAAGCTCAATGCAGGCTATTTTTATACGCCGCGCCAAACCAATCGGTACGAAGGAAAGGCTGTTTTCAATGAAAACGGTTGGGCACAGATGTATCACGAAGAATCGGATACCTATACCATCGAAAATATTTTAAGCTATTCGAAAGATTTCGGATTGCATCACTTTGATTTAACCGGCTTGTATGCCGCATCAAGCAAGTTTTATTGGACACAGACATCGGAAGCAAGCGTTTTCCCGACAGATGCATATCTCTGGTGGAATCTGGGCGCAGCCTCCACCGAAATTGCAGGCTCGTATGCCGACAAGCGTAATATGGTGTCGCAAATGGGACGTTTGAACTACAACTATGCAAGCCGCTATCTCTTTACCTTTACGGTTCGCAGGGATGGTTCGTCCGTATTCGGCAAAAACAATAAATATGCCGTATTCCCTTCATTTGCTTTGGGCTGGAATATTACCGGCGAAAGTTTTATGGAATCTTATAACAAAACTGTAAATAACCTGAAATTGCGTTTGTCTTATGGCTCTTCGGGTAATGGTAATCTTGATGTTTATCAAACAGAATCTTTGCTTTCTTCAAGCAATTTGGCTATGAACGGAGCATCGCTTACTACATTGAAAGTAGCAAGCGGGATGGGTAATGACAATTTGCGATGGGAAAAATCATTGGGTTTCAATGTCGGCTTGGATTTTGGACTTTGGAGCAACCGCGTAAACGGAACACTCGAAGTATACAACCGCGAATCAGCCGATTTGCTTTTAACCCGCAATTTGCCTTATATCAGCGGTTTTTCGACCGTTAAGGCCAATATCGGCAAAACAAGCAATAAAGGCGTAGAATTGACAATTAATTCGAAAAACATTGTTGCCAAAAATTTTACTTGGGCGACAACGCTTGTATTTGCACACAACGCGAGCAAATGGATTGATATTTACGGCGACGGAAAAGACGACATTGGCAATTGGTGGTTCATCGGCAAACCTGTCGGCGTGATATATGATTACACAAAAGTGGGTATATGGCAAGAAGATGAAATTGCTTCCGGCGCAAATAAAGGCTGGGATGATACCGCACAAGCCGGTGACTTGAAATTAGCCGACATCAGCGGACCGGACGGTGTGCCTGACGGAAAAGTGGATGCTACATACGACCGTAGTGTTTTGGGACAAACCGACCCGAAATGGACAGGTGGACTGACCAACACATTTACCTACAAGAATCTGTCGTTGAGTATTTTCATCAATACCGTACAGGGACACAAGCGCAACAATACCGAGGTGGGAACCGTATCGGACGAACTTGGGCGGCGCAATGGTCCTGCCGAAATCGGCTATTGGACGCCCGAAAACAAAAGCAACGAATGGCGCTCACTGGGTAACCATTCCAATTCACACAGCTATGGTTTCCCTGAAGATGCAGGCTACACACGCATCAAGGACGTAACATTGAGTTACAATTTGCCTGCAAATGTAGTTAAAAGCATAGGTATCGGTGGTTTGCAGATTTATGCAAGCGGACGTAATCTTTACACTTTTACAAAATGGCTGGGTTGGGATCCCGAAGCACGCGCCCTTCTGCGCGGAACAACAGAGAGTAATGGCTCAATTACCTGGGAAAACAACTATCCAACGGTACGCAGTTTGGTTTTTGGACTTAATATCACCTTTTAATAATTACAAATTATGAAAATCAATAAATATATTTTACTTGTTTTTTCGGTAATTTTGGCCGGAATGAGTGCTTGCAGCGACGATTTTTTGGAACAGAAACCCTATTCTTCGCTGAACACGGGACAAACGGAAGCGCAAGTTATCAATGCGCAAGTCATTGGGTTGCATCGTACTTTTGCAGAACTTTGGGGCTATAGCGACCGGCAGGGATTTTTGGGCTGCTGGCAAATAGGAACGGACGTTTGCAGTCCGGGCGCTACGGAGGGTGTTGAAAATCCGTTCTATCAATACGCTGACCTCAATTCCGAAAATGTCGGCGTAAGTTATTTGTGGCAAAAATGTTATGACTTTATCAATAATGCCAATGTGATTATTGACGCGGTAGGCGAAACCAATCCGGCCGTTTCGGCAGAAGCTAAATTTTTTCGCGCGTATGCCTACAATATTCTGGTAACGTTTTGGAGCAATGTACCTTTGCTGACAACAGCCATAAAAGTACCTACGCTTGACTTTATCCGCAATCCTGTCGCCGACATCGATGCGGTAATTGATGCGGATTTGACTTATGCCGTCGCCAACCTGCCCGAAGTGGAAAAGGCGGCAACTCCAAGCCGTATTAACAAAGATATGGCGCGTCAGTTGGCAGCCGAATGTTATCTGCGTATCGGAATGCGCGACAATAGTTATTTTGCCAAAGCCGAACAAATGACAACACAAATCATCGACGGCGGAAAATACAAGCTGGTTGAAGCCCGCTACGGAAAATTCATGGACGAAGGAGGCGATTACTACCGCGATATGTTCCGTTTTGGTAACGAACGCCGCAAGGAAGGCAATACGGAAACTATCTGGACGTTTGAGATGGAATACGAACGCAATGTTGTGGGCGGAACGATCAACGCCCCGCAACACCGCCGTGTCTGGCAACCCGCTTATCACAAATGGTCGGGAATGGTCAACGCCGACTCGCTCGGCGGACGCGGCAACGGACGCCTGCGCTTGAGCAACTACATGAAATATACCGTTTGGCAAGGTCTGGATGGTGATATCCGCAATAGCAACTACAACATCCGCCGTTATGTAAATTATAACAGAGCCGGTTACAGCGAGGAAATCGGTATTGACGCAAAAGGTTTCAGGGTGGAAAAAGCTTCCCCGGCTGCCGTTAAGACAATCGTTGTAAAAACAGGCGACCGTGCTGTTCCTTATGAAGCAGACAGCCTTGAGGTGTGGTATCCCTATTGTACCAAATGGGGCGGTTATGATGCAACGGACGATTTCGGCTGGGCATTGATAAAGGATTGGCAAATCATGCGTTTAGGTGAAACTTATCTGTTGCGTGCGGAAGCGCGTTTCCGTCAGAACAAAAACGCCGAAGCCGCCGCAGACATTAATGTATTGCGCGACCGGGCTTTTAAAACCGCCCGAGAAACAAGTGGTAACACTACATTGGGACAAGTATCGTCCGACCAGATAAACATCGACTTCATTCTTGCTGAACGCGCCCGCGAGCTGATCGGAGAAGAAAACCGCCGTATGACACTGATACGCACAGGACAACTTGCAAATCATGTCTCGATGAACGGCGACGCGGTTCCCGGTGCACCGAGCAACAAAGTAATAACGGGTTTTGACGCCTCCAAGCATATTTTGTTACCTGTGCCGTTGCGGGAAATTCAACTCAATAACGGTGCCGTATTAGAACAGAATACAGGGTATTAATGGATTAGTTAGTCTTAATAATACTAAAAATAGGATGGGGAATAATAATGTTTTGTATTATTCCTCGTTCTATATAAAAGAAAAAAAATAATGAAGAATATATTATATCGTTTGATAAATACAGTATGTTTTTTGGGATTTGCCGTACTGGCAACAGGGCAGAACAGTCCGTTTGACATCATCAAAAAAGTAAATGATCATTGGCAAGTCACCCATCCCAAACATGAAAACGCTTTTTGGCACGTAGCGGCATACCATACGGGAAATATGGCTGCGTATGAAATTACCAAAGACGAACGTTACCGTGCCTATTCCGAAACATGGGCGGAAAAAAACGAATGGAAAGGTGCCAAATCGGACAATAAATCCGACTGGAAATATCGCTACGGCGAAACCGATGAACATGTACTCTTCGGCGATTGGCAGGCTTGTTTTCAAACCTACATCGACTTGTACAACCTACAACCCGACGAAAAGAAAATTGCCCGTGCCCGCGAGGTGATTGAATATGAAATGTCTACGCCCAACAATGATTACTGGTGGTGGGCCGACGGACTATATATGGTAATGCCGGTAATGACCAAATTGTATAAGGCGACCGGAAATAAACTGTATTTGCAGAAATTATACGAATATTTTTCTTATGCGAAAAATCTGATGTATGATTCCGAAAGTGGACTTTTTTACCGCGACGCCAAATATATTTTCCCGAAACACCAAACAAGGGACGGGAAAAAGGACTTTTGGTCGCGCGGTAACGGCTGGGTATTTGCCGCGCTGGCAAAAGTACTGCAAGATATGCCCGAAACAGATATTCATCGAAACGAATATATCCATGTCTTTCGATCCATGGCAAAAGCCTTATGCGCCTCTCAGCAACCGGAAGGTCACTGGACAAGAAGCCTTATGGATGAACAGCAGGCTTCCGGCTACGAAACCAGCGGAACGGCTTTTTTTACTTATGGCTTGCTATGGGGAATTAACAATGGTTTGCTAAACAGGAACGAATACGAAAAAACAGCGCAAAAAGCATGGGAATACCTGACAAAAATCGCTCTACAGCCGGACGGAACAGTCGGTTACGTCCAACCTATCGGCGAACGAGCCGACCAGCATCAAACTGTAAATGAGCAAACGACCGCCGATTTTGGCGTAGGCGCTTTTTTGCTGGCGGCTTCAGAAATGGTACGCTTTATGGAAAAAGAAGACAGGCAAAAAAACAACGACCGCCACTACTGGACAGATTTAGCCTACAAAATAGCCGTACCGGTACTCAGCAATATGAGCAAAGGTGAATTATCAAAAAACATGCAATTGGAATTGAGCCCGGTTTGGGACGGACGCGATAAGCGGGTGTCCTACATGGAAGCTTTTGGTCGGCTGATGGACGGTTTAGCTCCATGGCTTTCCCTTTCGGATGATGATACGGAGGAAAGTCGGCAGCGCAGCCAATTGCGCGAGTGGGCTTTGGAAAGTTATGCCCACGCCGTTAATCCGCAAAGCCCCGACTATCTGCTCTGGCGGAACGAAGGACAGCCACTGGTGGATGCCGCCTACATTGCAAGCAG
>JAIRPX010000027.1 GCA_031256775.1 Dysgonamonadaceae bacterium
CAATTTAGCCCCCCATTTCACATAACGTTCCGGTCTCATCAATATTCGCTTTTTCCAGTCCATAGCCTTTTTTTGCATCTTCCTTTTTTAGCCAAAATGCAAAAATGATTGCTAATGCACCGAAACAGGCAAAAATCAGCATTGGCACAGTAAAACTATAAAGCGTGATTTCTTTTTCTATTCCATCTATCATCCTGATTTCTTTTCCTGTAATACAATATTTATCCAATACATAACCGATAAGCATTGGCACCAGCATCAGTCCCCAGTTTTGTACCCAAAAAGTAATGGAATAAGCCGTGCCTAATCTTTTTTCAGGAATAATTTTTGCTACGGAGGGCCACATTGCGGAAGGCACCAACGAAAAGGCAACTCCCAATATTAATACTAATCCGATAGCAATGAACAGATTATTCAAGGATGGAACTGCGAAAAGTAAATGTACTAAAAGTAGAAGTACGGAACCTATAATCATAATCGTCGCCCCTTTTCCTTTTTTGTCGTACAGGCTTCCGAACACAGGCGTTAAAATCAGCGCGCCAAAAGGCAACAGGGCTGGAATGTTGCCTGCAAACTCGTCGGAAACGCCAAACTTTTGGACAATCAGTTGAGTAGCATATTTTATGAATGGAAAAACTGCTGAATAAAATAAAACGCATAATACAGTTATAATCCAAAACGCTTTTATTTTGGCAATTTCCCTTATATCGCTGAATTTAAATTCTTCTTTTTCTTCCTGATTTTCAATTTCATCTTTATCTAATTTCTTGTCTAAAAAAGAAAAGCAGATAAATGTTATCAATCCGATGCAAAGCAGCAGGACAGAAAGGATTACGGGCGTTGATAAGTTCTTGGTCATGCTGACTAATGGAACCGGCGTAAACATTGCAAGCGCCGTGCCAATTCGTCCTACCGATGTATTCAGCCCGATAGCCAGAGCCAGTTCTCGTCCTTTGAACCAGCGAATTACGGCTTTATTGGCTGTTATTCCGAACATTTCAGCTCCAACACCAAAAACGGCAAAACCCAGTCCAGCCACCAATGCCGACTGTTTTACTTCAAAACCGGTCCACTGTCCGATTTTAAAGGTAAACATTTCGGAGGCAACATGTCCCGATATAGCCCAATATTTTATTCCCGCTCCAGCTAACATGATGACAATAGCCAGAATACCTGTGAATTTCACTCCTGCTTTATCCAATATCATTCCTCCGAATACAAGCATGAGGAGAAATATATTGAACCAGCCGTATGCGCCAGTATAAAATCCGTAATCAGTAGCGCTCCAGCTGAGCGATGTTTCTAATCGCAATTCCAGTGGTGCTAACGCATCTGTCAGATAGTAGGCGCATAACATTGTAAAGGAAACTAAAACGAGTACTGTCCAGCGAATATTTTTCCTGTCCTTTAAAGAAGAATTTAATGATTGTTTCATCTATTTTAAAAATTTATGGGGATTTCTTTTAATTTCAATTTCTCCCAGTCGAAATTGATCGAAGGAGAAACCATTACCTGTGGTTCCTGTAATTTTCCGGTCAGCGCAGTAGCTTTTTTCACGGCGGTATTTGTTTTTTCAAACAATTCCTTCAATCCAATATCTCCTTTTGCGTCCTGTATGGTTTTAATCAGGAAATAAGTGAAATATCCCTGTTTTTTATCATGCCATACACTTGAGGTTTGATCGCCGCTACTGGATGAAAAGCTGATTGTATTTCCTCTCGGCATACCGATTTTCGGAACAACACGCACCGCTTTTTGCGCAACGAGAGCGGCGTCGCCCTTAAATCCTCCGCTGAAGCAGGCGTCTAAGAATACATACGAACCTTTAACCGGATGTTTGGACAGTTCGGCATAAAGTTGCTCTATTGAGATGCCAAAACGAATGTTTTTACCGCTCACGTCAACCGGAATCAAGAATGCCTCTTTCGTTTGCTCGTCATTATTTCCGTGACCGGAAAAGAAGAAAAACAACTCGGCTTCCGGATCGGCGCCAGCCATATTCACCAGCCAGTCAAGCCTTTCGTGCATTATACCGGCAGTGGCATTGGATACAAATTTCACCTGATTGTCGGGGATGCCGAATGTTCGCAAACAATATTCGCGAAATACCAGAGCATCGTTCACAGCATAAGGAACATTAATTTCAGCGCTGGCGCCTGCAATGCTGTAATCTTCATTTCCGATAACCAGGGCATAGCGGTGAGGATATGCAGTTCCTTCCGGCACATAGTCCAGTAATTCGCTTTTAAATTTCAGTATTCCCCCATCACCTGGCGTCGTCGCTGGTTTGCGTTGCTGGGCTATCCCGTCGATTTTGATAGCGCTGGCGGAAGTAAGGTACTGCCCTAATTTCACCTTAAAAGCATCGTTAATATAGGAAGACTTAGTTGCTTCCGTAGCGGAAAACAAAATAGCGATAGAATCCTGATCAAAACGCTTGTTGACAAGAAATCCGCAGTCCACAACGGAAACTTCCCCTGAAGGGATACTGTCGATTAACATTTCTGTAACTTCGGTGGTATAAATATTGCTGGGCAATTTGAAATTAACCTTCACGTTGCTGGCGGTCTGGCTTCCGTCGTTGCGGATTGCAACACTAAGCTTACCGTTATTTCCCAGTGTGATGGATGTTCCGGATGCAGCAAAAAACTGATAGTCGGCTACCGTCAGGCGGGGCATGGCATAATCCATCGTGGCAACTAAAAGTTCGGCAGGATCGGCGTCAAAACCGTTAGCCTCAAAAGCGTATATATTAATGGACGCATCAGCCTGCGGCATCATTTTGTCCACTATATAACGCATCGTATATTGTTTGGAAGTTCCCGCAGGAATATTTCCCCCATCCATTTCTTTTGCTCCGTCGAAATAGCTGTCCAGACCGTTTTGTTCCGAAAGACGCAACCTCACATTGTATGCGTCGCCCGTTCCCTGATTATGCAGGGTGAGAGCTATCGCGAATGATTCGCCAGCGTCGATTATATTGTTCTTATTCCCATCTGAAAAACCGTCTATCTGAAGAACCAGTTTAGCCGGACTGGTAGGCGTTGGCACAGACGGAGAATCTTTAACGGCTAAAACGGGAGCTTTTTTCTGAGCTTCATTGTAAGCCAGCAAACGCGACTGGAATTTTGTGAAATCTACGCCGTCGGCGACCATCTGTTCCAGCACCGTATATTCGGGTACCATATCCATATACTGGTAAGTGCTGGACAATCCTTTCATATACTGTTTCGATTCGGGCGTTTTTTCCAGTATTTTGAGGAACATCTCCTGCGCTTCTATCAAATAACCGGCAGCTTTTTGTCTTACAAGAGCATATTTCGAATCATCGACAATCGTAGAGCCATTGTTGATAATTTCCGTAGCATAATTGAAATTGCTTCGAGCCAAACCTGTTAATATTTCAAAATTATCGGGATTCAAAGTATGCAATCGCTGATAAATCTGTAAAGCCTCCTCATTTTTCCCTGAATTTTCAAGTATTCGCGCCTTTATGGGAAGTACTTTTTCATTATTCGGATCAATGTAGAGAATTTTGTCGGTTGTTGACAAAATTTTATCAACGTTCTGAGTTGCAATGTAAACGTTCACCAGATTGTAAAGGAAATCCAGAACTAATGGAAACTGCGTATGAGCGCGTTCCAGGATATTTTCCTGGTCTTTGTAACGCTTCTGCGCCTGATAAACCATGTTCATATAAAGGTAAGCATCTTTTGCAAATTCTTTTGAATCGGTTCCAAGATATTCCTGAAACAGGCTTATTGCCTGATTGTATTTCTCCGCCTTGTATGCAGATATTCCAGCAGAATATACAATTGAAGCATACTGGCTGCTTTGTGGCAACATTTCGTTTCTGAATAAAGCCATTTTGGGAATTTCTATATAAGGAATTGCAAAATCCGTAGTTCTTACGTCGTTTTTTGCTTCGGAATAATAGATAACAGCCCGTTCTATAAACGGATAAGCGGTTTTAAGACGATTCTTGACCGCGTTGACAAATTCGCCATTATCGGAGGCTGTCGCCACTTTCTGAAACTGGTTATAACTGTCTAACAGATAGTTATACGTAGCGTCGATATTTGTTCCCTTTTCTCTTTCGCTTTCAAAAAACACGTAAGCCTGATTCGCTTTTTTAAAAGTTTCAGCCGTGTTTTGCGAATATCCCGCTAATGAAGAATAAACTAAAAACAGGATAACTGATATTGAAAATATTGCTTTCATTTTTTTAATACTTACTGTTCAAATGCATTAATAATTGTAAATTTAATATCAATTCTTCTAAATTCCCCGCCGCGTTCTTCCGATACTTCGATATTGAAATTGAAATCGTTCTGGGTGTTTTGAAGAGTGGAAATGTTATTTTCGAGATAATCTTTCACGCTGACTGCCCTGATAAATGCCAGCTGCGGATTTTGAGTAATACCTGTAGTTTTTGTTACGGTCATTGCATTTAACTCGTTGTTCTGGCGGTATGGTTCATCCGTGAAATCGCCATATATTCCGCTATAAGGAATTTTCCCGCGAATGGGAGTTCCGTCAGCCGAACCGGTAATAGTTATTTTCACACGTTTCCCGTCTTTCATATATTTTGCAAAATCGCCTTCTTCAAAAGAACTTTTAATGATCTTCATCAAAGACATTGCAGCATTGGAACGCTGAATATTGTAGGCTCCCGGCGGGAAATCTTCTTTTTCCGAAAATTCCTTATTGATAACTTCATATTGATAATCAACCAGATAGTTGAATATTTTGTTACCGTCGGCGTCAACGTCGGCAACTACTTCCGTTTTAACGTTGATCTGCGTATTTTCGGTAATCAGGTTTTCCTGTTTGCTCTGTTCAACAATATCTTCCTTAACTGTTTGAAGATTGATTTCTTCCTGGTTGGCAATCTGAAGTATTTCGAGGGGAACAAAATTAACGTCTGTTTCGATAGCTGTCAGGCGGGTGCGACCGATATTGTCATAAATATACACCTTGTTGTTAACTTCGTTTGTTACTTCAATATACGCCAGTACAAATTCATCTTCATCGTTCAGCATATAAACAGCATTGTTAAATTTAAGTTTGCTGTTGTCGCCGAAGTCGGCAAGTTCGGAAGATGGAACGGCAATACCTATCGGCGGTAAAGACGTGAAATTAATAGCGAGCAGGTTGCTTTCATTATTGTATTCGCCTACAAAAGGATTTTCAATTGCAATCCTGTCACCTGCTAATGACGTTGCGGCTTCCTGCATGAAAACTTCCATCTGTTTGGCTCTGTTTTCTTCATTTACGCGGATTTTGTAATCTTCCATTGTTTCGTCCTGCATCATCTTAACCCATTCATTCATTTTTTTATCAACTTCCTGATTGATAATCTTTCCGTAGAATGGATTCAGTCCGTTGGCATTCCAGTAAACGACTGATTTTGGGCGAATAGATATGATGTACTCCTTATTGCTTGCCTCTTCGCGAAGAAAAGAAAGACTTTTCACTGCCTCTTTTTCAGCAATTTCCTGCGTAATATCTTTTTTGCGGACATTCAAAATAGCTATTTTAGTGGTATCGTGTACAAATGCCAAATATTTGTCGTCCGCACCGAATGAAGGCGAAGTAAAACTTTCGTTACCTTTGGCATCGTAGCTTTGCATTATTTCCCAGTCGCGGGTATTGAAAATATATAGTTTGTTGACGGAAGTAGCAGCCATCATCGAACCGTCGGGCGAAAATGCAATTCCATTTACAGGCTTGTCCATCTTTATTTTCTTGCGGACAGTTTTTGCTTCAAAATTCCATATATCAATATCGCTGCCTTTTACGGCTGCAACAAAATAGTTGTTCTGACTTATATACAGGGAATTGGCAGGCACGTCATCATTGCGCAGCACATACTGCATTTTATATTCCCGCGTATCGAAAACGACTATCTCGCCCGACGAAAAGCTCACAAGAAGGTTTCTCGCGTCTTTTGAATAAGCCAGAGCCACAGGAAAGCGTTTAGGCTTTTTGCCAAGTTCGGAGGGATATTTAAATTCAAAAAGTTTTTCCGATACATGCAAAAAAGAATAGATAAAAATTTTATCTTTCTGAATGACAGCCAGAGAACTCCCCGTTGGATTCAGGGCAATAGCGCTGATATTTTTCTTGCTGACGACCATTCTGTCGCGATAGGTATTCACTTCCGGTTCGGAATAATATACCAGCCTAAAACTGGCATTATCGAACACTTTAATTTCTTTGGCAGCGGGAAAATCCTTGCTAAATTCAACCTGAGCCAAGACTGCAATCTGTGAAAAAGTATAAAAGAAAAGGAACAGTAATGTTCTGAGAATATTAAAATTATTTGTTCTCATTTGTATGATTTTTTATTTGTATGATTTTTTAATGAACGTAAGTGATTATTTTATTTCAATTATTTGAGCAGACTCGTTCAAATACTGCGGCATTGCCTGACCAATTCGCGAGCCGAAATATGTAGGGTCGCAGATCATATATTTATCGCCGTTATGAACAACATAATTTCCCTCAATGTTTTCATCCAGTCTTACGGCGGCAGCGGCATGATCGTGATACAGCAGTCCAACTGTTTTCAGCCCTGTAAATTTACGCACCAAATAAGTGAACAGTATTGCATTATCCTCGCAATCGGTGAAGGGATACATGAACGTTTCTTCGTAAAAGAAATATTTTTCCCGCCCAAACTGTTCCTTATCAGTTTTATAAGGCATTCCTTCGTGAATAAAACGCAGTAATGCCGCCACCTGTTCCGTTTTTGTTTTACCGGACAGAACAGGAGTAAAAACATTTCTCAGCGAATTGACGACATTTTCCGAACATTCGGAATTGAAATAGACCGCAAGGTCGCTAAATGGCGCCTTGTCATAAAATTCCCTGAGATTAGGATTGTATTCTATAGCTATTTCGTTTCCGTCCTGCCCGCTTTTAATCATCTTGGTCTGCGAGCTGTTGACGGCTTTCACCGGTTGACTGATAATCAGGTTAATTGCTTTTTTCTGTTCGCCGTCTTTCCATTCGTCATACGTATAGATAGACTTAGCCTGCGTGTCGCTTAGCAAATAATATTTTTCGCCCGAAAATACAAAAAACGACTTGCGGTAAATCTGATCTGCTGAGGCGACCAGAAGCACCAGTTCCTTATTTTCTTCATCCCTCCCCATACGTATTTTGTAGCCGCTGTTGTCAAGAATGAAAGCGGTAAGCGCCACTTTTTCGTTTTTTTGTTGCGGAGA
Organism: Dysgonamonadaceae bacterium; assembly: GCA_031256775.1. Lineage (GTDB taxonomy): Bacteria > Bacteroidota > Bacteroidia > Bacteroidales > Azobacteroidaceae > Azobacteroides. The sequence goes on from JAIRPX010000027.1 coordinate 7,233, forward strand.
ATAAATCTCATTTGCCAGCGCGTTGACAAACATGTAATATCCCCAATCGTTCAGTTTTAAATCCTTTTTAATTTGCAGGCACTGATAAACGAGTTCTTCAAAGCTGCCCTTAGCCATTTTTGTCCAGTATTCGGCTATTTTGTTTTCAGTTATCTGAGGAAGGTCGATATTAAATACCCTGTCGTATTTAAGCGATAAATTATGACCAGCAAATTCAATATCAATTTTACTGTATTCCACATTATCGGGAACAATCGGTTTAACCGGTTCAGGAACAGGCTTTTCTTCCGCCGGTTTTATTATTGTTGGCGCAACGGGCATTTTCACGTCGGCAACAGTATCATTTGGATCTGCCACAGGAGGATCTATCGGTTTGGGGCGTTCTACAGGCTGTTGCGCTGCAAAAAGTTCAAATTCTTTCCATTTTTGTTCTAAAAACTTGGCAAAAGCTAACTGTTTGTCTTTTTTGTAGTTTTCAAATTTCTGACTTTGTTTTTTCTTAAAATCTTCAAACGACTGGACGCTTTTTTTCTTGTCGAAGTTTCCTGTTTGAGCTTGCACCACCAATGTAAACATAGTGCATAATAATATCAATATACTGTATTTCAGTTTCATAAATATAATTCATTTTTTATTTACCTTTGTAATTTGAAACAGATTCCGCACTTCCACTCTTTCGTCGGGGCTGATTTTTGCAATCCAGTTCAATACGGAATGATAATTAATGTCCTTTTCATAAAAAGGAACATCATTTTTGGTATAGACAAAAATCAAAAGATTATTTTCCACTTCTTTTGTATTGTCAATTTTAGCCAAGCTGTAATCCATCTCTCTTGATATTGGAAATTTAACTTTTTTCCCGCCTTCAAAGAGGATATTTTTTTCATATTCGTTGGGATAGAGTACAGATCCGCTTTTATCGTCTTCAAAAACAAAGATTTTCAAATATCCTGCTTTATGCGGTGTGAAAGAAAAGGTTAATGAGCCGCCGTCTTTATAGGAATTTTCCAGGTTTTCTATTTTTATCTGAAAAGACGAATCCCTTTTTTTATCATACTTTCGCACAACGGCATTAATTGTCACTTTCGCGATAAGCTTGTCGGATTTTGAGCCTTTTTCCTGTTCGATTTTCTTATCGACAACAGTAAAATCAATAACTTCGCCTCCCAATTCAATATTGCTGATGCCGGTATAGTCGTTGCCTTCGCTTGTTGAATACAGTGAATTGATGGCATTAATAGATTCATCAATTCCAGCCTGGCGCAATGCTTCAAACTTGGCTTCTATCAGGGCTTTTTCGTAAGCCTGTTCAGGGGTTATATTCGAGATAGACCATTCGCCCTTAGCGCCTTTGATTTTAATGTCTTTGTTCTGCGCTAAAGACATAAAGGTGACTATCCCGTATAAAAACAGGATAATAAGTGTTATTCTCCTTTTTTTCATTTGTGTTTTTTAATTTAAAAGAGGCTGTTTAAAAAGTGCATCTTGAACAGCCTCATTCATGCCCTTGTTATTCTTCGCTGTCCAGCGCCTTGTCGAATATCTCGCGATATTTAGCTTCGTCAATGTCAATATTGTCTTTTTTAGCTTTGCTCAGCCCGTCCATAGCGGCTTTACCTACATCGCTCTTTAACATTTCTATTGCTACAAAGCAGCGCACATGGTCGCTTTTCTTTATTTTCAGATACTTAGTATCAATAGTCCTTACATTGGTCAAAACCTGCGAAGCCACGTCCTGACTCATTCCTTCAATTTTTTGCGACAAATCGGGCGTAGCTCCAGAACCGTACTGCTCAAAATAAGCAGTATTTACCTGATTAAAGGTGGACTGGATTGATCCTGCAATTTCCGATTTTGCATTCTGGAGTGCAATTTTTTTAGCAATAGCCAAATCAGGACTTACGCCTGCGCCAACTGCCCTGTAGAACTTTTTATCTGTTTTGACTTTGCTGAAAGGGACGTCTACTTCCGAACTTTTGCATCCTGCAACAACTGTCATCAAAATAGATAAACACAATGTGAAAAAAAATCCTTGTTTTTTCATTTTTTTGTCTTTTTTTAGTGAGTAATTATATTCGGGTGCAAATTTACACGTAAAATCAATCATTTGCAAAATAAATTAGTCAATAAATGTTAAATCGGGGGGGGTATTTTATAATTTTGCGTAAATTGAGGATAAAAGGGGGTGTTTATCATTGAAATATGAAAAATAAGGATAGTTATATGCCTTTTTTTAGCAATAAAAGGGCATCCGCTACGATAAATGTACTCCCTCCGACATAAATAAAATCTTTTTCCATTGCATTGTCTTTTGCTGCCAAAAAAGCCTCTTCAACAGAGTGGAAAAAATCGCCTTTCAATCCGAAAGTTGCAGCCTGTTCCGCCAGTAAACGCGCGTCGAGCGCTCGTGGAATATTTGCCTGCGTGAAATAATATATAGCTTTCTGCGGTAAAATCTTAAGCACAGAAGATATGTCCTTGTCATTCACCATCCCGAAAACGATATGCAGTTTTTCGTAATGTGCAGATAGTAGCTGTTTAACAATATATGTTATACCTCCAATGTTGTGTCCTGTATCCAGAACTACCTTCGGGCTATGCTGCACAATCTGCCAGCGTCCCTGCAATCCTGTATTTCCGATTACCTTGCCGAATCCCCCGTAAACAGTTTGGGAAGGAATTGAAAATTCTTTTTTCAGGATTTCAAGGGCGCACAATACGGTTGCCGCGTTTTTTTCCTGAGCGTAGCCGCCCAATTCGCCAATCAATTCCGGATAATCTGGCGTATTGAATTTCCAGTAATCAGCTCCGTCGTTATTAAATATTTCTCCTTCAATTGTTTGCGCAAATACAATCTGTCCGTCGCCCTCTGTTTTTCGTTTTTCAATGAAAACATCTTTAACCTCGCCTTCTGCTTCTCCAATAACAACCGGCACGCCCGATTTAATTATCCCTGCTTTTTCGCGCGCAATAGCCGTTGGCGTATTTCCCAGCAAGTTAGTATGGTCTAAACTGATATTTGTTATTATACTTAAAACGGGCGTGATAACGTTAGTGCAATCCAACCGTCCACCTAACCCGACCTCTATTATTGCGACGTCAACTTTTTCTTCGGCAAAATAAGCAAAAGCCATTCCTGTGGTCAGCTCAAAGAAAGAAGGCTGCAACGTTTCAAAAAAGTCTTTATTTGCAGCAACAAAATCAACGACAAACTCTTTGGAAATCATTTCGCCGTTAATTCTAATCCTTTCCCTGAAGTCCAGCAGGTGTGGAGAAGTGTAAAGTCCTGTTTTGTAGCCTGCTTCCTGCAAAATCGAAGCCAGCAGATGCGATGTGGAACCTTTGCCGTTTGTTCCGCCAACATGAATCGTTCTGTATTTTGTGTGCGGATGATTAAGACGTTTGTCAATCAGGAAAGAGTTTTCCATTCCTTCTTTATAGGCGCTGCTTCCTGTGTTTTGGAACATTGGAGCGCTGTTGTATAAATATTCAATTGTTTCATCGTAAGTCATTTGTACTTATTTTTTGAGTATGTTTGTCATATTTAAAAAATGATTGAGGTTGTCTCCGAGTTATTTTCAACTTATTACGACAACCTCAATCTATCAAATTTACAACTTGTAACTTGCACGTTGTGTTGTTACATGCTTAACCAAATTAACTAAAATGCAACTAACCCATTATGTAACCAACAGCAACAATACGCGCCATACCTGATTCACTTACAACTACCTTCACTTACAAATATTGTGTTAATTTTAGGCGCTATTTACTTCCGTTTGCAATTTACACTAGTAAATGATGAAAAAACAGGTGCAAATGTACGAAGTTTTTTTTAAATGTCGTAACTTTACGGCAAATTTTTTTTATGAAAAGTCAAATTTTTATTCAAAACAATTGTTCACAGAGTTGGAAAAAATGGTTTATGTTTTTGCTACTCTTTTGGTTAGGCATAAATTTTATTCAGTCGGTTTTTACTGAAATAATGAGCGACGAAGCGTATTATTTTTTATACGGAGAAAATTTATCGTGGGGTTACTTCGATCATCCGCCAATGGTTGGTCTTATGACATTTATTTCTAATATGTTTTTTGGCGGGAATTTGTCCGTCAGGTTTGTTACTGTTGTTTTACAGATATTTACGCTTATCTTAGTCTGGAAAATAATTTCCGACAAGTTGCCAGACATTTCAAAAGTGATTTTATTTTTCACGGTTTCTGCTTCTTTAGTTATGTTTCAGGCTTACGGATTTGTGACTACGCCCGACGTTCCGCTACTGTTTTTCGCAGCCCTGTTCCTGTTAGCCTACAAGAAATTCCTTGATAACGGATCATGGGCAAATACTTTTTTTCTTGCCTTTTCCATGACGGGAATGGTTTACAGCAAATATCACGCAGTCCTTATTATAGGGTTTATATTCCTGTCGAACTGGAGACTGCTTTTCAATTATAAAGTATGGTTTGCCGGATTACTGGCAATTTTATTGCTCGCGCCTCATTTCTACTGGCAGATAGCAAATGATTTTCCAAGTTTCAAGTATCATTTAAACGACAGGAGCAGTATTTTTAAATGGAATTATTTTTTTGAATTTATTCCCAATCAGTTGGCAGTATTTAATCCTTTTACGTTTGGCGCGGCAATTTATGTCATTATAAAATATAAGCCAAAAGATATTTTTGAGAGAGGATTGTATTTCCTGATTGTTGGAGTTATCGCTTTTTTCTGGATAAGTTCGTTTCGAGGGCATGTGGAGCCTCACTGGACGGTTGTTTGCTCGTTGCCAATAATTATTTTACTATATCGCCGCAGCCTGGAAAACAGGAAACTTATGAATTATGTAAAAAAAATAATTGCGCCTTCCATACTTTTAGTATTGACTGTCAGAGTTTTGCTGATTGCCGGGGCGCTGCCTGAAAAATTGGGTTTCAGCGGAAAAAAAGAAAAATGCGTAGCCATTGAATCTGTCGCCGGTAATTTGCCTGTCGTTTTCTCCGGCTCTTTCCAGAATCCTTCCAATTATCACTTTTTCACAGGAAATGAATCGTTTGTATTAAGCGCTATAGACAGCAGGTTAACGCAGTTTGACATTTACGAAAAAGAACTGGCTTATCAGGGAAAACCGGTTTTTGTTGCTATTCAAGACAATAACAAATCACGCGAATACACTGTTAATGGAATTTCGTTTTCCGGTTATTTTGCAAAGAATTTCCAGTCGGTTAACAGGCTGAAAATCAAGTATGATCTGACAAAAACGAATGTTTGTAAAGGCGATACGCTTCATATTCCTTTTGAAATAGAAAATCCTGAGAACATCAATATAGATTTTGAACATCCTGAATTTCCTGTGATATTAAAAGTTGCATACGCCGGAAATTTTAAAAAATCTAAATGGAACTTAGCCGACTGCGAACTGGCAGCTCCTATTCATACTCTTCCTGCGCATACAACTGTCAGCGGCAACCTCACAACGGTTGTTCCAGAACTTGATGCAGGAAAGTACCGATTTACTCTCACACTTGCCAATCCCTTATGCGCTGCAAAAAACAGCTCGAATATTCTTCTGAAAATTGGCATGTAAAATTTATTGCATATTCACATAAATAATAAACTAACAAATATGAGTGACAGTATAGTAATTATTCCTTCCTATAATGAAAAGGAGAACATTGAAAAAATAATCAGGGCGGTTTTTTCTCTCGAAAAATCGTTCGACATATTAGTTATTGACGACGGATCGCCCGATGGCACAGCCAATATTGTCAAGAATTTACAAAACGAGTTTGCATCGCGTCTTTTTCTGATAGAGCGTGCAGGAAAATTAGGTCTGGGAACAGCTTATATTGCCGGATTTAAATGGGCATTGCAGCGGGATTACGGATATATTTTTGAAATGGACGCTGATTTTTCCCACAATCCTGCCGATTTGCCCCGACTGTATAAAGCCTGCTTCGATGAAGGAGCTGATGTGGCTATCGGGTCGCGCTACGTTTCGGGGGTGAATGTGGTCAACTGGCCAATTCACAGGGTTTTAATGTCGTATTTTGCATCGGTTTATGTAAGGATTATTTCAGGCATGAACATCAAAGACACCACAGCCGGATTTAAATGTTATCGCCGTAAAGTATTGGAAACTCTTGATTTGGATAAAATCCGCTTCAAAGGTTACGCTTTTCAAATTGAAATGAAGTTTTCAGCCTATATCCGTCATTTTCAATTGAAAGAAGTCCCTATTATTTTCATAAACAGAGTAGAAGGCGTTTCCAAAATGAGCAGCGGAATATTCGGCGAAGCGCTTTGGGGCGTTATCCAATTGAAATTAGAAAGTTTGTTTAAAAAATATAACGTGGAAGAATGAGCAGCTTCCTTATAAAAAACGCCCTAATAATTAACGAAGGCAAGCGTTTTCATGCTGACGTATTGATTGAAGATGAGCGGATAAGTAAGATAGCGCCCAGCCCTAATGTGCTTTCCGCAAAGGCAGATACTGTTATTGACGCTGACGGACTGATGCTGCTGCCCGGAATGATTGACGATCAGGTGCATTTTCGCGAACCAGGTTTGACGCACAAAGGCGACGTCTTTTCCGAATCCCGCGCCGCCGTTGCCGGAGGAATTACTTCCTATATGGATATGCCCAATACTGTGCCGCAAACTGTTACAATAGAAGCCCTTGACAGTAAACTGGAACTGGCGGCTCAAAAGTCGATGGCTAACTATGCTTTTTTCATTGGCGCAACCAACGACAATATTGAAGAGTTGAAAAGAGAAGAAGTGCATAAGGCGGCAGCAATCAAGGTTTTTATGGGTTCGTCAACAGGCAATATGCTGGTTGATAACAAGTTTGCTCTGGAACGGATTTTTTCTGAAACGAATAAAATCATTGCTGTTCATTGCGAGAGCGAAGCCGACATAGCGCAAAATAAAGCTCGCTTAATCAAGCAGTATGGTCAGGATTTGGATATTACCTTTCATGCAAAAATACGCGATGTTGACGCCTGTTTTAATTCTTCTTCCGAAGCCGTCAGACTGGCTAAAAAATTTCATACACGTCTGCATATTTTTCATCTGTCAACAGAAAAAGAATTGTCGCTTTTGGAAGTCAAACCTCTGAATGAAAAGCATATAACTGCCGAAGTTTGCGTACATCACCTCTGGTTTTCCGATGAAGATTATGCTGAAAAAGGAAACCTTATTAAGTGGAATCCTGCAATAAAATCGCGTTCCGACAGGGACGCATTACGGAAAGCATTGATTGAGAGCAAAATAGATGTAGTCGCTACCGATCATGCGCCTCATACTGCTGAAGAAAAAGAAGGTTCATGTTTGAAAGCCGCTTCGGGAGGACCAATGGTTCAACATGCGTTAGTTGCCATGCTTGAACTGTGCAAACAGGGAGTTTTCACGGAAGAATTAGTAGTGGAAAAAATGGCTCACGCTCCTGCCGAACTGTTTAATATTCAGGACAGAGGATATATCAGGGAAGGCTATTATGCCGATCTGTCGCTGGTAAATCCTGTTGCAAACTGGATGGTTTCCAAAAATAATATACTCTACAAATGCGGATGGTCGCCTTTTGAAGGAACAGTTTTTTCAAACAAAGTGGAAAAAACATTTGTTAACGGAAAATTAGTTTACGACAATGGAAAATTTGATGAAAATTTCAGGGGTAAAGCGTTGTCTCTGTTTTCACGCTTTCGCACTTTTTCACTCTGAATTGCATTTATTTTTGTATTTATTAAAAAAATGTGCTACATTTGTAGCCTGTTAAGCAAAAAAAGTGAAAGCATGAATCTATTTTCAAAAAAAATATATCTGTTAGGAATTATTTGCATGTTACGCATTATAGTTCTGCATTTTATTTTAGTTGTGAACGTTTTTGCTGTTTACAGTCAAAACCCGTATAAATTCAGAACATTTTCACCTAAAGGCGGTTTCTACTACGATGGCGTACAGGACATTATTCAGGATGACGAAGGTTTTATCTGGATTCTTCTTGGAAACGATCTTCAGCGTTTCGATGGATATGAATATAAAAGATATTCACACTATTTTCAGAATCCTGATATTCCGATTTTTCACAGCATGGACAAAGACTTATACGGAACTCTTTATGTTTCAACAAGCAAAGGTCTTTTCAGTTACGACAAGCAAACTGATTCTTTTGAAAAACTTATCGACGTTTCCGTTACCGACTTTGCAATAGACGGACAAAACACAATATGGTGTACGATTGAAAGTGAATTGCACAGGCTGAACTGTAATGGAGAAATCATAGAAAAATGTTTGTATAAACAAAAACCTGTTTACAGTCGCTATTTCAGCAGGGGCGAATCTTGCATGTATTTCGCTTCGTATAATAACTCAATATATTTTTCCGATAATGAAACAGCAGGAAAAATTTCGCTCTTTTATCGACTGCCTTCAGACTTTAAAATTGCAAGCATTTGTCATGCAGGAGAATACCTTTGGATTTTAACACAGAATCGCCATGTCATGAAAATAAATACCCATACCAAATCTATAGAAAAGCAGTGGCAAATTAGCAATGAAACCATACCTGTTTACACTTTATACATAGATAAAAACAGTCAAGTGTGGATTGGCGCTCAGGATGGCGCTTATGTATTGAATCCAGCTTCGGGAGAAGTTCAAAGATATCAACATTCAAAATCCGATATTTTCAGCCTGCCGAATAATTCGGTGTGGTATATTGTTGGCGATTCGCAGCAAAATATCTGGATAGGAACATTTGGCGGAGGATTGTGTTATCTCAATCTGGAAAAAGAATCAATGTTTAAGACATATACGCCTAATGAAAGTCCTCTCAATCACGGACTTGTCAGCAGTTTTGCAGAAGACGGCGATCTTTTATGGATTGGTACGGAAGGCGGCGGTTTGAACTGTATGAACAGGCAAACGGGAGCTTTCACATATTATAAATCAGGCGATGGCGACAATAATTTGTCGTACAACAATGTTAAATCCATAGTTCTCGACTCGCAAAAACGACTTTGGATTTCAATGTACAAGGGCGGTATTGATTGTTTCGATACAAAAACAAAAAAATTTCGACACTTTCTAAACAATCCCAGCGACAAAAACAGTTTATATGCCAATAATATCAGGAAAATTATTCCGCAGGGAGATTCGGGCTTATGGGTTGCATATCAAATAGATAATTCATTAGTATCATTTTTTTCGTTCAAAGATGAAACATTTACGCATTACGCTTTCGGAAACGATAATTATATCTTTGACATTCAGAAAGATAATAATGGTAATTTGTGGCTTGTAACAGACAAACGTCTTTACAGGATGAACACTCAAACAGGCAACATAGAAGATATGTCATCAGGAAAGCAGGAAAGTTTGAAAGCCCGCTCTTTATGCGTTGATGCCGACAACAATATATGGATAGGCACAGTAGGCAGGGGGCTGGTAAAATACAGCGTTTCAACATCCGAGTTTACATATTACACCGATTTGCTGCATTTTGACGTTTACATCATAAACAGTATATGCTTTGATAATTCAAATTGCTTATGGGCAGGCACAAATAAAGGACTTTTTCGCTATAATATCAAAGATAATACATATCGCCGATTCGATGAAAGCGACTGTTTACAGGGGAACGTATATTATCACCTGGCTTCGTATCGCGGAAGCGGCGGCGAGCTTTACTTTGGCGGAACAAACGGTTTTACAATAATTGACGCTCAAAGCGTAGGCTTAAATAAACACAAGCCGAGAGTTATTATTTCCGATTTTTACATAAATAACCTCTCTGCAATTCCAAGTTTAAAGAAAAAACTGTCTGATAATGAAATAGTATTGGATTATGACCAGGACAATTTTGGATTCAAATTTTCGTCGGATAATTATTTATTACCCGACAAAAACAGGTTCAAATACCGTTTACGGGGATACGATTCAGAGTGGATAACGACCGACGCGCTCGATCGCAAGGTGGTATATGCGAAAATACCTTCCGGAACCTATTATTTCGAGGCTCTGGCAGCAAACAATGATGGCGTGTGGAGCGCAGAACCGCTTGTTATAAAAATAAAACGCAATTCTCCGCCATGGGCAAGCATCTGGGCTTATTTGCTGTATTTAATTCTTATATTGAGTATTCCGACGCTTATTTTTTATTACTATAACAGGCACAGGAAACTAAAAATGCAACTTTACATTGATAATCTTGATAAACAGAAAAAAGAAGAACTTCATCAATCCAGACTGCGATTCTTTACAAATATTTCGCATGATTTCAGGATGCCCCTGTCGCTCATACTTGCCGCTTTGGAGAACCTTAAACAGGAAGGGATAAAAGAATACTATTACAAGATACTGAACAATAATGCACAGCGCCTGTTAAACCTTGTTAATGAACTCATGGATTTCAGAACAATAGAAAACGGGAAAATGCGTTTGCTGATACAGCTTACAGATATAAACCATTTAATTGCAGACCTGTCGTCAGATTTCAAGGATTATGCCCTGAAACGCCGCATAAAATTCAATATCATGTGCGATCCCGATTTGCCCAAGACGCTTTATGCAGATAAGCAGGTAATAGAAAAAGTAGTAATGAATCTGTTCAACAATTCATTTAAATACACCGAAGATGGAGGAAAGATTACAATAGCTACCTATTCAAATCCATCCAAATTTTCGTCGCAATACGAATACAGCTATAATGCATCGGAAACTGAATTACCTCAAAACGGCTTCCTTATTGTTGTCAGCGATACAGGTATAGGCATATCAAAAGAATCTATACATACTGTTTTTGACAGATATTACCAGGTAAACACCGTCAATCTTAACCAGCATTTAGGAACAGGAATTGGTCTGGCGCTTGTTAAGAGTCTTGTGTTACTGCATAAAGGCGACGTTTCAATTTTCAGCGAAAGGGATAAAGGTACTGATATTGTGGTGTGCCTTCCAGACGACGCTTCAGTATATGAGAAATACGAATTAACAGATAAACAGTTGGAAATCAATGAAGAATCATATATCTTCGATACAAATAACATAGAAGAAACAATCCTCAGCCTGAACGATAAAAAAAGAATAATGGTAGTTGAAGACAACATTGATTTAAGGAATCTTTTGTCCAGCTATCTGTCTCCGCATTACGAAATAATTTGTGCGGCAAATGGCGTTGAAGCCATAGAAATTTTGAAAAAAATAGAAGTACATCTTATTCTTAGCGACATAATGATGCCGTTAAAGGATGGTATTACGCTGTGTAGCGAAGTAAAAACAGATGTTAATACGTCTCACATACCATTTATTTTGCTGACGGCAAAAACTGGAATGGAATCTCATCGCGAAGGCGTTGGCGTTGGAGCCGACAGGTATTTTGAAAAACCAATTGATTTCAAATTATTATTGTTGACAATAAACAACATGTTCAACCATCAGCAGAAATTGCGGGAACATTATGCGAAAAATTATTATGCCGACAGCATAGAACTATCTTCTAATGAACAGGATAACGCATTTTTGAAAAAAATCGTGGAAATTATCGACGCTAATCTTAGCCGTTCTGATATAGATATAAGTTACATTTCATCAGAACTGTCAATGAGCCACAGCAAATTTTATTCAAAGCTAAAGATGTTGACAGGCAAGACTACCGTTCAATTCATCTTAAACTACAAATTGCGGAAATCAGCCCGCCTGTTAATAGAACAGGACATGTCCATGACTCAGGTAATGGATCAAATAGGCATAAAAAGTCTGTCGTATTTTACCAGTGCGTTCAAGAAAGAATTTGGAGAAACGCCGTCGGCTTTCGCAGCAAAGCATAAAAAGAAAAGTTGACAATATCAGTTCAATATCAAAAATTTTACGCTATCTTTGTACTGAAGAATTTTTTAAAATGATACGCTTATGACAGTTATTCGCAAACTCCCAATCGGGATTCAGGATTTTGAGAAACTGCGCACCGGAAATTTTCTGTACGTGGACAAGACACGCTATCTCTACGATTTGGCAGAATCCGGCGTTCCCTGTTTTCTTGGGCGTCCACGCCGTTTCGGAAAAAGCCTTTTCCTATCAACGCTCAAGGCGTATTTTCTTGGGAAAAAAGAACTTTTCGACGGACTGGCTATTGCAGAACATGAAAAGAAATGGGTTGAGTATCCGGTAATTTACATTGATTTCAATATTGGCGTTATTACAGACGTTATTTCACTTAACAGGCGTCTTGACGTTATTTTAACCGAACTTGAAAATCAATGGGGACGCACTATGGAAGACAACGA
>JAIRPX010000063.1 GCA_031256775.1 Dysgonamonadaceae bacterium
AACGGTGATTGGGGTAAAAAAGCTTTTAGTCAGGGATTAATCGGAGCAGGAATATCTCTTGTTGGGTTTGGTGCAGGTTACGCTGCAATGGCTGGCGCCGAAGCTATAGGAATGAGTGCAGGACTTGCAGGACTGACAAGCGGTGCAATAGGCGGCGCAGTAGCAGGAGGAGTATCAGCTGGCATATATGGCGGTAATATCGGACAGGGTATGCTTGCCGGAGGTTTTGGAGGATTGATGGGTAGTGCTGTAAATATGGGCAGTGTTGGCGAGTCATTTATTAAGCGCGGTATAGCCTCTACGTTGACTGGCAGTGTCGCCGGAGGATTTACTGCCGGTTTTTTGGGTGGAGATGTTAGACAAGGAATGAGAAATGGAGCAGTCAGCGGTGCTGTTGGATTTATGACCACATGGGCAGGCGAATATCTTCAAAAAACGATAATTTCTCAAAAATATGCGGAAGAAATTATGGAAATTGATAGAGAATATCGGAAACAATTGGAAAATTACGGTTCCGAAAAAATAAACGTAACAAATAATCTACCCGATCCTGATAAAGTACTGTGGAACAGGCTTGAAGCTGTTTATGAGAAGTATGGAGTTCCAATAGATTGGCTAAGAAGTCGTGATTATGACTCAAAAGCAATACTTAAATTCGGTAAAATGCATATCAGGTATGGTTCGGATAAAATGGTAAATCCAACTGCTTACGGAAGAAAAGCTGATCGTTCTGCTTATGGCTTAAAATCCAACCAAATTAATGTGCATTATGATAAATTTGATGTTATAAAATACCCTGTATTGCATTTATATTTTGATACGTATAAACAGGGACGTCTTGGCGTACATTAAAAAAAATAAAAATAATAAAAAAAAGTCATGAAAAATTACATAAACAGATTTATTATTTTAACAATAATTTTTTCATTTTTGTCGTCATGTATATCTATACTTGACAGGTCTTACGGTTATGAAAAACCGCAAAAACCATGGATAAAAAAAACCGTCCGTAAATACGACATACTGACTCATGACGGACAGAATGATTTTTTATTTACATATCATATCGGGGCAGATAGTCTTTGCGTATATCCGGCTGTCTGTTATGCCCCGTTTTTAGCAGGACCTGCAATTCTGCCATTGTTCCCTAATGTTTTAAGATTCAGCAGTTATGACAACAGTTGCGACTGGTCTTGTACAATAGCTGTTTACAGCAGTAAAAACTGGACTTTATTTTTAGACAGTATCCATTTTATTATTGATAACGAGACTGTTTTGCCAAAAAAAATATGCGAAAAAGATAATCGCGTACCGGTTACATGTAAATGTATCTGGTCTGAATATCCGGAAGATGTAGAAACAGTCAAATCGGACTGGCAAAAATATCAGGGAAATTCAGCCCGCGAATTTACTTTCTTTTTTGATGTAAAAGTAAGGGACATTAAAGAAATTAATATCATTTTTAATGATTTAATTAACGATGGACATGCGATAGATGTAATACCGTTGTTTTTAAAGAAAAAAAGAATATTGGTGTACACTCCGTTAACATCTCCGTTTTCTACAATTTACAGATGAATTTATATGAGTTATAAAATAGAATCAATAAACTGGCTATTTGTATATGTCATGAAAAATATATTATATTTGTTTACAGAATATAAAAAACACGGTATATATTTGACTATCACATTATTCGCATCATTATATTCCTGTTCTTTTATACGGCAGTATTCTATATACAAACCGGTTGCAGGCACGGATAATTGCAACAGTTTTTACTATGACTGTTCGTACTATCCATATATCTATAATATCGTTGATTTTGAAAAAGTTAATAAAAACAGGCAGTCATCTTTATATCAAATTCCCAATGAAAATTTTCGTATTATTCCGTTTCATTCGTTTGATTCGCTTTCACTTTATGTAGAGCCGTTTCCCGGAGGCAAAGTACTGTTTTCAGGTCCTGCCTTTGTTCCGATTATTCCCAATTTCAGGAGATATTACGGAAATAAAAAAGAGTACCTGTTCCATATAATAATTTCACACGATAGAAATGATACAATTTTATGTAATCTTGACTTTTTTGCAAATGACAAAAAAATTATTCCTGAATCAATCGAAATAATTGAATTTAAAAATACTACTGTTGAAGGTTTTTATTCTGTCAAATCGGTATTGAACAATGATTGTATGAATTTGCTAATGTATCCAGATATGTATTATTTGTTTACATTTACTGTAAACAAAATATTGACAAACAATATTGAAATACAGAATAAAAAAAAATATTGTTACGAATAGAACGAATAAAAAAAATACATTACGAGCCGCTTATATTTGGAAGTTAAAATATTGCAAAGAGATTGCATTTTTGTATTTCCCTTAAATCCGCAACTATTTGGCTAAATTGTTAGTTTTTAGCACATTGTCATCACCCAAACGGGTAAAAAACAAGTGCCTGAACGATTTTATAAAAATAGTTCAGGATTTAAATCTTTATAATTTAGTCTGTTTTCAAAAAATTTGTATTACTTTTGCATTATGAAAAAGCGGTTGTACATAATTGTTTTGATGTTTGTCGGGAATGTTGCTTACGGCAACCTTGAAAAGACGCAGGTAAATTCGCAAAATATCTGGGAATTAACGCAAAACACTGGACTTTCGCGCACTGCACGGCTTGGCGGCGGAGCGTTGACAGCCGTAGAGACGCGCAACTCTCAGGGTTTGCTTACAAACATTAAAACTCTGAAAGGCGCGTCGGCGATACACGGCATTGATTGTGAGTTTAACGGTTCAACCGGCAATTTAAAAACGCGCAAGGGAATGAACGGCTCGGAATCCTTCGATTATGATGTTCTTGACCGTCTGAAAACCGTTAACAGCAGTGTAAGCGGCAACAGTAAGGTAATAAATTACGACGCGCGGGGCAACATAACATACACGACCGGCATTGGCGCATACGCACAGAACGACGCGGCGCACAAACACGCAGTTTC
>JAIRPX010000184.1 GCA_031256775.1 Dysgonamonadaceae bacterium
TCGGGCGGGCTACCTTGTCTGGGCAGCTTAATACATTAAGGTGCATCCACCCATAGGCTACTGCTGACGAAACAGCAGGTTTAATCTTTGTTTTATGTCATACTCGATGACTTAAATTATTTGTTAAACAATCACTTACACGACCTCATGTCGCACCCAATCGTTTTTATGTTGCATGATTATTGGCTGATGTGTCCGCGTGGGCAGTTTTTAACTCGCAGTAGCGCTAAGGAAAATAATTTTCAGGTGTGCAATGAACAAAACAACCATAAATGCGCCTGTGATTGCTACGAAGTTTATTTTAGCGGCAAAGAAACTGAAAGAGAACAGGATATTGCAGCGTGGGCAAATTGGATAAATCGTCGAATGATTGAAACAAAGTCAATTATCAATAAAGTAGATTTGTTTATTGCATCTGCAAAATATTTACGCAACCGTTTTATTTCTGACTTTGGAATACCCGAAAACAAAATCATTTATCTTGATTATGGTTTCCCGACGGAATATCTGACACAAACTAAAAAATCAAAAGAGAAAGTCAATTTTACTTTCGGTTATATTGGTACACACATTCCCGCAAAAGGAATGAATTTGTTGATAGAAGCATTTAAGCAAATAGAACAACCCGCAACGCTAAAAAAATTCGGGCGAGAGAACGGACAAAGTACAAACGCTTTGAAAAAAATGGCGGAAACATCTAAAAATCCGATTGAATTTTGCGGCGAGTACGTGAATAAGAATTTGGCAAATACGGTTTTTGCAAATGTGGATTGTATAGTTGTGCCATCAATTTTGGCGGAAAATTCGCCTCTTGTCATTCATGAGGTACAAGCCTGCAAAATACCTGTAATTACGGCAGATTACGGTGGAATGTGCGAATATGTAAATCACAAAGTTAATGGTTTGCTGTTCAAACACCGCGATATAAATTCTTTAACAGAGCAAATGAAATGTGCAATCGCCCCCCCCGAAGAAATGCAACGTTTAGGCGAAAAGGGATATTTATTTTCCGAAGACTGCAATTTGCATTGCATAATATGCGAAGAACACAGTCCGTACAGCGATTTCAAGCAAAAATTATTTGAAACGACAGGCGTAAAATTCCGCCGTATGAAGTTTGAGATTGTAGAACGAATTTTTGAGGAAGCGGCAAAACTCGGCGTTAAAGAAATTATCCCTTCAACAATGGGCGAACCGCTTTTATACAAGGATATTGAAAAGATTTTTGAATTGTCGCAAAAGCACAATATCAAAATCAATCTTACAACAAACGGCACTTTCCCGAAAAAATCAGTCGAGGAATGGGCAAAAATCATTATACCAAACACAACCGACATAAAAATCAGTTGGAACGGCGCAATCGCCGAAACTTCCGAAAAGATAATGAAACGGTTCGAATTTTCATAAAGCATTGGAAAACACAAAGCAACTGATTGCTTTCCGAAACGCTCATTTCGTAGAAACAGGTTATTTCTGTCGCATTACTTTCCAACTGACTTTTATGCAGAACAATATGCATGAGTTGGCTGATATGGTAAAACTTGCCGCCGAAATCGAAGTTGATAGAATTAAAGGACACCACTTGTGGACACACTTCGCCGAAATTGAAAATCTGTCAATGAAAGCCACGAAAGAAAGTGTTGCAAAGTGGAACGAGTATGCGAAACAGGCTTACAAGGCGCAGGAAAAATACCGTAAACCAAACGGCGACAAGATTTTGTTGGAAAATATTTTGCTGCTTGCGGATAACGAAAAAACAGAAGTTCCCCAAACTTATGAATGTCCGTTTTTGGAACGCGAACTGTGGATTTCCGCCACAGGCAAAATTTCGCCCTGCTGCGCTCCCGATAATCTGCGGCAGTCGCTTGGTAATTTGGGGAATATCGAAACAACAACGATACAAGAAGTTTTGGCAAGTCCGATTTACAGAAAACTTGTAGATAACTACAAAAGCGTTGAATTATGTAGAACTTGTAATATGAGGAAACCGATATGAAAGTATTGATATTTGGAAATTTAGCGTCAGGAAAATCATTTTTAGCAGAGCAAATACAAATGACAATGCCAATATTTGAATATCTGTCTATTGATGATTTTCGTAGAAGAATAGGCGATGGCACAATGGAAAAGGAAAAAGTGGCAAAACAAACCTTTCTAAACAGTATTCAACCAGACAAATTGCAACTGATTAAAGCGACAGGTTTAGACGATACGGGCGAAACCATTGCTGATATTTTGCGGCAAACAGAAGAATTAAAACTGATTATCATTCTGAAAATTCCATTGGAAACTTGTTTGGAACGGCTAAAAACAAGAATATGGGATACGCCTTATCCTGCACCGCCCGAACAAGCATTCAGGTTGGCTAAAATAACTGACGAATTGATAAGCGATAATTTAATACAGATGCTCTGGGCTGATGTGTAAAATTGTAAAATAACTAACTTTGCAAATATTACAGACAAAGAAATTCAACAAATAATTAGTAATATAAAAGAAAATTATCACAATGAAGCAGATAGAAATCATAAATAAAATGCCTGCAATTTTTGCAGAGTGCAAAGACATTAAAGTCGCCTTGTTAATCGGCTCATTTGCACGAAAACAAACCACGAGTAAATCAGACATAGATTATTCGTTGTGGATTGACAAAAAAAGTTTTAATCCCAATCAATTATGCGTGTTGATAAAGAATAAGTTGCCGTCTATCTTGAAAATTATGCAAGTAGATTTGCGCAATAAAATAGTTGTCTATTTTAAAGATAGCCCAAAATTAGAAGTTAATTGGTATGAAAATCTGCCTGAAATAAATAGAATTTTTTTAGGTTCAGAAATAGAGAAGGTATCAGATAGCATTATATTTCAACAGGCAGGTTTAGAAGTAGATATAGAGAAATATTTGAAACAGATTATTGTATAAAAGAAACAAAACTTACAAAACAATGGGTTAGAAAGTTTGGTTAGAGAATTAACCGACAAATTTATTTATGAATTTGAATCGGCTTCTTGTATGCACAAACGAAGTGATAGTTATCAATTTTATTTCTTCTACAATATTGCTTTACATTGTGCCATTCAACTGAATTATTTGAGTTCAGGGAATATTGCACATTCATACTTGCCCCCAAAAAATGCCAATATACTCAATGATAAAACAAAAGCAAAGGACATTCGGGAAAAGGAGTTATTATTTTTCAGAGAACTGAATGGAACTTTATATTTGCCCGAAGCCAATAAGAAAAAGCGCGATTTGCTAACATTCTTTTATGTTACAATAGAAAAATTGAACATTTACGCAGATACTGAAATCACCTCAATAAGGCTTTATGGAACTTGTTTATTCCCGCGACTTTATATGGAATTTCAGAGATATTGCAATGATAAACACAAAAATAAAAGCAGATAAAATTTTTCGTTCCTCTGTACTCACAAGCTATCAAAATGAAGATTTTTTTGCAGATTTTAAAACTGCACAAAATCAATAAAGTTATTGATTTACGAGATATCGACGAATATGCGCTAAATCCTTATACGGAAAAAAGTCGGACACTTTTTGAGCATTTGCATTTGAGCATAGACCCTCGCCAGCAATCCGAAGAATTTATATAAAAGTATCATTATGGTACGGACATTCAAATTGCATATCGGCATTTTGCATTGGGACACAAACACATATTTAAGGCAATTTTTAAACAGATAGACCCTGCAAAAGATATATTTTTAATTCATTGCCACGCAGGAAAAGACAGAACAGGGTGTATTGTTGCTTTGTTGGGATTATTAGTTGGCGAAACAATGGAAAATATAATGCA
>JAIRPX010000201.1 GCA_031256775.1 Dysgonamonadaceae bacterium
ATGGTTTCGCCATTGGCATATTTTACCAAAATCGAACGACTGTTAGGGTATCTGTTCCAAACCTGCAAATTGTATGAATCGCCTGTTGTTACAATGTAAGTATCAACCATTTCACGAATCATTTTAGGAACGCCTTTTTTCTTTGGCGGAATAATCTCAAAACTTCCGATTTCTGCTTCGGATGCTATGCCTTTTGATAAAAGTGTATTAGAGACAAGTTTTCGTAAAGTTGAGCCATCTGTACGTGGTTTACCCGATAAATGAAAAGGCATTCCAAGCAATGATTGTAAACTGTTGATTAGCTTTTCAGCAGACATTACCATTGTAGGCGATTGAGGAGGAATTTGAAACGATTTATCCATATTGCTTTTTGTATTATCCGTATTTAAAATGTATTTGTTAAGCCATTGTAATATTTTAGTAATCAGCATTTTCATTATTCAAGTAAATCCTTTATTTCCACTTTCAATGCTTTCGCTATCTTTTCCATATTACGAAGTGTAATATTCTTTTCCGCCCGCTCAATCATACCGACATAGGTACGATGAACGCCTGCAATTTCCGCAAGTTTTTCCTGCGAAATCTGCTTTTCTTTCCTGTATTTCTGGACATTTCCGCCAAAAATTTCCAATATATTTTTGCTACTCATAGTATGGACTATTTTAGTCTGCAAAAGTACGATGATAAACAACAGTGGACAACATACTATAATTAGCAATTATAGCCAAAATGCCATTCTGTCAGTTGCCGACAATGAATATATCATTTTGCATACTAAAATTGTCATATTGTCGGCGAAATTTCAACGGTATGAGAATTGCTATAACTCCATTAATAAAGAGTTAAATTATTTTTATGAGTACATTATTACAAAGTATTGACAAGTTCATAGAGAACATTACGGTAACAGACAGGCAGGAAGATAACATTGATGCTTCTTTCAATAACCTGAAAGCAAATTTGATGAAAGAAGATAGCAATCTTTCTGTAAAAGAGGTTTTTTTGAATGGGTCGTATGAGCGCGATACCATAATCAGACCGCTTGATGATATTGATTTGTTTGCCGTAATTGACCAAACTGATTATGCGGAAAACGGACTTGACCCAAATCCGCAAAGCGTTTTAACAAAGTTCAAAAATTATTTAAACAGTTTGAACGATTATAAAGACAAAGTTAAGCAAGACCGTCCTTGCGTAACAGTCGTTTTGTCAGATAAAAATTTTGATGTATTACCTTCTTTACGAAAAGCAGGCGCACTTTATATTCCTGATTCGGATTTGACAAGGTGGATTTTTACCGACCCGAAAACACATACAAATAATCTGAATGATATAAATAGAAGGCGAAATTACAAAGTGAAATCTGTTGTGAAAGCAGTAAAACAATGGAAACGAGAGAATAACCAAAATATACCCTCTTTTCACATTGAAGAAGTAGCAATCAGTGTTTTCAATATATGGAATTTTACCAATCTTGAAGAAGGAATTAGATTGTGGTTTGAAAACGCAGAAGGGAATTTGCAGGAGGGCAGGTTCAAATCTCGTGACGAGTATTCAAAAGTCAAAGAAAAAATCAACAAAGTTAAAGATAAATTGATTGAGGCGAAGAAATTATTAGACGAGAAAAAAGAGGGCGAGGCAAAGAAAATTTGGAAAGAAGTTTTTGGTAAAAATTTTCCTGCAATAGACGATGAGGAGGCAAAAAACTTCTCAAAATCTTTTTCTGACGGAACATTAAAATACAGTGCAACTACAGGCTTGTCTTCGACAATCGGTACTGCAATGGCTGCTTCAAAAGGTTTTTATGGGGATATTTAACAAAAAGAAAAAAGCAAATCCGCTTGTTCAGATAGGTGCAATGAAATCAAAGTTTCCCCAATTCCAAAGTAAGCAAAAGGGCGACAACATTGTTTTCACAGGGAATTTATTTATTAAGCCCGAATTGCCTGTTTATAATGTTTCTGTGGAATATAGAGGTAATTTGCAACCTGTTGTTAAGATAAATTCACCTGCATTAGTTGACAGACCGCCTCATTTCTATCATTCTGATAAAAGTTTATGTCTATACCATTCCGATAATTTTAAATGGAGTGCAAACAAACTTATCGCGAAAGAAATAATGCAATGGACTGTTGCGTGGATATATTTTTACGAATATTGGCTGCAAACAGGCAAATGGATAGCTCCCGAAGTTTCACATAATTCAGAAAAAAAAGATGAATAAAAAAGTACCATTCAAAAATAAGTATGATACAGCGAAAAAGTATGATAAAATCAGTACTTGTTTATTGTACATTTCTACCGCCTTGCTGATTTGCAATTTTATATTAAGCAAAACGGCAATACCAATTTCAGTAATCCGTTGGATTGAAATAATTAACTGTTTGGCTATTGTTTTATTTTCTATTGTTGAATTTGTTGTAGATTATATACATTTTGGAGCAGAAACACACAGAAGAGAAGATTTAGTTGATAATTCCTTTGCCTGCCTGCTTGCTGAAAACAGAACAGAAAGTTACTATACGAATGACGACCTGAAAGCAGGTCTTTATAAAATGGGAGTTAATAACTTTGAAAGTTGCTTTTTCTCATACAATATAGCAAAAGCAGACCTAACGTGTTTGTGGTTAAAATCTATCATTTTATCGCTACTCTTTATTTTCGTAGGCATAGTCGGGTATAATGAGATACTGATTTTCATAGTTCAACTTTCTATTCCTGCTGTATTATTACAACAATCTATCAAACACACTATTTTTGTGTCAAGATTAAAAAATGTATTGGAAAGATATAGAACTTTGTTTAGCAACTTGAAAAGCAACAAAAACAAGAAAAATGATTCTGAAATAATTAGAGATATTTTAGAGTACGAAGCAACTATTTCATGGGGTAATACTCTGTTAGACGAAAGCACATACAACAAAATGAATGCATCACTTTCAAATGAGTGGGAAGATTTGAAAAAAGAATATTCAATACGATGAATTGAAGTATCAACAATACAATGTTTACCTTACCAATTTCGCTCTCAATTCTTTCAAGCGCCTTGCCGCCTGTTGATTATCCACTTTAATATACCGCATAAAAGCCGCCGGACTTTTATGCCCCGAAATCCGCATCAATTCTTCTGCCGGAAAGCCGGAAAGATACATATTCGTACAGAACGACCGCCGACAGGTGTGCGATGAAATCATTTCCCATTTCTCAAAAATTTTCTTTTCACGATTTTTGCCTTTCTTGCGGACAACTTCAATCTTCTGTTTCAGTTTCGCTCTTTCACCCAATTCTTTAACTCGCTCATTGAACGTATAACTCGGAATTTTAGGCAGGTCGTAATTGTATTTTTTGAGAATGTCAGGTACATAGTCAATCATCGGAATAACAACGGCTTTGTGTACTTTCCGTTGTTTGAGGTTAATATTTCCGGTTTCCAAATCAACGTGTTCGGGACTTAAAGTAGAGAGGTCGCTGTAACGTAATCCGGTGAAACATCCGGTAATAAACACATCCCGGATTTCTTCCAGCTGCTTATCATCCGACAAGTCAAGCGCATATATCACAGCCAATTCCTTTTCACTCAAATATACCGCATCCGTTTCTTCCTCAACCACTTTGAAATTTTTCATGTCAATTGCCGGAATCACACCTTTGGCAACCTGATAATTGACAAACCCTTTCAACAGGCGTACAACCTTTCCCGCCGAATTAGTAAGCAATCCGATTGTTCCGTCCGGCTTTTCCGCTTTGTAGAACAGGTAATCCATAAATTCGTTGTAGAATTTAAGGTTCAGGTTGCGGAACGTAACCGGTTGGGACGAATAGGGTTTGAAATTCGTCAGGTGTTTACGAAGCGTCTTATAATCTTTTATCTGGTCTTCGGAAACGGACGGAGATTTTTCGATGATGTATCTTTCCAAAGTGTCAAACATATCCACACGATTAGAACGCTGTTCGTATTCCCGATTCTTTTCCAATTCAAGCAAAACGAAATCGACAGTCGGGTCTATGCTGTTATCTTTGGCATAGGTCAGGATTTCACCAAGTTTAGACGT
>JAIRPX010000305.1 GCA_031256775.1 Dysgonamonadaceae bacterium
AGTTCCGATCCGATGACTGGGCATATAAAATGCTGATATTCAGCAGTAAGAGTAATAATGTATAAACACAGTATCTCATAAAAACTAAAAGTTAAAAACTCCTGACCATAATTATCTCACTTATCTGTTTGTCGTCCAGCCATATATCAAAGATATAGTTACCCACCGGCAGACCGGCGACAGGAACCTGGAAACCGTAAATCCCCGCGTTGCGGCTGCCTTTCTCTTCACTCGGGGGCAATGTTCATGCGAGAGTCCCGTCAGAGCGCGGAATTTCTTTTCGTTGTCTTTGTATTCAATATATTTCATGAGTACAAAGGTACGCACGCGCACATAATATGCAAAATTTAATTTATATAAACTCTATTATTTGTTATGATTAAAATAAATGTTAAATGTCAGAGAAAAATCTATTCGCGACAACTTTCCTGCCTTTTCACAGAATGAATTAAAATAACCGCAACCGGCGCCAATGGAAATACTTTTGTTGAGAAAATATTCCGCGCCAATTCCAGCGTAACTTCCAAATGCTGTTTCCGTAAATGGTTTATTGTCAGGAATAAAAATGTTATTATTTGGAGAAGTGGAACCTCCAATATCAACTATTTTTATGTTTCCGTCGGATGAGCCGAAGAATGATCCGTCGGATTCTCCTGTTTCGTCGCCGCTTTGAATATTTTTAACAGTAACGCTTTCTTTACTTTTGCAATACGTATTACCCACAGATAAAACCGCAGAAATTATCAATTTAGACTTTACGATGGGAACGTTTGCATATAACGATGGTCCAACATAATTAATAGAACGGTTGACCTGATACTCAACATTTGCAAACATTGGCGGTAATGGTGGTAACGATGGTAACGACGGTCTATCAATAGTTTCCTGATGTTCCCAATTTCCTTCCGCAGAGAAAAAAGCATATTTCATTCCTATTCCCAAATTTTGATGGAAGAGAAAATGAATATCCGTACTGCCTTGTATTCCACATTCAGGCTTGTTATCAAACATTTTTCCCGACCCTCCGGAAAGGTGAATTCTCCATCTGTTTTCAATTTGTGCATATCCGTTTAACGAAATGCAAGCAAAAACTGTCAGTAAGATAATGTATCGTTTCATAATGTTCTTAATTTTATCTGTTCGATACTTTTTTATAAGGCATTGCTAATTATGTATATATTTAGTTGTTTATACAATATAAATATTCTTGAAAATCAAATACTTATTTTTATACAAACACATAATATCTATACTTATCCAGCAATGCCTAATTTAGCTATTTAATTAACGCTATTTGCGAAAATAAACTTAATCCGTCAGGAATGTTTTCAACAATTCTTCAATTTCGGTTTCCGAAGGTCTGGATGCATACGCATTGATAATTTTAGATTCCTTGTCAATAAGGACAAAACGGGGTATAAAGCGAATGTTCCAGTTTTCAGACAGGTTCGGATCGGCTGAGTGGTATTGCGGCAATTGTTTTTTATGTGCTTCAAGGAATTTTAGCCAGATATCAGATGTGCTATCCACAGATACCGGCAGGAATACAATGTTTTTGTTCGTGAATTTACCGGCAAGTTTCTCGAAATGAGGAGATTCTGCAAGACAAGGGCCGCACCATGTAGCCCAAAAATCAATATAAACTGTTTTTCCTTTCAAATCGCTCAGGCGTTTTTCATTACCGGAAGTATCTGTGAAAATAAAGTCAGGAGCCGGTTGGCCGGATTGTAATTTTTGTGCTTTTCCAATTTTAACTTCCAGTTCCTTTACAATCGCTGCATCCGAAAATTCAGGTAGCGCCGAAATGATTTCCGACAATTTTTCCGGAGTCAGGCCATTATCCAAGTCATTAGCATATTCTGCGGCGCGGAAGAGGGCGTTTTGAAAAGCGCTTTCTTCAACTCCGTTGAACCATTGCTCATAGTCTTTACGGTAAGAAAAAACATTCCGCACAACGGTTACGTCCAGGTATTTATCGTCGGTAATTTGTTTATACAAAGGATTAACAAGTCCGGTGATGCTCTCTGCATGTTTTGAACGGAAATTCATAAATTCCTCTTTTGACGACATGTTTTTCAACTCTTTCGCGTAATACATATAGAAAATGTAGCTGTTGATGACATCTGCTGTGATACGGGCTTTTTCGAGATCTCTGAATATTTCCGAAATCCCGGAAAGCGTATCTATTTCCGCATGGCGAATAGAAGCCAGACTGTCAATTAACGAACAGGTGGAAGAAAAATCATTTAGCACGTTTTTCCCTGATTCTAAAAATGATCCGCCTTGTGGGTAAAGCCTGTTTTTTAAATAATTATTTGCTTCAGAACCTTTTCCGGTAAATTGCGCTTCCGAATGATCCTGTGAGAGCGTTATTTCCAAATCGTCGCCCGGTGTAAGGTACAGGAGACTTCTGGATATTGAATAATATTCCGGTTTTTCCAAAGGAATAATCGTATCAAAATATCCGTTTTCATCTACGGAAAGACGAATGTCACGGCTTTTACCGATAAACGACGAAACGCCGTTGTAGATCAACACATGCTGTTTGTCGCTCATGTTTTTGAGTTGTCCTTTCAGATGCACTTCCTTCTTCGGCGTCGTCGAACAACCGATCAACAACACGGCGGCGATTAAGATTATAATATTCTTCATTGTATAATTTATTAATTAATTAATATGTATTTTGTTGTAATTTTCCCTGACTGGACACAATTTCGGTATTTGGAATCGGGGACGCCCATTTCCGATCGTTTTTGCCGATTGTGTATTGGATAGGCGCATCTTCTTTCAGCACGGCTGTATTGGTGTAAGGGAAAAATGTTTTTGTAATCGTAACATCATCGAAAGCGTCGTCGTTGTAATAAAAACGGCGAACGTCGAAACGACGGATATAGAAAGGCATTTCCCTGCGGCGTTCCTGCAATATTTTCACAATCGCTTCCTCGCGTGAGGTGGCTGTAAGATTAATTTCGCTTGTTGGCGCCGAACTGTCGATACGTTTGGCGCGGAGGATATTGACAGTCGCCATTGCTCCGGCTATATTGCCCCGTCGCGCCTGACATTCCGCTTTGGTCAGCAACATTTCCGCCACTGTCGGGCCGGCCGGAATCCGATCTTTGAAAAAGAATATATAGCCATACCAGAAATGGGCAGGGTTCGTCATATAACCCTGTGCATACGAATACCCGGCAACCATGTGGTACTTGAAACGCAAATCATAATCATGGTTGTAAAGATCGATTAATTCCCGACTGGGAATATACCACCATGAATCGTGTTTTAACAATCTGAAATAATACAATTCGGGCCATTCAATCATATCCGTCATAATCACTTGATTGTCGTGCGTGTAAGGATATTTAACCGTAAATTCTTCGTAATAGGAAGGATTCGACGGATCAGGATAAATTTTTATTGGCGTTTGCTGTATAGAGCTGTAATGCATTTCTGTATTGTAATCGAGCAAGCGATCGTATTCGTTTAAAGCAGCTTGGGCGTAAGTTTCTGCTTTTTCGTAATTGCCGCGTCCTAACCAGTACCGGGCAGCAAGAGCATTGGCCGCACCTATATTTCCACGCCAGTGACGAACACGGTCATTCTGTACCAAACGGCTTTTTATTTCAAGCGCTTTTTCGATATCCGATTCGATAAAAGCGTAAGTTTCCGCCAGAGTAGCCCGATGCGAAAGTTCTTCAAAACTAACCGATTGCTTCAAAGCCAAGCCCAACTCGTTTTTATTTTCTTCGGTATAGGGAAGGCAATAGGTGTTGGCTAATTCAAACATGCTGTATGCTCTTAATAAATGTGCTTCTGCTTGAAGATTAGCTTTTTGTTCTTCGCTTCCGGATACTTGATCCAGATAGTTGAGTACAAGGTTTGCCTGAAATATTTTAGTATATTCGGACGACCATGCCGATGCCCGCGTGTCAAGCGGTATGTATTTAGTGTCCCATGTATTGCAATAAATAGTTGTAAAGTTCGTGAACGTAGAAGGCCTTGCCCTGTATAAATCAACAGACAAATCGAAATCGTCATGGCCGGAAATTGCCTCATTGTTGGTTATTGCGTAGTATGTCGAATAATTTTCCAGAAGTGCATCCAGATGACTGGTTGTTTTTATTTCCAGCGAAGAAGTTTTGGATGGCATTTGGCTGAGAAAATCGTTGCACGCCATAAATCCGGACAATAACCCGACCACAGATAAAATTGATAAATATTTTTTAATCATAGTTGTATATTATTAAAATGAAACTTTCATTCCGATAGTATATGCCGACGTCGGTTTAACTGTACCTGCCGGATATTCCGGATCTTCGTTATATTTATTAAAATAAATCGAAAAAAGGTTGTTTGCCTGTGCATACAGTTGAATTTTTTCCAATCCCCATTGTGCAATCGTTTTGGATGGAACAACGTAAGACAAACTGACTTCCTGAAAGCGGATATGTCCGGCATTTTCCACCAAGTAATCCATATAGGGATAAAAACGATCCCAGAAATAATATTTAGGTTCGAGCGTTCCGTTTTGCGGTAGCGGGATCATTTTCATCGGATCGGCATTTAATACCTCATTCAATTTATTGTTCGGAAGCACTCTACCGGTTTTCCATACAGCCGGATAATTAAACGATTGCCGTTTAAATTTATGTCCGAATTTTCCCGTAATAATAAACGAAAGATCAAAGTTCTTGTATTTGAATCCATTATTCAACGATACCAACCATGGAGCGACCATTGTTCCGTGAGCTTTGCAAAATTCCCGTGCATCGCCGGAAGTCCATGAACCTAAATCGAAATACGAACCGTTCGGACCCTGAATTGTCGGCTGCCAGTTTGGAGAAGTCTCCGATCCGAGATTTCGCACACCAGTGTAAATATATGTCCATAAAGTATTGGCGTCGTAGCCTTCTACAAAGGGAGTTTGATAAGTACTTACTGTGCTTCCGGTAGATGTTGCACCGTCGAAAGTCGCTACATAACTTCCCGGTATGAAACCATACCCTGTAAGGGCATTGCCCGAATACGAAGCGGCAAAGAATTTGGTAATTTTATTCTTATTGTAAGATAAATTGAAAGAACCTCTCCATGCGAAATCTTTTGCAATGTTTTGTATGGTTCCCAATTCAAATTCAAATCCTCTGTTAACCATTTCCGCATTGTTGAGCTTCTGGGATGTTGTTCCGTTAATAGCAGGAATAGAAATGGTTGCAAGTAAATCTTTACCTCTCTTATTATAAAAGTCTATTTTTCCAAATAACTGTCCGGAAAATAATGAATAATCTACTGCGACATTCCATGTACCGGTTTTTTCCCAACGGAGTGTCGGATTACCATAACTTGAAACGCTTGCCGTATATCCCCATGTATACATGTTAAGCGATGAACTCATACCGATCAGCGGCATAAACGAAGTAGACGTATCCACATTTCCATTGTATCCGTAAGTGAAGCGGGGAGTAAGCATGTCGATCCATTTTGTATCTTTCAGGAAATCCTCACGAGCCATTTGCCAGCTTCCGCCCATCGACCAGAATGGCGAATAGCGATATTTCGGATCATTGGCGATCAGGTTCGATGCGTCGGTACGGATACTTCCCGACAGCGTATATTTCGAATCCAGTGTATAAGACGCATTTCCGTATAGGGAAAAGAACCGGTCGGTACGGCAGGTAAATGAATGAAGGTAAGTAAATGTTTTTGCACTTCCCACCCAGTCATTGATTCGCAGGTTGGCGGCCGATCCGCCGGGACCATTCGGGAAGCCGGAAGTTGTTAACCGTTCGTCGTTGTATCCGTAAGATCTGGGATGGACAACTCGTTGAGATGTTCTATCGCTGATTTCCGTACCGGCAATAGCGATTAATTCATGCCTGTCACCGAATTGACGGCTGAAATTGAGTTGATTCCGCCAGTTCCACCGGTCGATCCGGCTCCGAGCCTGATCCAGGAAACCACCTAAAGGAAGATTAACGGTAACTTTCCCCGTTTGGCGGTCATAAGAACAAGATTCATTGATTGTTTGGCGTACCAGATAAGATTTTTCGGTATATATATTTTTTGTTAACAGATTATTCAATTCGTATTGTGCTTTTGAATCGAATGTTAATCCTTTCATCAGTTTGAAGGTGAGGCCTGCTTGTAGAATCGCACTGATAGTAGTACCTGTCAAATCCCGGCTTTCAAGTTCTGTAATGGGGTTGTAAGTAAAATCGTAAGGGAAATTTCCGGTTACAAAATGACGATTCAGATTTGGAAAATACCATCCATTGGTCAGATTTGTGCGGTTGCCGTTTGCATCTACCAACATTTCATAAGGAGCCAGTGAAGTAATCGGAACAAGCGGGGTATAATTCCGTGTAGCCGAATAGCTTTCAACGGAAGGTGGTAGAGCGGACAAGGAACTGGAATTGAAGAGATTGACATTATTGTCTTTCTGTTCCTTATACAAAAATGTTCCTGAAAAGCTAAAATCCAGCCATTTTGCCAGACGAGTATTATTCCGATAGCTCATCTGACCTTTCCAGTCACTACGCCCTTTCATATAATAGGCATTTTTCTCGTAAAGCAGTGATATATTATTGTTTGATCGGCTATTACTGCTTGCGATATTCAAGTTGTATTGCTGAGTAAGCGGATTTTGGAGTAAATATTTCTTAATTTGTTCGCTGTTGTCCAGCTGACTGTAAGTTTCCAGAATTTTATTCATTTCAGCTTCCGACATGTAACCCAAGCGATGTTCGTTCATGGCAGTAAGTGTAGGCGTGAAATGAGCCATCTGATCGAACCCGTCTTGAGGCATGTTTGATCCCCATGCATCGAATGCCCGTTTTTCATATTCGATTGTTTCTAAGGAAGAAGCCAGTGATCTTGCATAATTAAGATCTACTTTCGGCTGAAACCGGACAAAAGAAGAAAATTCTACTTTGGTTTCGTCGCGGTTAGTCGTTAAACGCCCGCCCCGCGTGGTTACGGAGATTACGCCGTTAGCCGATTTAGCCCCCCAGATGGAAGCGGCTGCGGCGTCTTTCAGAATAGTAATACTTTCAATATCATTAGGATTCAGTGTGCTGAGATCGCCTTCTATTGGGAAGCCATTCACTACGATCAGCGGTTTGGCATTAGCGGTTATACTGGTGCGTCCACGAATCTCGAAAAACACATTTCCATTAATGTCCGTATTTACTTGGATACCGGAAGTCGCGCCGATAAGACGGGAGCCGACATTGGTACCCGGCTTTGAAAGTACATCTGCCGATAAGATCTTGTACGCTCCGGTTGCCCGGTCGCGCGGTAAATTTTGGTATCCGGTAACAACGACGTCTTCCAATTCGAAACTGCTTGGCTCTAACTTGATTTTCAAGTCTTTTCCTGCCGAAATTTCTACCGATTTATATCCCAGATAAGAAACCTTTAATACTGCACTTTCCGATGAAACAGACAAGCTAAAATTGCCGTTTATATCTGTAATTGCGCCGTTTGTGGTTCCTTTTACAACAACTAATGCTCCTATAACCCCTTCTCCGTTCTCGTCCAAGACGATACCGTTAACCGGTTGATTTTGAGCAATTCCTAATCCCATGCTTAAGAGAATGCATGTTAATAATCCAATTATTTGTTTCATTAATTTTAATTTAGTTAAACATATATTTTGAGTATTAAAAAAGACAAATTGATTTTTTTTATTTTCAAAAAAATCAATTTAATTTATGTGTTGCATATAATGATCAATTTTAAATTATGTATAATGATATATTTATTTTGTAAGTGTGCAAAGGTATATTATTTTTTGCAAAAAACAAATAAATTTGTTGTTAGTATATATCAAATTGTCGTATCTAATTGTTTATAAATGCGATAAAATTGCATAAAATGTATCATTTTGATAGTTGTAATAATATCTTTGTTATAGATATGAGGTATACTATGTTTATGTAAAAATTTACATTTGCAAGAAGAGGGAGGGGCTGTCTCAAAAGTATTTTGAGGCAGTTTTTTTGCAAAGACATTAGGTGGTTTGCAAGTTTTTTTACAGAAAAAAGGCTGCTCAAAAAAAACTTTTAAGACAGCCCCATTTTTAGCGCAATATTATTTTTAAGTGTTGTTATTACTTTTTTTAGTGAGATAAAATTTTCCGTTCCTTCATTATCACCCAATACATTCCCCGCAAAGAAGGAATCGGCTTTTTTACCCCGATTTTGAAGCGTGAAGCTGCAATGGCTATCAAGACAATAACTCCGAATAATACGCTCCAACCGAATAATTCCTGCAAAGTTGCAACGAATGCCTCTGTGTTGATTGAATATACGTTTGCCGCCGACAATTGAATAGCAGGATTGAAATCGTAACCGATTGCAGCTAAATGCTTTGACAGCAACCCTTTCATGGCGTGCGAATAAACGGCGTCGCCAATGGGCGAAGCGATTCCCGTGCGGATTAAGCCCAAAATACACAATACCTGAAAATAGTTTTTGAATGGAGCCGTAGCCTGTGCATAAACCGTCAACGCTATGAAAATGACCACATTACCAAATCCGCAGCAAACAAGAGGCAAATACAGTTTTTCGATATTCGTATAAGAAGACGTGAGGAAATACATCATTGCAACATACAGCACAACTGCCGTCATTCCTATGAAAGTCAATAATTTGTGAGACATTTTCATACGGGTAAGCGCAAACCACGAAAAAACAGCGCCAATAAACATACCTGCCAGTTCAAACCATTTGAGCGAAGCCGTATTTAGCTGGTCGAAATGAAGAACGCCGCCGGTAAACATATTTTGCAACACATTTTTAGTCGAAAGCAAAATGCCGAAAAACAGGAAAAGTATCAGCAGATTGATTAAATTTCGCGTTTTGAAAGCGGCAAATTCCAGAAATGGATGCCGTATGTACGTCATTCTGCCGATATTGAACGCCAAAGAAATAAACGCCGCGCCAATCGCGATGCGGATATAGGGCGAATGGAGCCAATCTAATTGATTACCGTATTGCGCTACAAATATCAGCGAAAGTATGAAAATACTCCATAAAACCATTCCAAGCCAGTCGATTCCGTATAGCGGCATTTTAGGCATAAAACGGAAGGGACGCATCAAAACAAAAGCAGAAAGAGTTACAAGCATCAACATCAAAATTGCCGCATAATGCACATAATGCCAGTCGTAGTAATATATTATGTATGAGCTTGCTATGTCAAAAACATGGATAACGCCCAGCACTATGAAAAAGACAAACGACAGGAAAACGGC
>JAIRPX010000306.1 GCA_031256775.1 Dysgonamonadaceae bacterium
GCGTCGAACGACAGCGAAGTTTTGTCAATTGTTATGCCGCTAACGGCAACAGGCTGAGGTTGCTCGGTTTTTTGGGGTTCGGGTTCGTTTTTGTTGCCAATAAAAAAGAAGCCGCCTACTCCAAGTACTATTAAAATACCTGCGATGATAGCAATCAATTTGCCATTGATTCCATCACCATCTCTGCTATCGTCACCGTTTTTTAGGAATAATGATTTTCCACAGCCTTTACACTCAAACGGCTCTGTTTTCTCTTTTTCCTGTACCGTTCTATCCAAACAAAATTGACATCCTTCGTCAAAATTGTTGCAAATGCCTTTTATTTTTGCCATAATAATTTACTTTTTATTGTTCTGCAAGTTTAGTTTTAAAAATTTTCACAGCCTCTGCCTTATATTGCACATAACGCGGATCGAGGTCGTTGTTTCCACACAATGGCAATACCAGTGTTTTAACTACATCCGCAATGCTTTGTTGTAATTCTTTTTTCATTGCATTGTGAATATAGTCCGTTTGTAATTTATCTTCAACAAGTTTGGTTGTTTTTTCCATATCCCTGTCATTGGCGGCTAATTTTTCTACTGCCTCAAAAACAGTTTTTCCCAAATCAAGCCAATCGCCTAAATCTCCGAAATCATCTGGGAAACCAATAGCCTTAAATATTTTACCTGTTGTTGGATTGGTTTTATCAATAACCAAATTCATACCATAAGCAAGCAAAATAATAGGTATCAATTCTGTTTCTTTCTGTTCTATTGATTTAGCAAATAATTCAGGTAAGGGCTTTGGGTGCGTTTCAGTATGCAGTACCATTTTGTTGAGCGCAGCATTTTGCCCTATCAGCTTTTCATCATACTTTTCTTTTAAATTAGCCACATTTGCCACAAAACGTAAAGGAAATCCACTTGCTGCCGCAACAACTACAATTTGATTCGATTTGTAATTAACAGATAAATCAGAAGTTGGAGTAAATCCCGGACAAATCTGCTGAAAAGTGTTGATAAATTTCTGACGGAAATTGCTCTGATCGTTGTATTCTGGCAACGAAAGTTGTACCATACGCATCATTTGCGTGTTGCCGCCCGGCAATACTTTTGCAATTTCATCTGGATTAAATTGCAGGTAGCATTGTGCAGACTGTACTATATTGCGTATGAAATTTTCCAAACGCTCATCGGTATTGTATTCCTGTTTTATCTTTTCCAAGATATTAACGCCAATCATTCGTTGCGTTGCATCGGCAGTAGCCAAATCTTCCATCATTCGTGCCGCGTTGTCGAAACATTCTTCGATAAACAGGTCTTCCATCGCTGTTAAATCGAATTTTTCAATCAAACTTCCAAAATTATGTTTGCTTGCATCGTTTAACTGACTGACCAGTTTATTTCTGATTTGGGAAGCATTGTTCTTTTGTTCGGTTTCATCTGAAACAAAACGCCGAGTAATATCCCTGACTAAATTGGGATCATATTTTTTTACGATTCTGTCTTCATCAAGCTTACCCACTGTTTGTGGCTTGCATTTTGCTTCTGTCTGCTCTTCCACATGTTTTAACATTTCGGTAAGTAGAGAGTGGAAAATAGTTACGTGATTCAATAATTGCAACAATTCTTCCTTAATCGACTGTAACAATTCCTTGGCAAACAAATAACCTTCTATGCGAGTTTGTGCGATGTATAAATTACATTTTGCGGTTTTATAAGCAGAAAGCACTTTCACAGGCGCATTGCCAAAGGTATCTTTAATCCAGCCGATATTACTCCAATCTTTATTGCAATTGTTGATTTTAAGCAATTCATTCTGTGCATCTTCTTTGCAAATAGCAATTTTATCATCAAACTTCGGTATCCGTTCATCGCAATCGGCTATCAGCAAATTGACAAACTTTTCTACTTCGAGTATTGACTTAACACCAGAATGCCACTCTTCGAAAAGTTTATTTTCGATATGACGGCGAATGTGTGCTGCATATCCTTTCTTTTCGCTTCGTTGCAGTTTATAAAATTCAACAACGCCCTGACCGCGATAACCTGTATTGTACTGATTTTCGCACAATTCGGTAAACATTCTAAACCAACTCTTCTTTTTATCTTTTTCCCGTTGTACATCGTCAGCGAAAAATTGCGTGGAAGATTCCCACCCCTGTTCGATTTCTTTCCATTTTTTCGTATCTGCTCTATCAACAATGGGCGTTGAAAGCGTAAGGTGACTGTCTGACAACAATAATCCTTCCTTCGTCTTTTTATCCTGAATATCGCTCTTGAAACCCAATCCGACTTCTTCACTTATACATTCGGCAAAGCCAGTGCCATCTATCCACTTATTGAACTGTAACTGTCGAGCAGCCTGTTTTGCAAAGTTGTAAGTTACATATTCCTTGACTTCCGTTTCAGGATATTCTATCCGTTTTATGCCGAATGACAAAAAACGGCGACCGTGAACAGGATTATCTGCGCCGTCTCTTTCGGGTAATCTACCTTCGTTTTCGCATTTTTTTAATTTTTCCATTTGCCCGCCTTCAATCATATTGCCCGCCACAATTTTCTGAAACAGAAAATCAGCCACTGCAGCAGACAGTTCCGTACCAAGTTTCAACTGACGGTTTGCCTCGTTAATATTTGAAAACAGATATGCGGATTCAAAGGCATCGCAGTTTTGCAACAATCTTTTTACTGTGCCATCAGGATTTTTTGACAATCCCGTAACATCGTGCGGTTTATACACGCCAACACTGATGGCGTTCAGTTCGCTCAATGCGGCATATCCGTTTGGTTGATATAAATTCTCTGTACAATTCCAACTTGGATTAGCAATAATAATTTCGGGAACATAGCAATACAGATTAATTTTGTAGGTGTCACCAATTCCAACTTGCGGGGAAAACTCTTTGCGTATTTGGGCAATGGCGTCTATAACAGAGCCTGACCCTGTACCGCCTGCAAGACCTGCACAAATATGAAAAGTTACTACATTCTTTTGGCTTTTGTCAATCAGATTTTGTACTGACTGTTTGAGCCGTGTGATAAAACTTTTGTCCTGCGGTCCGCTCAAATTATTGGCAAATAACAATCTGCCAAGACGACGGCGCTGTCCGCCAATTCCGTCTGAAATGAGCGAACTAATATCGTCTAACAACTCCCTGTCTTCTTTACTGACAAACGACTTTACGCCGGGGTATTGCGGCAGGTTATTCAAAACAGCAGCACTTACTCCGTGTATGGAAACTTTTTGTGCCTCTAATAAATGAACTGACCCTCCCATTGTCTTCCAA
This sequence comes from Dysgonamonadaceae bacterium, assembly GCA_031256775.1. Classification (GTDB taxonomy): domain Bacteria; phylum Bacteroidota; class Bacteroidia; order Bacteroidales; family Azobacteroidaceae; genus Azobacteroides. Next base: position 3,272 of record JAIRPX010000306.1, read on the forward strand.
TTGGAACTGTTATTCAAATCTGCAGGCGAAGAATCTACATAAAGATATTCGATATTAACCTGTTGAGGCGTTTTGTCCCGGAATTCTTCATAAATGCGTTTTCTCATTTCACGCAAGATAGAACCTCCTGTGCCGCCTAATCCGATAATTAAATGATTTTCCATTTCTTTTCTTATTTTTTATGACATATTGCTATATATCACTGCCTGCATTTTTAATTTTCGCCCAGCCTGAGATATTCA
>JAIRPX010000024.1 GCA_031256775.1 Dysgonamonadaceae bacterium
AATTGAGTGCAAGTTTTTTGACTTTTTTCGTTTGCTGCTCATCAAGCTCTTTCAACAGATAAAGCAAACGTTGACAAGCCTTATCTGACGTTGTGTCGGGAATGATTTTAAAAAAACGCAAACAGTCGAGAAAGCGAAGTAAGGGAATATTCTCTTTTGTTATAATGTTTTCCTGTTTAATAAAATGGATACGATACAGTCCACGAACAATGGCTTTTTTCTCTTTTCTCATACCAATCTGTAATATGGCAGGTACTTGCGTTGTCAACATCAAATCGTTGAAAGCAGAATATCCGGTAATATAACCAATCATTTTATCGTCTTTCACAAGTAAATCTTTTACGGTTTGGTATGTGTCAAGAGGAACTTCGCCAAACTTGCCGATTTGAGGCTTGTAAAAACGTCCTTTCGACAGTTTACGCAAAACGCCTTCCGCAACTAAATCATTAAGTGCTTTGCTTACTCCTTTGGGATTGTCCACCGTAGCAGGAAAACTATTAGCAGAAAAAACAAATCCTACCGGAAATTTATCTATTGTATTTTTAATTGTATCAAACATTTTTGAAATTTATTATACCGTGAAAATAATGGATAAAAAAGAGTTTTTACCCGTGCAGAATCTTCACATAATATCCTATTTATATATCATATTAGTTAATGCGATTCTGATTCCAATTTAATTTCTCTACCTGAAAAAGTACCATAAGGCTTACCTGTGACGTCGCCGGTTTTATAATAATCCGCTAACATTTTAAGGATTGTATCAATATCTTCTTTTTCTTCAATAGCCAATTTGCCATCTTTCACATTGAGTTTGACCTTGTATCGCTTAGCTACTTTTTGCATCTGTCTTACATCTTTTTGAGTAATAGATTGATAGTTTCCAAGTTTGGCTATACGCACTAACTTCTTGTGTATTGCAGGATTTTTTTCAATTTCTTCTCGTATTTTTTCTATCCCTGTAATCATTTCGGTTTTTTCCAAATCATCAGCCATTCTTATTGACTGCTCTTTGTATTCTTCTTGTAATCCGACAATCTGTTCAAAATAACTTTTCTTAATTACATAAAAGGTTTCACTGTAATAAACACAGTCAATTTGTTTATCCAAATTGACTGTTTCTCCTTTCAGTAATTCCAATTTTTTACTTTGAGTGTTGAACAAAGTACGAATAGCTTTAGAAATCAAAGTTTTCTGATTTTCTTTTTCGTCAATGGCAATCTTACTTGATTGTATTTTCCGAAATGTGTATATCCAATCTGAATTTTCAACATCATTAAAACCAACACAATACGCCCATAGTTATTCAACATCGGAAATGATTTCATCAATGCCCATCACTTTTGGTGTATTTGAGTTTAATTTGTTCAAAACAAAATCGACAAACGACATCGCTTTGTTTTTCATTGAATAAGTGAATAAATGTTCGGTATCATCTGAAATAACATCATAATCAATCATTTCAAATTCTTTCCTAATCACATATTCTAACTGTTCTTTACTGCAATTGTATAAATATTGGCGAATTTCATCGTCAATGTCCACCTGATAGACCTTGAAAATAAATTTGTCCATCATTTTAGCATTTTTTCTTATACCTTCTCTAAGTATTCGGGTAATAAAATACAATTTAGAATCTTCAACATTCGTTGCGGATACTTTTTCTAAAAGTTCATTAATCGTCATATCGTTTATTATATATGTTTGACATAAAAAAGTTTAAACCCTATTTCATATATCTTCACTACTGAATCTTCCGATAGATATTTGTTTTTTGAAATTACAAGGGCATTTTTTGATTTGCCATCCTGCTGTGTGTATTCGATTTGAAAAATGGAATATTTGAAACTCAAAACGGGATTAATCAATATTAGATTGGAATTGATGTAAATACGATAAATAATTATCATTAAAAAGATTAAAGCGAAAGTTTCGTACCATCCATTGAAACTTTGAAAAAGAAACGGAACAATATAAGTTGCGATATATCCTATGGATTCGCTGTTTTTGTTATCAACATAGGTAACGGTTACATTATCTCCATTGGTAGCAACTCTTTCCAAGTTTTTGAAAGTTTGTTTGTAGCCCCAAAAACCAAATATAGAAAAGATAATTGCAATAATTGTCAGTCCAAATTTTTGGATACACAGAAAGAAAGCATCAAAATTCAAACCTCCCCACGACAAGAAATCAAAGTTTTCAGAAATTTGTTTACAGGCAATCAATATAAATAACGGAATATAGGAAGTGGTAAATAAGACAAATTGTGCCATTCCTTTCAAATTATTTACTTTTGTTTGTTGTCCCGAATTTCTCATTTTTCTATCTCACTTTTGCGTATCTGATTTTCGTATGATAAATCACTTCGTTTTTTATCCTATAGGATTCTCCGCAATTTAACAATATCTGCATCCTTCCATTACCGTATTTCTATGTGTATAAAACTTACTTTTTGTTGTTCAACGCTTTTTTCTCATCACTTTTCAATTTGCGTTCCACTTTTTTACGTCTTCGGCTATGGGAAGCTGTTCGGGAACAATGCCCCGCTCCAAAAGCATTTTGCGTACTGCCGCATTATTGTCGATATGCTCTGTCTCAATAGGTCTTATTCCTTTTAAGTCTTTTGACTGCACATTGACTGATGTCATTTCTGCTGCCAAATCTTTGGCTTTGATACTGATTGTTGGTAGAAAATCTGCAACCGGTCGATTATCAGGAATTCCTAACTTTCGTTTTAATACAGCAGTACTCAAATGAAATAGAGCTTGGTCGCCTCTTGAACGGATAACGGCAAAAT
>JAIRPX010000028.1 GCA_031256775.1 Dysgonamonadaceae bacterium
TTAACAGCTGAAATTCAGATACTTACGTTTCTAAAAACAATTTTAATCCCTAATATTTCCTGCTTTTTAACCAAATTTTAACATATCAAAGGGCGGGAAGCTGCAATGTGGGTTAAGGAATTCACCTCAAAGACTACCTGTTTTTTGAAATTTTTGGCTTTACGCTCTTTGGCTTTCAACAGGTTTTTTATCTTGGAATGTAACACATTCAGATTAAACGGCTTGGATATGAAGCCGTCGGCGCCCGAATCGTAAGCGTCAATACGGTCTTCTTCTTTGTTTTTGGCAGTCAGTAAAATAATTGGGACATGAGAAATTTCAAGCTTATTTTTAACATACCTGCACAATTCGATACCATCCATCACCGGCATCATAATATCGGAAATGGTCAGGTCAATGTCTTCCTGTTCCAAAATCTCAACTCCTTCCCTGCCGTTAGAGGCGGTATAAATATTATATTCGCGCCGCAAGAGCTTTACCATTACTTCAAGTAATTCTTCATTGTCTTCAATCAGTAAAAGGGAATATTCTTTGGGTGTTTCAGGTTCTTCATTCTCTTTTTCATTCATGTTTTCGGGAACACTTTTTTCCTGATATGTATATTCATCAATTTCCGTTTCATCAAACGATTCTCGTACTATCGGAATCCTGACATAAAAGGCAGTTCCTTTTCCATCTTCGCTTTCTACTGAAATGTTTCCTTTGTGCAATTCAACCAAATCTTTGGTCAGCGACAATCCTATACCGGTGCCAATCGTGTTGAAACGTCTGTAATTGCCTTCGTAAAACCGCTTGAACAGACCTTTGAGTTCTGACTGTTTGATGCCTTCGCCATTGTCTTTTACGGATATACATATACGGTCTGTTGTATTGCCGTCGTAGTTTACATTGACAAGCACAAATCCGCCCGGCTTGTTGTATTTGGAAGCGTTGGACAATAAATTGAAGAGAATTTTATCCAATTTATCGTGGTCGAAGTAAGCGGGAATTGTTTCGGGGTCGCTTACGATTGATAAATGGATTTTATTTTTCTTCATTACGGGATAGAAGTTTTCCACGCAGTTTTTAGCGAAAGTGGCAATATCGTTTTTGGAAACTTTCAATTTCAGATTGCCGGTTTCCGCTTTGCGAAATTCCAGTATTTGCTGCAACAGACGGATGAGGCGGTTGATATTGCTACTCATGACCTCATAATAGCTTCTGTGTTGGGGGGAAACAATTTTCAGTTCGTCCACCGAAGCCGATAGAATAGTTAAAGGCGTTAGAAATTCATGCGTTATATTGGTGAAAAATTGGAGTTTGGCATTATTGAGTTCTTCAATTTTCTGTTTTTCCATATTCTTGATATGGATAGTATTATTTATTGTTATTTTATGCTGTGAAATTTTCACAATGAAGTAAAATATTAATAAGACTATACTGCAATAAATCAGGTATGCCCACCATGTCAGATAAAAAGGGGGAAGAATCTCCACCTGCAATGTTTCGCAGTTGCTCCATACGCCGCTTTCATTTAACGCTTTGATTTGAAATTGATAGACTCCGCTTTTCAGGTTCGTATAAAACGCAAACCTTCTGGAAGCGTCCGTATATTGCCATTCCTTGTCGAATCCTTTTAATTGATATGCATATTTGCTCTGCGCAGATTTGGCGTAGTTCAGGTTGGCAAATTCAATGCTGAAATTATTGCAGTCGTCAGGTAAACATACTTTTTGCGTATATCCTGGAGCGTTGACCGATATTGTTTTCCGCAGTTTACCGGTCATCATTCCCAACGATTCATTATAAATCTTTATATCGGTAATAACGATTGGAGCACAAAATTTATTGATGTTTAATTCTGCCGAATAAAAATGATTGTATCCCTTGTGTCCGCCAAAGTACAATTCTCCGTCCGGTTTTCGAAAGACGGCGTTCCGTGTGAATAAATTATCCTGCAATCCGTCGGCAATAGTATACTGCTGCACCACTCCAGCTTTCAGGGCGACTAATCCTGCATTCGTTCCCAGCCACAAATTACCCTGCCGGTCTTCCGTTATATTAAAAACAATATCGCCGGGTATATTATATTCTTTCTGTACACAGACAAAAATATCTTTTTCTGAATTGTAACAACTTAAACCTCCACCTTCCGAGCCGATCCATATTTTGCCGTTAACATCTTTGTAAACATATTGCAGGTTGTCGTTATTCAATTGATTATTTTCCACAGAATAATGAAAAAAGTCTTTAACCTTGAAAGTTGCAGCGTCTGTTTTTATCCGAAAGACGCCGTGTTCTTTTGTTGCCGCCCACATCGTGTTGTTATCGCCTTCGGCTATGCAATATACTGTATAATGATGACCATTTATTTTTTGTCCCATACGGGGATAAGCGAATCCCTCGCCGGTTTGGGGGGTGTAAATACAGATGCCTCTATTGGTGCCTATCCATATTTTGTGACTGGAATCTTCTTTCATGTATAAAACCATATTGCTGTTAAGCCACGTATGTGTATCTGACTTGATATTCTCAACTTTGTGCAAATTGGGATTGTAAACAAAAATACCTTGTCCGTTGGTGGCAAACCATAAGTCGTCTCCACATTGTATGGTCATATTAACCGTTGAAACGATAGGGTTTTCCCTGAAATCGGGATGCTCTTCATAGTAAACATATTGGTCTTTTTCGGGGAAGAAAGATACTAATCCATAACTTCCTATTCCCATCCAAATAACTCCTTTTCCATCAATAAACAAACTCCTTACCGAATTACTCGCTATTTTCTTTTTAACAGGATTCAATGAATTGAGGCTAAATTTGGGCGTATCGCTGCTTATTGTGAAAATACCACCGCCCAAAGTCCCTAACCACATCAATCCCGACTGGTCGCGGATAATCGAATTAATCTCATTATAAGGCAAAACTGATTCTCCGGGTGAAAAATTGGTGAATGAATATGGATTTTCCCGATCAAACAAAACGCTCAACCCACTCCTGGTGCCTGCCCAAATATAATTCGTATTCAAATCTTGCGAAATGGAATAGACTATATTATCGGATATACTGCCTGAATGTTTTTTATCAAGGCTGTAATTGATGTATGAGGTCTTGTCGGGGTCGTAAGGGTTTTCTAAACGGAATAAACCGTAGCCCCAGCTCCCTACCCAAATTGTATGTTGGCTGTCTTCAAAAAGAACGTGGGCAGAATTGGCGGGATTAATTCGCGGATAGGGATAGAAAATGCCTTTTTCTACATCTAAGCGGGTAATGCCTTCATTCCATGTACCTATCCAGATATGTCCTTTGGCGTCTTCAATCAGGCTTTTAATGTCGTTTCCTCTCATGCGGTAATTGGTATTTGCGTTGTTGAAATAGATGAATGTATCCTGTTGGGCTAAATACATGTGCAAACCATTTGCCGTTCCTATCCATACATCGTTGTTTTTGGTTGTCAGGATACTTTGAATTGTGTTATTTTTCAATTTGGCGAGCGGTATTTTGCGAATTAAGCCTGTCGTTTTGTCCAAAACATTCAATCCGTTGTCCGTACCTATCCATATCTGGTGGTTCCCGTCTTCGGCAATAGCTGTCAGTTTATTGCTCGACAGCAATCCGGGCGCATACAAGTTGGATTTGTAAGTTTTTATCTGATAGCTGTCATAGCGACACAATCCATCGTATGTAGCAAACCAAATATATCCTTCTTTATCCTGATAACACTGTGTTACTTCATTGGTAGGAAGTCCGTTAATAGTAGATAAACGCTGAACTATATGCGCACTATGGCTCTGTGCCTGTAAGGAAGGCAAAAAAGTAAAAACAGAAAAAATAATAACCGACAGCTTCATATATTAATTTGTTTTAATATCCGTAACAAAAAAATAATAATACCAGAATGTATTGCCGAATTGGGGCTTGAACATTTTCCGGTTGTATTCTTCCGGCATATTGGCATACTGCTTAGACATTGTCACCATGCGATTGAATTTTTCAACCACATCCTTGTCCAAAGGCAGACGACTGGCGTCTATTTTGCCTTCCAGATAGGAATATAAAATTGCCGCTTCCTGATAATGCACCGGAACACGCTCGTGTGTACGCGCATACAGGAAGAAACGAGACCAGAAGCGTTCAATATTTTTGAGTATCAGGTTGCATTGCAACGACATTTCCACTATTTCGGGCGTACCGCCTTCCATATAGGCAAAACTGTTGAGAATATACAATTCCAGTTTATTGCCATCGCCGTCGAGCAAGTTTTGATATGCCATTAGCGGACGGATGGATTTCATTTCCATATTTTCCGCTGCTAAAGAAGGATTATCAATGTATTGCTGCTGCTGTTCCGCCCAACCTTTATGAAACAGCGTTTGTTTCAAAACCTTATTATATTTTTGCGCCAAAGGAAATTCTTTGTTTATAATGGCGCATTTAACCATGTATTTTAAATCCTGAACAGTCATGCTGTATTCAACCATGTCTTCCATACACCAGCGGTAGCAATAATTGATTTTGCCGTATTGAAAATAGAGCGGTTTTGCCGCATTGTGCATAAGAATCAAATTTTGCCTGCGGGCAACGGGCAACATAGAATTATTGTCCATCTCAAACATTCGGTCGCCGGCTTGCCCAAGTTTATATAACGCCAGATTCCAATACATAATAATTTGGCGGGTAGGTTTTTCCTGCTGTTTCTCGCCGATGGAAATTACCTTGTTCCAATCGTTGTTTTCAATAGCTTTTGTCATCTGCAACTCTGTTTTGAAATTGTTGTTTCGATAGGAAAAAGTATAAGTTCCATAAAGCGACAGGAGAAAAATACCTAACGAAGCAAACCATCCTGTTTTTGATTGTTTCTTTTGATGGCACGAAATTACTAAAAAAATTAATAACGACAGAAATAATACTATAAAAGGCGTCCACAAGGGCAGTTCGGCTCTTGTAAAGTAAAAATGTGGAAGTCCAGACGTATATGTCTCGTAATATGGCATTTGTGTGTAAAAATAACGGCTATACAGGTAAGGAACAAACAAGATAAGGAGTGAACAAGTAAACGAGTGGACAAATAGATAAGAAACTTGCCTTGTGCGTTCTTTCCCGTTTACTCGTTTATTTTTCCATTCGTTTAAAACTAACAGTAATGCGGAAAACAGTGAATAAAAACCAAATAAAGGATAAGTGGTAAGAATAAACAGCGCCAATAGAACTATCCGCAACCATTCGTTCTTTATTTTCTGGTAGCCACAAAAACTCAACAAGCAGACAATTGTTCCCAAAATATTGGCAAAAAGATACCCTGCCGATTTGAGCGAATATAAAATATAGCCGACTTCAGTAACGGAAAGCAATAAAGACAAGGCAGGGATAAACGCAAAAAGAACAAAGTTTTTGGAAAATTTAAACGCTTTGACAACAAGGAATGTAACGAACAGTAAGAGAAGTATTAAAATTGTGCTTCCCAAGAGCGGATAATAACAAAATTGGGTCAAGAACATTCCACCGTAGCTCAATAATCCCCCTGCGGTTTGCATATTTTGCAGAAAAAACAGGCGGGTGGGAAGAAATAGGGAAATATCGCTCGCCCAAATTAAAAATTCTTTGTTGTAAAGGGCAGTTAGATAAAAGGTTAACAAAATAAACAATGCACAGCCGACAATGAAACTGATAGCCTGAATATTTTTTCTATTTTTTTCATAAAAATAAAAAACGAATGAACGAGTTTTGTTTTCTCGTCCACTCGTTTCTTTTTTGTTAAAAATTTACTTACCTTACTGTTTTACAAACTTTGCTTTTGCTCCCGAAGGAGTAGATACTACATAAACGCCAGACGTCAAGGAAGATACATTCAAATTGCCATTTATTGCCGTTTCAATCACTTTTGCGCCGGCAAGAGAGTAAACGGTAACTTTTGTGCCGTATTCCACATTGATATTCAATGTTTCTTTCACTATGCCTGGGAAAACGGTCAAATTTTGAGTGGCTTTTGGACTATTAATGCCAGAACCCGTTACTTTTTCAAAAAACCAGTAAGCAGTTTCTTTGGCGTCTTTGTCGCGATAAGTAAATGAACGTGATGCGTATTCCCAGCCGTCGGAGTATTTTCCGATAGATATTCCTTCCGAAGTGGCGTCAGAAGCAATGTGCGTAGTTATTCCTTTAAAACGCATCATGTAAATGCCGTAACCCTGATCTTCAAAAAAGAGCTGTGCGCCCGGATCATCAACGGAAATAACGCCTCCTGCACTACCGGTAATCGTCATGTCCCACGTGTTGCGCGTGTCAATCGACATGTATTGACCGTCGCCTGTTTCAATCGCCCAGATTTCGGGATCGTTGGGGTCGGGATTGAGCAAGGTAAAAATCTGTTTTGCAGGAGTAGTGTGAAGATCAATCTCATCTCCTCCCCGTTCGTATGGAATGACATACTTCACGGCAACATCCGCAGTGTATAAACTGTCGATAAACCAGAGGTTCCAGCCATCTGCATTCCATTCGGGATCGCAAGTTAAATAAAGTCCGCTTCCGTTAACAATACGGAATTGCTGACCGGCAGCAGGTGTGTCCTGCGCCATCACGTTGAGCGCTGCAAAAGCGCTAATACAAGAAAGTAATAATAATCGCTTCATATTTGTTTAATATTAAATGAATAAAAAATCGTTTGCAAATATACAGAGTAATTATTGAAGAGCGGTCGTGTAAAAAGTAAAACAAGTCGAAAATCGCGATTGAACGATAATTCGACCTTTTTTCATTATAATTAGACTTGATTCGTGCTTTCCAGGCGATTCAGGGCTCACCTGCAAAAACCTGTGTTTTGCGAGAAGGCGCGTAGCGCCAGTATCTTTGTAGCCGTGTGCGTAAGCGCACGGTAAAGGATGTACGGAATGTAAACAGAGCAGCGTAGCTGCGATACCTTAATTTTTATTCATTTCATGTTTATGAATTAATTTGCTGTTAAAAAAGATGTCGCAGCTACGCTGCTTTTGTTCAGCACGGTTTAAAAAAAATTGCAGAGTAGCTGTTTTACGGGCACGAAAGCGCGAAGACGCGCCAGCTAATTCATAATTCATAATTATTTCTGGATTGCTTCGCTATGCTCGCAATGACGTTGCACAAAATTAAACCGCGTAAAGTATAGTTGCAATACGATTTTCAATCTATTTATTTGATAATTAATTTTCTCACAACCCCATTCACATTCAGCATATAAACGCCTGCCTGCGC
>JAIRPX010000065.1 GCA_031256775.1 Dysgonamonadaceae bacterium
TTTCAACTACGAAGAATTAAAACTTGTCGAGATAGGGCGACTCGAACGCCCGGCCTCCACGTCCCGAACGTGGCGCGCTACCAACTGCGCTATATCTCGATTTGAGAGCTGCAAAAGTACAAATATTTTTGCTGAAATCAAATATTTTTTCGATTTTTATTTAATTTCGTAAATATCGGCGTCTTTCCATGCTGGAAATTTATTCCGGAAAGCAATTAGTTTTTCCTTGTTAAGCGTTTCTGTCACAACAGATTCTACATATTCTGAAGCCTCAACCAGCGTATTTCCTTTGAAATCAATTATAGCCGAGCAGCCTTTGTAGGGAATATTAAATCCGTCGATGCCCATTCTGTTAACTCCGCAAACATACGACAAATTTTCCATTGACCTGGCTTTCAATAAGACGTCCCAAACATTTGCACGGGATTCAGGCCAGTTAGCCGGACAAACCAGCAAATCATATTCGTTGTTCCTGTTTCTGCACCACGCAGGAAAACGGAGATCGTAGCAGATAATCATCATGATATTCCAGCCTTTATATGGAACAATTAACGTTTGTTCGCCTGCCGAAAAATGCTTGTCCTCGCCGCCAAACCTGAAAAGATGACGTTTATCATAAAACCACGAATCACCCTGCGGCGTTATGAAAAAACCACGATTGAAAATCCTTCCGGAATGATCTTTGGCTAAAAAACTTCCGGATATAGCAAAATTATATTCTTTAGCCCATGAATAAACTACCTGAACTGTCTGTCCTTCATTGCTTTCTGCTAACTGCACAGACTGCACGGAAAAACCCGTAGAAAACATTTCGGGCAGGATTGCCAGATCTGTTTTTCCGGCAATTCCTTTTAATAAACTCCCAAAATGTTTAAAATTATGATCTTTATTTTCCCATGCAATATCTGCCTGTATGAGGCTTACTGTTAAATTGCTCATTATCAAATAATTAATAAAATCACATTGCAAATTCCGCAGGATGTTTGCCTTTCACATTCCTATAGTACTGTTTTATTTCTTCAATGTCTTTATCAACATTTCCCGTAGGATAAAAATTATTAAAAGCTCCTATTTCTTTTTTTGCATAATCAATATAAGCTAAAACAATTGGAACTTTGGCGCTCTGCGCAATATAATAAAAGCCTGATTTCCAGAGCGCATTCTTTTTCCTTGTTCCTTCGGGAGTGATAGCCAGGTGGAAATATTTTTTTGTATCAAACAATTTTGCCAACTGTTCCGACATAAATGTTTTCTTTCCCCTGTTAACCGGTATTCCGCCAAGACTTTTAAAAAAATATCCCAGCGGAAAAAAGAACCAGTCTTTTTTCATCAAAAAATGCGGCTTGCCTATCAGCGATTTATAAAAAATCATTCCGATAAAGAGATCCCAGTTACTTGTATGTGGAGCCACGCAAATAACGCATTTGGCGGGCAAATTTATTTTCAGGGTGGATTTCCATCCTAAAACGCGCAATAATAACGAATAAAATTTTTTCAACAAAGTAAATTTATTAATTAAAATTCAAATATCTTTCCGCTTCGAGAGCTGCAATACAGCCTGTTCCCGCAGCAACAATGGCTTGCTGATAATTAGCATCCGCCACATCGCCAGCAGCAAACACGCCTGAAACGCTTGTGCGTGCTGTTCCCCACTGAGTTTGGATATAACCGTTTTCATCTGTTGCGAGAACATGTTTGAACACGTCCGAATTAGGTTTATGTCCAATGGCTAAGAAGAAGCCGTCGATGGCAATATCGAATTTTTCTTCGCCTGGTTCGCCCATAAATCTCACTAAATTAGCGCCTTCCAGGACATCTTCACCAAACAGTCCAACAGTATTCGTGTTGAAAAGGATTTCTATTTTCGGATGATTCAGTACGCGCTCCTGCATGATTTGCGATGCGCGAAGATAATTTTTACGCACAATCAGGTAAACCTTTGACGCCAAGCCCGCTAAATAAAGCGATTCTTCGCAGGCAGAATCTCCTCCGCCAACAACTGCCACTGTTTTTTTGCGGTAAAAAAATCCATCGCAGACTGCACAGGCAGAAACGCCTTTCCCGCTGTATTTTATTTCATCAGGCAGTCCTAAATACTTGGCTGTAGCGCCTGTACAGATAATCAAGGTTTGGGTTTCGATTTCCTGTCTGTCATCTATTGTCAATTTGTGATTTTTGCCCGACAATTCATAAGCCGTAACCACGCCATGACGAATATCAACATTGAAGCGAAGAGCCTGTTTTTTCAGATCTTCCATAAAATCAAATCCGCTAACTCCTTCAGGATAGCCGGGAAAATTTTCTATTTCCGTAGTAGTGGTCAACTGTCCACCTGGCTGCATCCCCTGATACAAAACAGGATTTAAATTGGCGCGAGCTGCATAAATGGCAGCAGTATATCCCGCAGGTCCTGAACCGATAATTAAACACTTTACAAGATTCTTCTCTTCTGTTTTACTTTGAATATTCTCCATTTTTATATGTATATTTAACTAATTCCTTAAATCATTAATTTCCACTTCGGGGTGTTTTTTTGCATCAAAAACAAACAAATTATCACTAAGGCTCATTTTTGTCTTATATTTATTTATATGCACTATATTTTCTATTTCATTTGTAAAATATATATGAAACATTACCGGCATCCAATCGCCAACGTTAATTTGCAAAATTATTTTTGCCATACCGTTTTCCTTATTCTGTGGAATAAGCTCTATTTCATGAATTTTGCGTTTTTGAGCGTCGCTTTTTTCTCCAAGATATTTGTGTTTACAACCCTTTTTATATATAGAAAAAATCACGCCGGGATTAAGCGTTTGCGTTTCCTGTTCATCAGGCTCGGTGATGCTTACCTCATTCCAGTCTTTCTGTAAAACCCACTGTGTCTTACCGTTAAACCATATTTCATGGTCAGGTATATCTATATGGAATTTTGTTCCTTTTATATCAATTTTACCTTCATAAGAAACATTCAGCTTTTTGGAAGTATCCTTGATATTTATTGTGAAATTAGCGGACATGGCATTTGCGGCGGAAAAAGCGGCTGAAGATTTGTCTAAAATTTCTTTTGCTTTATCGTCTTTTTGAGCAAATCCTGCAACATTAAACAACAGGATAATAACTGTTTGTAATAAAATATTTTTCATCTGTTTTATTGTTTTAATTTTTTAAGAATCTGTTCCAAAGAATATTCATCCTGAACATAAACATCGCGGGGTTTACTGCCCTGTGAGGGACCAACAATTCCGGCATGTTCCATCTGATCCATGATACGTCCGGCTCTGTTGTATCCAAGTGATAATTTGCGTTGAATTAGCGATGTAGAACCTTGCTGATGAATCACTATCATGCGGGCGGCTTCTTCAAACATATCATCCAGATTTGATAAATCATCTCCGTCAGAACTGTTGTTGCCGCCGCTTTCTCCCGTAAATTCGGGCAGCATGAAAGCAGTAGGATATCCTCTTTGAGAACCAATAAACCTGGCTATTTTTTCCACTTCGGGCGTATCAACAAAGGCACACTGTACACGGGTCATGTCGCTCCCCTGAGTGAACAAAAGGTCGCCCCGTCCAATCAGCTGATTTGCGCCGGGATTATCCAGAATTGTGCGGGAATCAATCATTGCCATAACCCTGAAAGCCACACGGGCGGGAAAATTCGCTTTAATTGTTCCTGTAATAATGTTAGTAGTCGGTCGCTGAGTTGCAATAATCATGTGAATCCCTACAGCTCTCGCTTTTTGAGCGATACGTGCAATAGGAAGCTCTATTTCTTTTCCGGCAGTCATAATTAAATCGCCGAACTCGTCGATGATTACTACAATATAAGGCATAAAATGATGCCCCTTGCGAGGATTAAGCCGCCGGTTGATAAACTTGTCGTTATATTCTTTTACGTTTCGCGTACTTGCCTGATTTAAAAGCATATAGCGGTCGTCCATTTCTTTTGTAAGCGAATTGAGCGTATGAACCACTTTTGTAAAATCCGTTATAATAGGATTGGCTTCATCGGGCAATTTGGCAAGGAAATGTTTCTCGATAACTGAATAAATATTAAATTCTACCATTTTAGGGTCAACCAGCACAAATTTCAATTCGGCAGGATGCTTTTTATACAGCATTGACGTTATTGCTGCATTAAGTCCCACCGATTTACCTTGCCCTGTAGCTCCTGCAACAAGCAAGTGTGGCATTTTCGTTAAGTCAACCATAAATACTTCATTGGTAATCGTTTTCCCCAAAGCAATTGGAAGATCGAAAGTTGATTCCTGATATTTCCTGGAAGCTATAATTGAGTGCATGGAAACAATTTGCGGATCTTTGTTAGGGATTTCAATTCCAACTGTTCCTTTGCCTGGCATTGGCGCTATGATACGTATTCCCAATGCTTTAAGACTCATTGCAATATCGTCTTCCAGATTGCGTATTTTGGAAATTCGCACGCCGTCTTCAGGCACTATTTCATAAAGCGTAATAGTGGGACCTACGGTAGCTTTAATTGATTTTATTTTTATATTATAATGTTCAAGCGTTTTGATGATTTGGTCTTTATTGTTATTCTGTTCCTTCATATCAATTTGATTATCGGAAGAATAGTTATATTTTTTCAATAAATCAATAGGAGGATGTTCGTATTGCGACAAATCAAGCGTAGGATCATACACGCCTAATTCTTCCAGCAGATCATCATCTTCGCTTGAAGGCGGCGGAACAAGGCTGTCATCTTTTTCAATTTCTAAATTATCCCTCTTTTTCGATTCGGAATCAGGGATATAAATCTCATCTTCCGGTATGGAAATATCCATATCAATATCTTCCTGAATAGAAAAAGGATCTTTTTTACTGTCGCTATCAACGACAAGTATGTTAGGCTTATCGTTTTGCGGCACAAAATCTTCATCATTTTCATCTTTCTCTTCATTTTCCGTTTTTCTTTTCCACCATGTTTTTTTCCTGCTGCTTTCATTTTCTTCAGATTCGCCGTTTTCTTTTTGTTTTTTGGAAAAAAGACCTGTTAAAAACGGAATAGTTTTCCGGCTGAGAGCAGCCATTATAATAACGAAAAATACAAGCAAGATAAGGAATGTACCGAATATCCCGAAATTTGCGACAGACAATCCAGAAAGAATCCGTCCATGTTTTCCTCCGATATAAAAAGCTGTATCTCCGAATAATTTCCCAAAGAAGAAGGCAAGAGCCGACGACGACCATATCGTTAAAATAGAACAGATTATAAAGATTTTAAGAAGATTGAAATATTTGGTTTTCATCATTTTAAGTCCAACTATTGCGACGAAGTAAACTAAAAAAACAGTGGAAACGCCAAACCATCTGTTCACCAGAATATCGCCAAGTATGGCTCCGCGCAATCCCGCCCAGTTCTGGATATTATCGACTCTTCCCCAGTGAAAAAAAGATATATTTTCGATTTTACTCTGATCGCTGTTGCCTGTAAAAAAGAAAGAAACCATAGAAAGAAAAGCGAAAAAGGCAAAAGAAAAAATAAATAAACCGGCAATATAACGGGTTGTATTGCTTGTAATGAAATCTTTTATTTTAGAAGATTGAGCTGCGCCTTTAGTTTGCTTTTCCGCAGGTTTACGTTTAGCCATATCATAATGAATTTTTGAAAAACGCACAAAATTACATAATTATTTTGTACTTTTGCCCTTTCAATTAAAAAAACAGTTACAAATGGCAGTAGAAATAAAAGAACTGACTTCAAGAAGCGAAAATTATGCCCAATGGTACAACGATTTAGTCTTGAAAGCCGACCTTGCTGAAAATTCAGCCGTTCGCGGCTGCATGGTGA
>JAIRPX010000138.1 GCA_031256775.1 Dysgonamonadaceae bacterium
CTTGGGTGCTTTTTTGAAGTTTCTCAGGTTTCAGGAAAAGCCGAATAGAAGCTAACGCTTTCTTTAAAAAATGTCTTTTATATTCAGCGCAACACGCGCGTTTGTTTCATTTTATGGCACAGTATTTCTTATTTTTATGCCAGACGGCAAAGTTAGATATTTTTCTGCAAATAGCAATAACAAAATATGCAAAATTTTCAACGTGAGCAAAAAAGGGCGTTCACCGGTAAAAACTTGTGTTTTGCGAAAAGGGCGTAGCGCCAATATCGTGCATAAGCGCACAGTCAGGAAACCAGAACCTATACTCTGCTTGGTATGTTTTTGTGCAACGTCATTGCGAGCGTTAGCGAAGCAATCCAGAATTTAGTTATCAGTTTTCAGTTTTTTACTGGATTGCTTCAGGCTTCGCCTTCGCAATGACGTTGCACAAAACCGTGCAGAACAAAAGCAGCGTAGCTGCAACATCTTTGTAGCCGTGTGCGTAAGCGCACGGTTGGAAAACACAAACCTTTCCCTGAGCAGCGTAGCTGCGACATCTTTTTTAACAGCAAATTAATTCATAAACATGAAATGAATAAAAATTAAGGTATCGCAGCTACGCTGCTCTGTTTATATTACGTACATCCTTTACCTTGCGCTTACGCACACGGCTACAAAGATACTGGCGCTACGCGCCTTCTATCAAAACACAGGGTTTTACGGGTGAACAAAGTTATTTGCCATGCGCGGCACACATAAAAAAGTCTGTCAAGTTTTTGAAGACTTAACAGGATTTGTAATTGTGCCCGGGACGGGATTTGAACCCACACGCCGAAAACCGGCACCACCCCCTCAAAGTGGCGTGTCTACCAATTTCACCACCCGGGCCTAAAATGAGGCTACAAAAGTAATACTTTTTATTGTAATTTTCAATGCAAATTGCAAAATTATTTTTATTTATACTCTTAATTTGGAATAATAACCATCCCTAAAATCAAAGTTCAGGATTATAAACTTTCTCAAAAATCTCGTTTTTTATTTTCTCAAAATCGTTTTTGGTTATGTATTTGCTGCTCATAATTAGCATGTTAACTGGATTTTTATCATGGCTGTAAGGTGGTTGCATATATGGGAAATGCTGCAAAATCATTCCTGAACGCTCATAAAATTTTATGCGCTTTTCGGCTGCCAAGTTTTCAGGCGGCTCAACTTCCAATATTACAGATTTTCGGGCGTTTTGCAGAAATTCTCTAAAAATTTTTCCGCCATGTCCTTTCCCTCTAAACTGTTCATTTACAGCAAAATGTTCTACATAAACAAAACTTTCAAACTCCCAATAAATGATAAAAGCCAGAAGTTCGTCGTCGAGTTTTTCGATTTTAAGACGCATCTTGGTTTGGGTTTCGGCAAGCGCAAGCAAATCACCAAAATTTCGCCTTTCATCAGCAGGAAAAGCAGAGATATAAAGAGGTTTTATGAATAGTAAATTTTGCATTTTTTAAATATTTTCCAAACAGTCTTTTCATACTTGTTGTTTATATTTTCACAAGCACTTTCGTCTGTAAAATTACATTTTTTTCTGTTACTTCCGTTACTAATATGAATTTTTCCAAAAATATCGCCACTTTGGGGTAATTTATTCCTGAAAACACGCCTCTAATCGTTATTTCTCTTTCATACCAGCACGTTCATCGTGTATCGTTCATCGTCATTGCGGAGCCTGAAGTAATGACACGTAGCACAAGACACACAATACCGTGCCGAATATAAAAAGGGACTGCCTGAAAAGACAGTCCCTTCTATGAAAAGTTCCTTTTTACAGGATTGAGTTGCAATTATCAGTCTCCGTATCCGGGATTTTGCTGGTTTGCAAAACCACCTTTGCGGAACTCGTTTATGGCAGATGATGGCAAAGGAAACAAATGATACTGCTCTTCGGTGGCTGGCGTTACGGGACCAGACTCGCCGAGTTCAAGCCGCTTTTGCACCATCGTGCTTCTGTACCTGTCATTACGAATCAAATCCTGACGTCGGCAACCCTCAAACCACAGTTCGTGAGCGCGTTCCCACAGCAGTTTGTCTATGAAAGTATTTACATCGGGGAGATCGGC
Organism: Dysgonamonadaceae bacterium; assembly: GCA_031256775.1. Taxonomy (GTDB): domain Bacteria; phylum Bacteroidota; class Bacteroidia; order Bacteroidales; family Azobacteroidaceae; genus Azobacteroides. The sequence goes on from JAIRPX010000138.1 coordinate 2,091, forward strand.
TGCCGCGTATACAGCAAGTCCGGCGCGGGTGCGTACCTGATTGAGTAGATCAATTGCTTCCGGCGTAACTGAATTGTTTTTTTTAACAATTGCTTCTGCAAGCAGAGTGAGAACGTCGGCATAGCGATATACAATCCAGTCGGTGTATATTGCCTCCAGATTGTCAGCGTTGCCCATCTCGTATTTTAACGGCTGAATGCCCATTGCTCTGCCGTCGTCAACAATAAGTTGCGTTCCATTGCGTGTGTCGCCAGCTTCAAAGGTGTTGAGAAATTCTCGCCTCATTCTGTAGCCGTCGCCCCACCAGTCTGACACGTGCGCTCCCCAATTATGCGAACTGAAATCACGCAATTCGTTCACCGCCCAGATAGTTTCGCTGTTGCCTTCATTGGCGTCGCTGAAAATATTAGCATAAGCGCTCTCGCGTCCGCCTTTGTCGGTAACAAGAGCATAGCCATATTCCGGCTTCATAAGCTCCCTTCCTTCGGTTTCTGCCTTAGCCCACTGTTTGGTTTGCATATAGAGTTTTAACAGTATCGTATGAACCAAACCTTCTGTGAACCGTCCATAGTTGGCATTACCGTATGGAATAGTTTTGGGCAGGATGTTAAAAGTACTTTTAAGTTTGCTTTCAATGTAGGCAACGGTCTCATCGCTCGTTTTGCGCGGCAGTATTTTCTCGTCTTCCGGTTTTTTGAGAGTTTCAAGATCGGCTATGACTATTCCGCCATACAAGTCCCACAACAGGAACGCCAAAAATCCCTGTCCACATTCCAGTTCTGCAATATATCTGTTTTTCAGGGTTTCATCCATCGCAATACCTTTTATGCGGTCTATGGCAAGCTCCATTCGTCCTATACGGCTAATTCTGTTTTCGTCGCTCCACAAACGTCGCGGGTTGCGTGAGCCGTCTTCGTTATTTAAGTCGCCGGTTACGAGAGGATACCAGTTTGCGCCGCCCCAGCCGCACACAAACTGGTCGGTTGCGGCATCACTCAGGAGATGGAATCCTGTAGCACAGCAAAAAGCTCCGCTATAGTCGTTATTGCCTAATGCAACGTATGCAGCGGTAACCATATCCTGAGCATCTCGCTCTGTTGTCGGGTACAAATCAGAAGATATTTTACTGTATTCTTCCGACGTCAGTTCGCAGCCCGTAAACAGCATAAGTGTTGCAGCTGCTATTATATTGAAAAATAATATCTTTTTCATAATGATAAAAAATTAAAATTAAAAACTAATATCTAAACCCAAGCTGAAAGTTCTCACATTGGGATATGAATAACTTGCATTATTTTCGGTCATCGTAGAACTGCTGTTATAGTCCGTTTCGGGATCAAGACCATTCCAGTTGCTAACAACAAACGGATTATTAACGCTGAGATTAACCCTGATGTTGTTTACATACTTTTTAAGACCGGGAACAGTGTAGCCAAGCGTTATATTGCGACAGCGAAGGAACGATATTTTACGCATAAAATAATCTCCATTATCATAACTTGCTTGGAACATGCTTGGTACATCCGTATTCTGATTATCCATTGTCCAGCTGTTTAACGCATTTGTGGAGAGGTTTAACATTCCGGCGCCGTTAGCCGTACTGAAAGGTTTGGTGGCGTAAGGAATGAAGTCGTCGTAATAACTTGCCACGCGCCAGCGTCCCACTTCTCCATACAGATAGATGTTGAGATCGAAGTTTTTCCAGCGAAGCGTGTTGTTGAAACCGAACATAAAGTCAGGGTCGCTGCTGCCAATAAGTATGCGGTCATGCTGGTCTATTACGTTGGGATTGCCTTCTTCATCATGCAGGTTTTTCAGTTTAACCTGACCCGGCAGCAATGCAGGTTGCCATGCCGGACGCTGCTCGCCAGCTTTCAACAATCCGTCCGACTTATAATAGAACAGTGCGCGGATAGGGTCATTAACGCTTTGATAAGCATAAGGAACCCATGTCGGAGAACGTTCTTTCCAGCGGTCTGTATAAGTATAAAACGTCAGGTCGCTTGCCCAAACAAAATCTCGGTTTTTAACATTCACAGTATTTAATGTAACTTCAAAACCCTGTCCTTGCGTTTTGCCTATGTTTCCAGCTATCGAAGTAAGCTCGTAATACATTGGCAGCGCTTTGCTTGTTACCAGCAGATCGGAAATTACACGGTCGTAATATTCTGCCGAAAGGTTAATGCGATTGTTTAGAAATCCAAGATCTAATCCGATGTTCCATTCTGTAGTAGTTTCCCATGTAATGGATTTGTTTCCAAGTTCGGTAACTGCTATTCCTTTGTAACCAGTATCACCGAAAGCATAATTGCCTGCACTGCCAAAATAGTCCAAAGTACGGTTTCCAACGCTGGAATTACCTGTCTGTCCCCAGCCTGCGCGCAGTTTTCCGTTAGACAGTACCGGCTTTACGCTTTCCATAAACGATTCTTCCACAAAACGCCATCCTGCGCTCACACTTGGAAATGCTCCCCAGCGATAGTCGGGATTGAAATTGCTTGCACCGTCAGTACGGATAGTTGCGGTGAACAGGTATTTGTCGGCAAACGAGTAGTTAACGCGCCCAAACACAGACGCCAGCGCGCTACTGCTTCCTGAAGAGTCAATGCTCTTATTCAGCGTACCGCTTCCCATGTTGTTGAACAGAAAACCGTCGATAGGAAAATTGGAAACAGAGGCATTGAAAGACGAGCCATTAAATTTTTGATACTCATAGCCTGCCAGAACGGTAAAACTGTGTTTGTCTATGGTTTTCATATAGTTTGCCGTCAGATTGAACAGATAGTCCTCGCTGTCAGAATAATTCTGCGTTGCCGTGCCATTTGCAGCTCTTCCGTGCAGAGTTGTTGAAGGAAGATACTGTTGCCGTTTTACAGAGCGGCGGTCGAAGCCCAGCGTGGTTTTCAGAGTTAATCCTGCGACAGGTTCTACCGATAAATATCCTGAACTGAGGACGCGGTCTTTTGTAGTAATATCAGTGAGTTCAAGCAGTGACACGGGATTTGGGATCTGCGGATAGAGCCTTGATTCCGAATATTTGCCATTTTCGCGCACGGGCAAATACGGGTCAAAACGCAGCGCCGAACCTATAATACCCACACCTTCATTCATAAGCGTGCCAAGAGGAACGTTGTCGTACTTGTTGCGGCTAATATTCAACGATATACCTGCTTTAACATATTTTGAAATGGTGTAATCGTCATTTAGGTTTAGCGTAATTCGATTCATGTCGCTGTTTTTCATAACGCCTTTCTGATCAAAATAGTTCACAGAGGCAAGATACTTGTTTTTTTCGCTGCCTCCATTTAGCGATACATTGTGCGACTGCTGAAAACCTGTTTGAGTTACCTCTTTTAGCCAGTCGGTTGTTTTGGCGCTGGCAATCTCCTGCTGCGTGTAATAGTGTGCAGGCGCCAGCCCCGTCATCCATTCGTCAAATGTTTTGGAAGTAGCCGGAGGCGTTACATAACCGGCATAAATACCCTGCCCGTAAGTACGCCGCCACTGTTCCTGATAATACATATTATTCACGGTCATCCACTGTGACGCATCAAGCATGTCGTAGTTTTTTGCTATCGTTTGCACAGCGGCATTGCCCGAATATGTAACGTTGATTTTACCCTCCTTGCCTCGCTTGGTAGTAACAATAATTACTCCGTGTCCGGCACGCGAGCCATAGATAGCCGTTGCTGAAGCATCTTTGAGAACTTCAATACTCTCAATATCGGCTGGGTTAATCATTTCCAGAGCATTGTCCTGGCTGCCTGCTTCATATCTGTTTCCGCTACCCGGCGACGACGACCGCGACACGGGAAAACCGTCAATGATAATCAGAGGTTCGTTGCCCGCATTGATAGACGTTTCGCCCCTTATACGGAATGTTGCGCCAGCTCCAGGTTGCGCCGTAGCCTGCGTTACCCGCAATCCAGCTGCTTTACCGGCAAGGGCATGGCTTGCTGTAGAAAAAGTGCCTACCGGCGCATCGCCCATTTTCACGGACGATACTGCGCCTGTGAGGTCGCGCTTGCGCTGTACGCCATAGCCTACTACGACTACCTCATCAAGACTGGTTACATCTTCGGTAAGGGTTACGTCAATTACTGTTTGCGAACCTACCCTAAGCTCCTGCGGCGTACATCCCAAATACGAAAATACCAGAACAGCATCAGTACTATTTACGGTAATGCTGTATCGTCCATTAATATCTGTCATCGTACCCTGCGAGGTGTTTTTGACAGCTACGCTAACCCCGACAAGCGGGTCATTGTTGTGATCGGTTACAGTTCCTGTAACCACATTCTGCGCTCTTGCAAATGCGAAAGATGCGAAACCAAAAAGAAGCAATAAAAAGATTTTACACTTAAACCTTTTTTTGAAATTCTGATAATACAGTTTCATCATGAAAAATAGAATTAAATTGTTTATAAATATTTATTGTTTAACATGTTAGATGTGTTTTTTAACCGTATAAAAAAAACGCCGGTTTAAAATAGACAATTACAAGATGCAAGATGTATGATGCGCGTTTAAAACTGACGCAACTTTGCAAGCTGTATCGCAAGTGCGGAGCTGATTTTAAAAAAATCAATAAAACCCAGTTTTTTAGCAGATTAAACTATTGGCTTGACAAAATTAACAACATTTTATTGATATTTTTTCTCTAATACTATTTATTTTTAAAATAATAATTGTAAATTTGCACGTTGTTCAGAATGGATATTTTAAACCGGCGTTTATTGTGTACAGATGCTTGATAAATTAGCATAGCAGCGATACTTTTTTTATCTATACTCTGCACGACATGGTTTTGTGCAACGTCATTGCGAAGGCGAAGCCTGAAGCAATCCAGAAATTAGTTTTTAGTTACCAGTTTTCAGTTTTCAGTTTTCAGCACTGGATTGCTTCGCTAACGCTCGCAATGACGATGCACAAAACCACGCCGTGCAGAATATAATTACTTGTTTACTTACCCCTCGTTTACTTGTTTACTCGTTTACTCACCCTCGTTTACTTACTCTTTCGCTGGCGCGGCTTTGTAAGCCTTGACAACGATTAACAAGACACAGTTCACGATGAACGGTGCTTAACCGTATGCTTTTAGCTTACGGATTTTTCACATAATAATTGAGCCAGTTTTCAAACAATAACTGAGCATGCGCGTGCCAGCGGGCAACATATCCCTTTTCCGGCGTATCATCCACATAATAGTTGACGGGGATTTCAATTGGTAAACCTTTATTTTTGTCGCGAAAATATTCTGTTTCCAGCGTATTTGAGGCATATTCCGAATGACCGGTGATGAAAATTTCGCGTCCGCCTTTTGCCATAACAAGATATACGCCCGATTCGTCAGATTCCGACAGCAGTTTCAGTTCGGGAACTTTCAGTATGTCTTCTTTTTTTATTTCCGTATGACGACTGTGTGGGACGTAAAATTCATCGTCGAATCCACGAAAAAGCTGTATTCCATGCTCATTGATCCTGTGTTTGAACACTCCAAACATTTTCTTTTTAAGTTGATATTTGGGGATGCCGTAAAAATGGTAAAGAGCAGCCTGAGCGCCCCAGCAGATATACAGTGAACTGCCAACATGTTCGGAAGTCCAGTCGAAGATTTCCTTTAATTCGTTCCAGTAGTCAACCTTTTCAAAATCAATCAGTTCAACGGGCGCACCCGTTATAATCATTCCATCGTATCGTTTGTTTCTTATGTCCTCAAAATTTTTGTAAAAAACATTCAAATGTTCGGGATATGTATTTCTACTCTGGTGACTTTTTATCTTAATGAAATCAATTTCCACAGGCAAAGGAGTATGCGAAAACAGACGTACAAAATCAGTTTCTGTAATAATTTTCAATGGCATCAAGTTCAGCAGAGCTATTTTGAGTGTGCGTGAAAGCTGTGTATGTATATCCTCCACAAAAATATTTTCTTGTTTAAGGATTTCTATAGCCGGTAAATTATCAGGAATATATAATGGCATATTTTTGTTATTTGTAGGATGCTTCGCAGATGATTTCAAGATTGCGGATGATTGCGTCCTGCTCCACCCATTGTTTTTCAAAGTTATTGTAACTGTGAAGTTTGTTTGCCAGATATTCGACTTTGACAATGCAGTAGCGGATGCGTCTAAGCCGAAAGAGATTTTTATTTTCCATTATCGTAAATTATTTTTCAGAGGATGAACTATAAATTATAAATTATGAATTATGAATTATGAATTATGAATTTGCTGGCGCGGCTTTGTGCTTTCGCGCCAGCAAATAGTTTTTAGTTTTTCCCTGTATTGCTTCGCCTTGCAATGACGATGAACAAAACATACTAATGAGATTTTAACTTACGTTTTTTTCAAGGTGAAAGAAACAGGAATATAATTAGGGCTATTAAATGTTTTTCCTCCTACATTGAAACTTGGTTTCAGGCGGAAAGTAACATTACTTGCACCTGTGCCGATTCCTGAGAAGTTGAATGCCAGATTTTTAACAGCGTCCATTGATTTACCGCTCAGGACTTTCTTTAAATCAAAAGCCATACTTACCGGCAGAACGGTTTTTTGCCCCGATCCGATTTTTATCTGTTTGTTCAGCACTCCCTGCGTCATTTCAATCCCGTCTATTTCAAGGATATAACTTAAACCATTCAGTAAAGCTGTCTGAACTCCGGGATTTGTTACATCTATATTCAGAACAAAATTCAAAGGTAAACTTCCATTAGGAGAAGCAAATGCTGCAATCAAATTAGCAGCCGACACTGGATTTAACGAAGACAAACTGCTGATATTTTGCATGTTAATTCCAGCCAAAGTCAATCCTGAGATAGAATTGTATTCATATTTGCACTGGGTCATATTATATGTACCCATGAGCTGTTGCGCGACGTCGCAAGACAACATACAAGTCGCAATAAAAATAAAAGCCACAATCTTTTTCATATTAAAACATTTTCAATTTTAATTTTTAAATCAATCTGAGGTATTTTAAAAACTCCGGAATAGTTTGTTCAAAATTAACTCCGAAACGAATATCAGTACCTGCTTCTGCAGTTTTCCTTATAGCAGAAGTAGTAAATCTGACAGCTATTTCCGTAGCCTCATTCAAGCTGAAATCATTTAAAACTGCCGACAATAAGGCAGAGCCAAAAACATCGCCCGTTCCATGAAAATAGCCTGGTACACGTTTTTCAAAAGCATAAGCAATATCGCCTTTTGTAGCATCGTATGCAGCTGCGCCTAATTCTTCATTATTGAAAAAAACACCGGTCAAAACGACTTTTTCAGGACCTAAATCGCTCAATTTTTTCAATAAGTCATTGATATATTCCTGAGTATAAGGACCTTCTTTATAGGTTTCTCCCAAGAGGAACGAAGCTTCAGTAATATTAGGAACGATTATATCGGCTTTTTTGCATAATTCCTTCATACCTTCGGCAAATTCAGGCGAAAAAATCTTATACATTTCACCATTATCTGCCATCACCGGATCAACTAAAATAATATTGTCTCTTGTTTTAAATGTTTCAAAAAACTGAGTTACCAAGTTCAACTGCTCAAAAGAGCCTAAAAATCCTGTGTAGATAGCGTCGAACTGAATATCAAGAGATTTCCAATGTTGGGTGACAGGCAGCATGTCTTCCGTTAAATCGCGATAGGTGAAATTCGTAAATCCGCCTGTATGTGTGGATAATACAGCTGTCGGCAGCACGGTAGTTTCTATGCCTGCTGCTGAAATAATCGGCAAAGCAACCGTTAATGAACATTTCCCGAATCCTGAAATGTCGTGAATAGCAGCGACTCTTTTTAATTTTTTCATGAATTTATATATTAAAAATGCGATGCAAAGGTACATGAAATTTTCAAATTACACACAAACAAATAAAAATTCTATGGATTGCTTCAGGCTTCGCTTTCGCAATTACGTTGCTCTGTGTTCGTAATTGCGAACCATTCACGGCAAAGCAATCCAGAAATTTACAGGGGAAAATTACATGTTTTTTTTTCGTAAAGACAAGTTGACGCCTCAAAAAAAATGGGTTAACATATTATTTTTCATAGCTTAAAAAAAGAATTATTGAAATATTAAGAAAAAAGAATTATATTTGCAGGCTCAAAAAGAGCGTCTTTAATGATTAATATTAAAAAACAAACATAAATTTGAAATGCAGAACAAAGGATTAGTAAAGTTTCTCGCAATTGCACTTACTCTGGTAAGTCTCTTTTATTTGTCGTTTACAGTAGTGACAAATAAGTTTTATACGCAAGCGAAAGAATATTCCGGTGGAAATCCGGTATTAGAGAGTTTCTATTTAGATTCTATAGCCACCCAGAATGTATGGCTGGGTTATACATTGAAAAAATGTCGTGCTATGGAAATCAATCTTGGTCTTGACCTGAAAGGCGGTATGAATGTGATTATGGAAATCAGCCCAGCAGACGTGCTTCGCTCCCTTTCGGATTACAACACCAATCCTGTTTTTAATCAGGCGCTGGCTAATGCAAGCGAATTGCAGGAGAAGGGGCAAAATGATTTTATTGCTATTTTTGCAGAGCAATATAGAACATTAGACCCGAATGCGCGTTTGTCGGCTATTTTCGGTACTTATGAATTGAAAGATAAAATTTCTTCCAAAAGTACTAATGAACAGGTAGTTGCTGTTTTAAGGACAGAAGTTAAAAGCGCATTTGACAATTCGTTTAATGTACTCCGCACCCGTATAGACCGTTTTGGGGTTGTTGCTCCAAATATTCAACGTATGGAAAGAGACGGGAGGATTTCAATTGAACTTCCCGGCGTAAAAGAGCCTGAACGTGTGCGTTCACTGTTGCAGGGAACAGCCAACCTGGAATTTTGGGAAACGTATATGGAATCCGAAATTCACAGAACTTTATCAATGGCAAACGATATTATACGCGATTCTATACAAAGCGCTACATCTGTTTCAGAAGAAACGGCTCCTGCTCCACAAACAGTTGATTCCGAAGAAAATACAAATATAATTGCAGTTACAGAAAATGATTCGCTGAACAATCAGGCGTTAACCGACACAGCAATTAATAAAGAACCGGAAGTTGTTGAACCAACGGGATTAGACAATAAACTGTATCCGCTTTTCTCTTTATTGGGAATACATCCTTCGCAAACATCGCAAACACCAACCGTAGCCCGCGTGAGCAAATCCGATATGCGCAAGGTGGATCAGTTTCTTAATAATTCACGAGTAAAAGCTTTATTTGAAACTTACAAATTGAGTTTGAAATGGGGCGTTAAACCTGTTGACAAAGATGAAAATTACTATGACCTGGTTGCTTTAAAAGTGAATTACATAGACGGCAAACCGCGACCAATTTTAAATGGCGATGTTATTACCGACGCCCGTGACGATTTTTCGCAACACTCTTCTGCTTCAGAAGTAAGCATGACGATGAACAGCGAAGGATCAAAAACTTGGGCGCGATTAACCAGAGACAATATAGGCAAATGTATTGCTATCGTATTGGATAATCACGTTTATTCCTATCCCCGTGTAGAATCCGAAATTGCAGGCGGCTCTTCAAGAATCACCGGAAACTTCACTCCAGAAGAAGCAAAAGACTTGGCTAACGTGCTGAAATCAGGTAAGATGTCGGCTCCGGCACACATTGTTCAGGAAGACGTAGTAGGACCGTCTTTAGGACAGCAGGCTATCAATCAAGGCTTCCTGTCTTTCCTTTTCGCTTTGTTGATACTTATGCTGTATCTAATTATAATGTACGGTTTTAAGCCTGGAATTATAGCTAACGGAGCTTTAATATTAAACCTGTTCTTCACATTGGGCGTAATGGCGTCTTTCCACGTAGTGTTAACCCTTTCAGGTATTGCCGGTATAGTGCTGGCATTGGCGCTGGCAGTAGATGCTAATGTGTTGATTTATGAACGCATCAAAGAAGAAATAAGAGGCGGCAAAGTACTCAAAAAAGCCGTTGAAGAAGGTTATCAAAAAGCGTTCTCCGCTATTTTCGATGCAAACCTGACTTCATTAATTACCGGTATTATCCTGTTTACTTTCGGTACTGGTCCGATACAGGGATTTGCATTAACTCTAATAATAGGTATCGTCATATCGTTCTTTACCTCAGTGTTCTTAACGCGCTTAGTTTATACGGGATTATTAGGAAAAGGCAAATTGATGAACCTTTCTTTCACTACGCCTATTTCCAAAAACTTCCTGGTTAATCCTGAGTATGATTTTCTGAAAGGAAGAAAACTGTTATATACAATTACCATTACCCTCGCACTTATCTGTTTAGGCGCTCAGCTATTCAGAGGAATGAATCAGGGTATTGATTTTACGGGCGGGCGCAATTATAAAATAAAATTTGATCAACCGATCAATACTGTAGAAGCTCAGGAACTGTTAGATCCTTATTTTGACAATCATACGCCAAGCGTAATTACAATAGGGACATCTAATCAGGTGCGGGTTTCTACCAATTATAAAATTGCATCAAACGATTTGAGCATTGACAAGGAAATCACTCAGAAAATCTACGATGCTTTGAATAAATTCCTGCCGGAAGGAACTTCCTACGATGATTTTATCAATCCTGATAAAGCTTTCATTTTAAGTTCTCAGAAAGTAGGTCCGAGCGTTGCCGACGACATGAAAACAAGCGCTATCTGGGCGATTATTTTCTCAATAATAGCTATTGCTCTGTATGTTTTCATCAGGTTCAGAGATTTTTCTTACAGTACAGGTACAATTATAGCGCTGGCATTCGATACCCTGTTTATTATAGGGATGTATGCTCTGCTTTGGGGAATTGTTCCATTCTCGCTGGAAATTGACCAGACATTTATTGGAGCTATCCTGACAGTAGTTGGATATTCTGTTAACGATAAAGTGGTTATTTTCGACCGTGTCCGCGAATATACGCATCTGTATCCTAAACGTGATAAATTTGAAATTTTCAACGGAGCGCTAAATTCTACCTTAGACAGAACATTCAATACATCGTTCAGTACGCTTTTAGTGTTGTTGATTATCTTTATCTTTGCAGGCGATTCCATCAGGAGTTTTTCTTTTGCAATGATGCTTGGGGTAATTATCGGAACGCTTTCTTCATTGTTTGTAGCTGCACCATTAGCATACGAAATGCAAAAACGGAAACAGCTGAAACAACAGCAAAAACGTTAATTAGTAATTAAATATAAATAAACTGAGAACGGGAAAAAGATAAATTTTCCCGTTCTCTATTTATTTTATAAGGCAAGCCAATTAAATGGATCATCTGCAAAACCCTGTGTTTTGCGAGAAGGCGCGTAGCGCCAGTATCTTTGTAGCCGTGTGCGTAAGCGCACGGTAAAGATGTACGGAATATAAACAGAGCAGCGTAGCTGCGA
>JAIRPX010000141.1 GCA_031256775.1 Dysgonamonadaceae bacterium
CAACAACCTGCTGCCTGAATACACCTCACTCCAAACCCCTGTTAAAAACCTGTTAGGTCTTTAAGACCTAACAGGTTGGATGCAGAGAAAGCGTATGCTTTGCTGACCACCGCAAACCGCGCTTATTAGAGTTTAGATATTAGATATTAGAGTTTAGATATTGATAATGCGGATTAGAAGTAAAAATGTCCTGAAAGGACAAAATTTTCATAACCGCAGGCGGGGGAGAATCCTTGTCTCGTTAAAAAAACTTTTCTTGCATTACTTCGTAAAACAGCTACTCTGCAAATTCTTTTAAACCGTGCTGAACAAAAGCAGCGTAGCTGCGACATCTTTGTAGCCGTGCGCTTACGCACACGGCTACAAAGATACTGGCGCTACGCGCCTTCTCGCAAAACACAAGGTTTTGCAGATGATCCCATTTTACCGTACAGGACAAAATTTGCAATCCGTCAGGATTGCATTTTCTACCGAGCTATGCATCTCTACGGGATGCTGTCGCGGCTTTGAAATCCCTCTTCGTATTGTCTCATTTTTGGGAACATCATTTTGAACACCCTACCCGTATAGGACATTCATACGTGCCTGTTTCTACGTTATTATATAGCGGCACGTATTGTAAACCCGCGCTAAAAAACTGATAACTGACAACTGACAACTAATAACTAAACTCTAAACTCTAAACTCTAAACTCTAAACTCTAATAAGATTTGTTATACGGATTTATCTTTTTTGAAGCCTTTTTGTTACATCCTTCCTCTACTTTTGCGCAACAATTAAGATTTATAAATAAATATTTTTTCACTCTTATGCAAAGTGTTATAAAAAGAATGTTAAAAATGGCTCTTCTGCTGAATATATGCTGTGTGTATTCGAGCCATTCGTTTGGACAAACAGAACCAGGTAACTCGGTTATTGTTGGAATAGTAAGTGATGCGGAAAGCGGCGAAATTTTGACGGGAGCCAGCGTTTCAATTAAAGGGACAACAAACGGTACGATTACCGGAATCGACGGGAAATATTCAATCACTGTCGAATCGTCGAATCAGGCGACGCTTGTTTTTTCTTATATCGGTTATCAGACTGTAGAAATGAAAATTGGCGACCGGCGTGTTATTGATGTTTCCATGCGGGAAAACATGAATCAGATAGAAGAAGTAGTTGTTACGGCTCTCGGCATTACGCGCGAAACCAAATCTATTGGATATTCTGTTCAGAAGATTGAAGGCAAGACGCTTCTTGAATCACGCGAAACAAATTTGCTCAATGCGTTGAGCAATCGCGTTGCCGGAGTGCAGATAACCAATTCATCTGGAGGCGTTGGCGCTTCGTCGAATATTCAGATCAGGGGACAAAATTTCGTGACAGGCTACAATTACAATAATTCACCGCTCTTTGTGGTTGACGGTATCCCAATCAGTAATAATAACGAACAGTCAACACGTTCATTTACTGGGCGTCAGGATTTTAACAATCCCAATTTTACGGGCGGCGAAGGCGAAGTCGATTATGGCAATGCCGCAGGAGAAATAGATCCTAATGACATAGAAACGCTTACTGTGCTGAAAGGTCCTAATGCGGCAGCCCTGTATGGAGCAAGAGCATCTAACGGCGTAATTCTTATTACTACAAAATCGGGGAAAAATGCGAAGGGAACAGGCGTGACCTACAATTCGAGTTTCAGCATGGAAACGCCTCTGAAATTGCCGGAATATCAGTATGAATATGGACAGGGACGTAACGGACAGTATGCTTACACCGACGGAAAAGGCGGAGGCACAAACGACAACGTGATAGAAAACTGGGGACCGCGCATGGACGGGCGACTTCTCCCGCAATGGGATTCTCCCATCGATCCGAAGACCGGCGAAAGGATACCAACACCGTTTATTGCCTATCCCAACCAGTTGAAAGATTTTTTTAAGACAGGACATACCTTTACCAATAATATTGCTGTGGAAGGAAAAGATGAAAAACTGAATTTTCATCTTTCATTTACAAATATGAGCCAGGCAGGTATCGTACCTAATACAGACCTTGCACGCAATGATATAAGCCTGCGCGCCGGATATGCGCTTAAACCAAATCTGAGGATCGACGCAGCTATCAATTACATCAATTCAGGAAGCAACAACAGAGCAAGTTACGGCGCTAAAAATGAAGATGCAATAATGAAAATATTCCTTTATATGCCGCGTAATGTGGATGTTAGAAAACTAAAAGATTACTGGAAGGAAGGTTCGGGAAACCTTGTTCAAAATTCCCCGATATGGAGCGAAAACGGCTCACGGCTTAATAATCCATATTTTGTGGCTTACGAAAATTTGAACGGCAACAATCGCGACCGCGTATTTGGCAACATAAAACTCACCTATGATATTCTTCCAAATCTGCGGCTGCTGTTGCGGTCGGGACGCGACATGTATTATGACAAGCGAACAATGCGACATGCAGTATCCTCTGCGCAGTACCTCAACGGATATTACCAGGTGGACGACGTTTCGTATCTCGAAACAAACCACGATTTTCTACTGAGCTATTCCACGCCTTTAGTTGAACAATTTGCTGTTTCGGCTTCGGCAGGCGGAAATATGATGAGGCAGGTTTCGCAGCGCTTAGGCTCTATCGTTGAAAAACTTGCCATTCCGAATGTGTATAATATTACGAATAATGCAACGCCTGTAAAGTCGGGTAATACTTATCAGGAAAAACGCATCAATTCGCTTTACGGTACGGCGCAATTCAGCTATCGCAATGCCGTTTTCCTTGACGTTACAGGACGTAACGACTGGTCGAGCGCGCTTCCTGTGAAAAATAACTCCTATTTCTATCCTTCGGTATCGTTAAGCTCTGTCTTGTCGGAATTTATCAACATGAATAGAAAGCAGGCAAATTTCCTGAAAGTACGCGGCAGCATATCCTCTGTCCGTCGAGATTTGGAACCGTATCAGACATCAGCAAACTTCCAGATCTCTCAGGGATGGGCAGGCGAAACATCAGCAACCCACAACAACAATTATCCCAATTCCGATATTCGTCCCGAAAAGGTTGTGTCATACGAATTTGGCTTCGACAGCCGATTTTTTAACAACAGGCTTGGACTTGACGTCACTTATTATAAAAGCATAACTACCGACCTGATTATTCCCGTAACGCTGAATCCTTCGGCAGGATATGACACCAAATTGATGAATGTGGGCAAACTAAGTAACAGGGGACTGGAGATTATGCTCAACTTAACGCCTGTTGCTGCAAAAAATTTCACATGGATGCTGAATATCAATTATGCGATGAATCGCAATAAAGTTCACTATCTTGCCGAGTCTATTGGAGTATCGCGCATACGTCAGCTGGAACGGTGGGCTTCGCTCGAAATGCGAACGGAAAATACTAAGGGCGACGGCTCTTACGGCTCGCTGTATGGCGATTACCTGATTTACAAAAACGGGCAGTTAACTCACCGTAACGGTTTTCCGCAGGAAGAAAATGGCGACTGGGGTTATCAGGGGAATATTAATCCCGACTGGACGGGCGGTATTGGTAACGAATTTCGCTACAGGCATTTTTCATTAAGCTGTCTTGTTGGAATAAGAATTGGAGGAGTAGTTTATTCCCGCACTTTCATTGAGGGAATAAGAGCTGGCAGCCTGAAAGAATCGCTGCCGAATCGCGGCGCCGACGGCAACGGAACAATAATTGGCGGCGGCGTGGATATAGATACGGGAGAGCCAAACAGCATAAAAGTGACTGCACGCGATTACTGGCGAGCTTACTACGATAATGATGTTATTGGTACTTTCGATGCATCCTATATAAAGCTCCGCGAACTGAAACTGACGTACAATTTGCCTGTTTCTTTGCTGAAACATACGCCATTGTCAACAGCGTCGGTTTCACTGACCGGACGCAATTTATTTCTCATGTCGAAAGTGCCGAATATAGATCCGGAAGTATCATCCTACGACGGACAGTATCAGGGCGTGGAAACCATGTCGTTGCCATCGCTACGCAGCTACGGGCTGTCGATTAATATTCGTTTTTAATTTTTTATCATAAACTCATTTTAATAAATAAAACAGTAATATCAAATGAAAAAGATAGGTTTTTTTATAATATGTACAGTATTTATATGCAGTTCATGCAGCAATTTTGAAGAAATAAATATCAATCCGAACAATCCTTCTACCGTACCGCCCGAAATGCTTCTGTCGCCAATTATTAGCGGGGCAGTACGTTCCATGACGGGAAGCGGTTCACGCGCGGGGCAGTACGTGCAGCATCTTGCATGGCTGGGAGGAACAAGCGAAGGCGATGGACGATACAACCTTACGGGCGCCTCGTTCCGTGAAGAATGGAATGTGCCGATGCGTCTTATCAAGGATGTTAACCGTATGAAAATCATTGCAAAAAACAATCGGCAACAGGAATATGAAGCCGTAGCAATTATCTGTAAGGTATATATCCTTTCGCTTATGACCGACGCTTATGGCGATATTCCATACGCAGAAGCAGGAATGGGCGACGTTTCGGGTATGGAATTTTCGCATTACCAAAGTCAGAGCGAAGTGTATTCCCTCATGCTGGAAGACTTGGAAACGGCAAACGATTTGCTTGCGGCATTGCCCGTTAAAACGGTTATCAACAGGGATATTCTCTATAAAGGCAATCCAAATGCCTGGCGCAGGTTCGCCAATTCGCTGAAAATACGTATCCTGATGCGTCAGTCACAGAAAAAGGATGTTTCGGCGGATGTTGCAAAAATATTCAGTGATCCTGCCAAATATCCTGTGTTTGAAACTAATAGCGATCAGGCTACGCTTGAATACAATAATAATCCTGATTATTATGAATGGTTCATGCAGAATCCTCCAGCCGACGGAAGCGGGGTTAATTTTGAAAGCAATGAACGGGTAAGCGACGTGATGGTCAACATGTTGTTGAAATTTAACGATCCACGTCTTTATATTTATGCTGCGCCAACCGGAAATTCATACAGGAAGCATGTTTCCAACTCGCTGCATACACTTGAATATCGCGGTCAGACTGCGGGACTTAGCGCAATGGAACAGGATGAGGTTTATAAAAATACAGGTCTGAACAAAGATGACTATTCGGTGATAGGCAAGCGCATACGAAAAGAAAACAGGGCTTTCCTGATGACCTGCTGCGAACTGCTTTTATTAAAAACAGAAGCCATACATCGCAAAATGATTCAGGGAAATGCAGGAGAAACATACAAGGCTGCTGTCAGGGCGTCATTCGATAAATGGCAAAGAGTAGGGCAGGACAGCGACGAAACAACACCGTTTATTTCCGAAGAACAGAAAACGGCTTATTTTCGTCCCGAAACAGCATACAATCCCGATAAAGGACTGCAACAAATAGCTGAACAGCAGTGGATTGATTCCTTCCTGAATGGATTTGAAGGTTGGGCTTCATGGCGGCGCACGGGTTATCCGTCCATTAAACCGGGACCGTCGGTTTTGTCGCCAATACCAGTGCGTTATGTTTATTCTGACAACGAGCAAAACAATCCGAATTTAGTAAAATGGGTGAAAGAAACAACGGGAGGAACAATGCCCGATCATAACGTTAAAGTCTGGTTTCAACCGTAAAATATAAAAATAAACTATAAAACATATATAACAAAATGAATAGAAAAATGATATTTATCGTGCTACTGTGCGGCGTATGTTGTGCAGTTCAGTCACAAACCTTTACGGTGAACAAAAATGCACATTCACATAACGATTATCTTAATAATCAGCCGTTTCACGACGCATATTCCAACCGTTTCGCATCCATAGAAACAGATATTTTTCTTGTTGACGGCAATCTGTATGTAGCGCATACGCCTGACGAAATCAATAAAAATCTTACTTTCAAGACGTTATATCTTAATCCTCTATTGGAACAGATACGTCTCAATGGCGGTAAAGCTTATCCCGACGGAAGTTCATTGCAATTGCTGATAGACGTCAAAACCAACGGAGAGCCGACGCTTCGAGCGCTCGAAAAGCTATTGCAGCCTGTACGCGAATATTTTGATACGGAGCAAAACAAAAATGCTGTTCGCTTGGTAATAAGCGGAAACATGCCGACGCCAGCCCGTTTCAAAACGTTTGACAGGATATTCCTGTTCGACGGACGTAGCAATATTTCCTATTCAGACGAACAGATGAAACGTATCGCTTTCTATAGCGCGCCGTTAAGCGCTTTCTCAAACTGGAACGGTTTGGGGCGTTTCCCAGAAAAGGAATTGCTTGAAATACGCGCTTTTGTTGATTCGATACATGCTTTTGGCAAAAAAGTTCGATTCTGGGGAAATCCCGACACAAAAACTTGCTGGCAGGCTTTTATCAAACTGGGGGTGGATTATATCAATACCGACCATCCTTACGAACTGGCTCGCTTCCTTAATGAATATGCCCAGAGCAGTTACCGTTCTGACGATAGCTATCGTCCATATTCATCATTGCCGGATGGAGAAAATATTCGTAAAAAAACAAAAAATGTAATATTGCTTATCAGCGACGGCGCAGGGTTTTCGGAAATATGGGCTGCCGCAACAGCCAACAGAGGTGCGCTTAATGTTATGAATTGCCAATATACTGGTTTTCTTCAGACTCATTCGGCAGATGACTACAATACCGATTCGGCGGCGGCAGGAACAGCTATTGCTACAGGAAAGAAAACGCGCAACAGGCATATAGGCGTTGATAGTAATGGAATTAAAATAAAGAATATCGTTGAGTTGCTGTCTGAAAAAGGCGTCTCATGCGGCATTGTTTCCAATGATCATATTGCAGGCGCTACTCCTGCTGCTTTTTATGCGCATTGTAGCGAACGCAATCACACCGACAGTATCTTGTCGTATTTGTTACATACGCCTGCGACGCTTGTAGTGGCTGATGGCGGCGATATGCAGAATGCAAAAATGCAGGAACTGTCGCAGCGTCTCGAAAAGTCGGGGCGCATCGTATGCGAAAAAATAGACAGTCTTGAAAAAATACCGCATGGTCGCAAAGCTATATGTTTCGACAGAGACAGTTACGATACAGATTATCGCCTGATAGAAAAGGCATTTGACAAATGTGTGAAGCGACTTGAATGTTCTGAGGGCTTTTTTTTGATGATTGAAGGAGCTAAAATAGACAAAGGCGGACATTCCCGTAATATCAAAACATGTATCGACGAATATCTTAGTTTTGACCGCGTTGTCGGCAAGGCTATGGAATTTGCCGATAGTAACGGCGAAACGCTGGTCATTGTTACTTCCGACCACGAAACAGGCGGACTGGTTTTACTTGACGGAAACTATCATACGGGGTTTGTACTGGGAGAATTTATTACAAATGATCATACCGGAATGCCGGTACCTCTGTTTGCATACGGTCAAGGTGCAGATTCTTTTACCGGATTTATGGATAATACTGAACTTTCAGGCAAAATTATTTCAATGATGCAAGGAGGGGAGCGCAA
>JAIRPX010000282.1 GCA_031256775.1 Dysgonamonadaceae bacterium
ATATTTTTTAACAGCAAATTAGTTTATAAACATGAAAAATTAAGGTGTCGCAGCTACGCTGCTCTGTTTATATTCTGTACATCCTTTACCGTGCGCTTACGCACACGGCTACAAAGATACTGGCGCTACGCGCCTTCTCGCAAAACACAAGGTTTTGCAGATGCTCCGATTAATCGCGTCTCCACAGGTAAGCAACCAGACGTATTTTTGCGAGGAACGATTGTAGAGACGCCCAAATTGTGGCGTCTCTACAAAACGGCAGACCACTTTACCCGTAATAGGGCATTTATATCAATAGAAAAGTCGTTGGCGAACAATTACATTACCAACAAAATTGAAATCGTAAATGATTTTATTTCCATATTTTTTCAAGTCCTCTTATGTTATTTTTTCTTTATTAATAAAAGTGCAAAGTTATCTATTTTTCACTTAATTCTTCACTATAATTGCACAAATAGCCGTAAAATTGTGTTTTTATAACTATTCAGATTAATCAAAAAACGGTTATTCTTTTTTATTGGTAAAAATAATGGAAACAATAAATTTGAAATCAATGTTATTTTTATTATTTTTGCACCGGAAATATAAATATTAAATTCTTTAGGCGAGATGATTCTATTTTTTAAAACGCATACTAATTCTATTATTGCAGTTGATTTATTAAAAAAACTGTCAAAAGGTGACACTAAAAAATTAATATGGTTATTAGGCAATGCCGAATTGCTGACTAAAAAAAATATAGATGCATGGTTAGTAGGTCCGCGGCGTGAAATGATAACGCCATGGTGTACTAATGCTATTGAAATTACTCAGATTATGGGAATTGAAGGTATTGCAAGAATAGAAGAATTTCATATTGTGAAAGACAAGAATGCACCCTACGATCCCATGCTTCAAAAAATATATAATGGCATAGGACAGAACGTTTTCGCAGTAACTAAAAAAGCGGAATCAATTGTTTATATTGATAGCATTGCGGCTTTCAATCATCATGAAGGTTTGGCATTGAATCAGGAAGAGATTGATTATCTGGAAGATATTAGCCGTAAATTAAATCGAAAGCTCACTGATAGCGAAGTGTTTGGTTTTTCGCAGGTAAATTCTGAACATTGTCGTCATAAAATATTTAACGGAACGTTTATTATTGATGGAAAAGAAAAGGAATCTACATTGTTTCAATTGATTAAAAAAACTGCCAAACAGAATCCAAATCAATTAGTTTCGGCTTATACGGACAATGTGGCATTTAATCAGGGTCCAAAGATAGAGCAGTTTGCTCCGGCATCGGGAGAGAAGCCTGATTTTTTTGAAACCAGAGAAATTGAAACTGTGATTTCCCTTAAAGCAGAAACGCATAATTTTCCTACTACTGTAGAGCCTTTTAATGGAGCTTCTACAGGTACGGGCGGCGAAATACGCGACCGTCTTGGGGGCGGGAAAGCATCGTTACCTGTTGCAGGAACAGCTGTTTATATGACAGCCTATCCCCGCACCGAATCCGACAGGATATGGGAAAATATAATGGAGCCTCGCAAATGGCTTTATCAGACTCCCGAACAGATCCTTATTAAAGCGTCCAATGGCGCGTCTGATTTCGGAAATAAATTTGGTCAACCGTTGATTTGTGGTTCCGTTCTTACTTTCGAGCATGAAGAAAACCGCAAGCAATATGCTTATGATAAAGTAATTATGCTTGCTGGAGGAATTGGATACGCCACCAAAAAAGATGCAATCAAGGGCGAGCCTGAAGCAGGCGATGATGTTGTTATTCTTGGCGGCGATAATTACCGCATCGGGATGGGCGGCGGCGCTGTATCTTCTGTTGATACAGGCGAATATGGTACTGGTATCGAATTAAATGCCGTGCAGAGGGCTAATCCTGAAGTACAAAAACGGGTAGCCAATGTAATACGCACATTAGCTGAATCAGTAAATAACCCGATAATTTCTATTCATGATCACGGTGCAGGAGGGCATCTGAATTGTATATCCGAGCTGCTTGAATCAACAGGCGGAGAAATAGATATGAGTAAGTTGCCGATTGGCGATCCAACTTTGTCGGCAAAAGAAATTATTGGAAATGAAAGCCAGGAAAGAATGGGCTTACTTATTAAGTCAGAAGATGTTGAACGTGTGAAAAAGATTGCAGAAAGGGAACGAGCTCCAATGTATATTGTTGGTAAAACAACAGGGGATATGCAATTGGTTTTCTATCAGAAAGATGGACAAAAGCCCCTGAATATGCACATAAACGACTTTTTTGGGAAACCGCCTCGCACGGTGATAAACGATATGACAATAACGGAACATTTCAAGCCGGTGACTTATGATATAAAATATCTGCACGAATATTTGGTTGACGTTTTGCAGTTGGAAGCCGTTGCCTGCAAAGACTGGCTTACCAATAAAGTTGACAGGTCTGTTACAGGAAAGGTTGCCCGTCAGCAGTGTCAAGGTGTTATTCAATTGCCAGTGAGTGATTTAGGCGCAGTAGCTCTTGATTATAGAGGTAAAGCAGGAATTGCCACCTCAATTGGTCATGCTCCCCAAGTTGCCCTTATAGACCCAGAAGCAGGCTCTGTACTTGCTATTGCTGAAGCTCTGACGAATATTATTTTCGCTCCTCTAAAAGATAAGTTGCAAAGTATTTCCCTGAGCGCCAACTGGATGTGGCCATGCAAGAATCCAGGTGAAGACGCCCGTCTTTACAAGGCGGTTGAAGCCTGTTCCAAATTTGCCTGCGAACTTGGCATAAACATTCCAACAGGAAAAGATTCTTTATCAATGACGCAAAAATACGACAGCGAGAAAATTTATTCTCCTGGAACTGTTATTATTTCAGCAGCGGCAGAAGTATCGGATATTCGGAAAATTGTTTCTCCTGTGCTGGTCAGTAAAAGAGCGTCTATACTTTATTATATTGATTTTTCTTTTGATTCGTTCAAACTTGGCGGTTCTGCTTTTGCCCAGTCGCTTAATTATTTAGGCGATGAAGTTCCGGGAGTAAAAGACAGCGAATATTTCAAAAACGCTTTCTGCGCCGTTCAGGAACTGATACATCAGGGTTTGGTTTTGGCAGGACATGATATTTCGGCAGGCGGTATGATTACCTGTCTTTTGGAAATGTGTTTTCCCAATGTAAAAGGCGGTCTCGACATTATTTTGGAAGATTTGAAGGAACAGGACTTGATGAAAATTTTGTTCAGCGAAAATCCGGGAATCATACTTCAGGTTGAAGAAAAAAAATCAGTCGAGAATATATTGAGTAAACGCGGCGTAGGTTATGCAAAAATTGGGCGTACAACCACAGAGCGTCATATATTAATTACGAAAAATAAGGCTCAGTATCATTTTGGCATAGATTATCTCAGGGACGTATGGTTTACTTCTTCTTATTTGTTGGATAGAAAACAGTGTGGCGACACCTGTGCCAAAGCTCGTTTTGAGAATTATAAACAGCAGGAACTGATTTTCAAATTTAACAAACTGTTTACAGGGCAAATGTCCCAGTATGATCTTTCATTCAACAGAAAACCTTCAGGAATCAAAGCAGCTATTATCAGGGAAAAAGGCACTAATGGCGATCGCGAGATGGCATATTCCCTATATCTTGCCGGTTTTGACGTAAAAGACGTTCACACAACCGATTTGATAAGTGGACGTGAAACTTTGGAAGACGTTAACATGATTGTTTTTTGCGGTGGATTTTCCAATTCTGACGTATTAGGCTCTGCAAAAGGCTGGGCTGGCGCTTTCCTGTATAATGAGAAAGCCAATGAAACGTTGAAGAATTTTTATGAACGACAGGATACATTAAGTCTGGGTATATGTAACGGTTGCCAGTTGATGATTGAGTTAAACCTTATCAATTCCAAATACAAGCAAAAAACTGTCATGCATCATAATGATTCCCATAAATTTGAATCGGGATTTATTTCGGTGGATATACCTAAGAATAAGTCAGTTATGTTCAGTTCTTTGGCAGGAAGCAAATTAGGTATATGGGTTGCGCATGGAGAAGGGAAATTCCATTTGCCGTTGAACGAAAGTAAGTATAATGTTGTGGCAAAATACTCATATTCAGCTTATCCGGGCAATCCTAACGGCTCAAACCATTCAGTAGCCGGATTATGTTCTAAAAATGGACGGCATTTGGCAATGATGCCGCATCTGGAACGCTCAATATTCCCCTGGCAATGGGCATATTATCCGCATAACAGGCGTAATGATGAAGTAACGCCATGGATAGAAGCATTTGTTAACGCCCGCAAATGGATTGAGAAATGCGTCGCTAAATAGATCAACGGTGGCATAATGATAACTTTTTTGAGCTATTTTATAACTGCTTTACAATAAGGTATATATAATTTTAAAGGCTTACCTGCAAACACAAGGTTTTGCGAAAAAGCGCGTAGTGCCAGTATTTTTATAGCCGTGTGCGTAAGCGCACGGTAAAAATGTACGGAATATAAACAGAGCAGCGTAGCTGCGACACCTTAATTTTTAAAACAGTTATGGATATACGACTGTGAAATCACATGCTTCCATTTCTTCCCATGAATTAAATACAACATGCAGGATAATAAATTTCATACCCCTTACTTCTATTAAAATTAAACCTTTTTAAAATCATATTATTGGCTCTTACTGTATTCCATAAATTATTGTCTATTACATTTTTATCTAAAATGAAAATCGTAAGGGTATCTCCCTTTTCCAAACGTTTAAATCTAATATCATTGACATAATTATCAGAAATACTACTTGAATGTTTTTGATTTGCTGCTATCTCAATTAAATTGGGGCGTTCTGTCGGCAACAAAGTATCGGGCAATATATATGCAGCATACACATATATGTTGCTATTCGATTGATTATAAATACGAATCGAATATTCAATATCTATTGGACAACCTGTAAACAGAAGAAACAAAATGGCAGTAATAATATAAATTTTAAGTTTCATAATCGTATGAAGCTGGAGATTCACTTTTTATTCGACGTAGCAAAAACATTATATCATTTATTTTCAACATATTATTCCATAACACATTTTACAGAATCATATTTCAGTTCTTCTATTAAATATTTTTCCCATGTGTCAAGCGTTCTTTTATTTGGTGGAAAACCATACGAACAATTATCCATTTCGACTGCCTGTCCGTTTTTCCAACATTGACAACTTTTGCACACCTTACATGAATTAAACGCTGAAAAACTTACAATTATCAGCACTAAAAAGATTATTTTTTTCATTTTATATCAATTATAAATCAAATTTATCTCTAATCTAACGTGAGTTCGATATAAACATAGTCCGTTAGGACTTGCATATCAATAGAAAACAGAATTATGCTCCACCTCCTGCTGTCCGTAGGACATTTTATAAAATAATAACTCGGCGCAAATGCGCACGTTTGCGCCGAGTTGATAGTTGTTACATAAAATAATTCATTTTATAAAATTATTCGTACTGTCCGGCTTGTGGACAAATTGTCTGAAATGCCACAATTCATCTATTTGCTTGGTCTCATTTTTTCCGGAATAATAGGATTCAATAGTATGAATAGTTGTATCGTTTTCTATATAACCTGATTCTCTATAAATGCACAAACGTACTCCCGAAGGATCTTCGACCAAACTTTCCATGAGATAATTATTGCCTTCAATTAAAAAAGTACCCCAATTATATTTATGGTTATACATATTAGGATATTTTGAATATTCATCAACTAATTCTTTATCAATTATTTCAAAATCCTTACCTTTATGAGATCCTGTTTTTAATAATAAACCATTCATATAATAAAATCTAATGACCATGCCATATTCATTATAACAATAATAATAACCGTTCATGCGTAATTCCTTACCTGTATAATCTTGTCGTTGCAGCGTTAAATCATCATCAGGATACAATAAATTACAGCTGACTATAAATAATAGAGTAAGATATAATACTGTTATTTTGAATAATTTCCCACAAGTTGATATTGCATTGTTTGTTACCATAATGTATTACCTGTTCCTGTACCAAAATACCAATACCACGACGGATTAATAGAAAGAACCTCAAACCATAAGGATTTACCTCCAGTCAGAAAATCATGTGCAAGATAATTTTTCATTTTATAAAATTATTTGTACTGTCCGGCTTATGTGCAAACTGCCTGAAATGCCAAAATTTTTCTTGAATATCAGGCGGATATGCACTTGTAGAATACGACTCTTTTACTATTTTATATGTTGTGTCATTTAATATATAACCTTCGCTTAACGCTACTTCAAACCCTCCTTCATGTGGTGATATCCAATGTTTATAAGTTATTTTGTCGCCAATGATATGAAATATACCCCAATTAATTTTTTCTTTTCCAAGAGAATTTATCTTGTTTAATATTTCATTATCAACAACTTGTATATCTGTTGTTCGAGATGCATGTCTTAAGCATACACCATTCTTAAAAAAGAAACGATATTCTATATATAAATCATTTAGATTAGTGTAGTAATAATAACCATCAATTCGTAATGATTCCCCAATATAATCCTTTCTTTCTATTGATAAATCAGGATCAGGAGCGTAACATGTTGATAAAAAATATAAGCATGAAAAACTCAAAATATAATACATATATCTGTTATTACGTTTCATAATTATTTGTATTTTATTGATTTACCATAATGTACCTCTTGTTCCTGTACCAAAATACCAATACCACGACGGATTAATAGAAAGAATCTCAAACCATAAGGATTTACCTCCAGTCAGGAAATCATGTGCAAGATAATTTTTCATTTTATAAAATTATTTGTACTGTCCGGCTTGTGATCAAATTTACGGAAATGCCAAACTTCATGATCTAAATATGTTTCTTTAATATGAAATGTCGTATCATTCTCTATATAACCTTTACTATGGCTAATAGATAAACCTCCTTCATTTGGAGCTTCCCATTGCTCGTACTCAATTTGATTATTTGCTATCTTAAATATTCCCCAATTTGGCTTTTCTTTTACTATTTGGTAATATATTTCTAATAATTGTTTTTCTACTATATCTAAATCAAGATTTCGATAACTATTAGCTGATAGTATAATTCCATTTTGATAAAAGAAATGTACCAGTGTATAGTCTTTGCCCTGCCTATAATAATATCCGTCCAATCTTAATTCATTGCCTTCATAATCTATTCTATCAAAAGACATTTCTTCGTCAGAAAACAACAAATTGCATCCCCAAAGGAAACTAAGCATAAGAATTGGCAAAATTAATAACCGAATAATTTTCATAATTTCATTTTTCTTATTTTACCATAATGTATTGCCTGTTCCTGTTCCAAAATACCAATACCATGAGGGTTGAATTGGTAATACTCTAAACCATTTAGATTGACCTCCGGTCAGAAAATCATGTGCAAACTGATTTTGAAAAGCTTTACGTATTCCTTCCGAGTTTCTTCCAAAACGGAAAGGACCAAATCCAAAACTTAAAACGCCTGCACGGTATTTGTTTGGATCATATCCATTATTGGCAATATATGTATTGTGTCCATTAATTAGGGTGTAACCAATGTTTTCTATTCCTCTATCCTGACCAGGATCCCCCGTAAACAAGTTTGTATTAATAGAAAATAATCCCATATTAATACTTGCTGCGGCTGTGCGAAAACGATCTCCCTCATCATATTTAAGTATTCCCGGCAACCAGTCAACTACCGCCAAATCATTTTCATATTCCATACTGCCCAATGGTATTCCTAACGTTAGTTTATGAGTGATTTGCGAGGTTTCGCCACTATCGAAGCGCGTCCCCGAATAACTTATTACGCCGCCAAAAGTCCATTCCGAACCATATCGCGTTTGCAAACCGGAATAACTGTTGTCGTAATCGTTTAGCAGTAAGGTAAAACCGCCATGCACACGGTAACTGACCGGAAATGTTTTTGTGAAGCCAACGGAAATATCTAAACCAAATCCCTGCTGTTCGTTTGATAAAATAGTTGTTGGCATGACTGCTATTGGCGAAATATATTTTTGAAATTCATATCCTTGATTGGTCATTGGAAACATCATTGCCGCTGTTGCCGTAGCGCCCGCTGTGAAGCTCCCCGCCGTTACCGTTGCCGCAGTAATGGCTGATACAGGATCCAGTAACGCAGCGCCCAACAACCAGTGCCACAATTTTTCCCCGCTTGGGTCTGTATATTTAAATGGGTTATTCAGACAATAGCTATATCTGTTGAAACTCTGGCTGAAATCCGGCATTTGCACGTATGGATCCGGACTCAGGAACCGCCCAACTACGGGATCGTACAATCGTGCATTCATGTTTATCAATCCAAATTTCGGCAGATACACGTGTCCCGTATAGCCTCGACCCAGAAAGAGTTCGGGCGCTTCGCCAGGCTCGTAAACTTTTTGTGTAACTGGATTTCGCAGGTTGCCCCATGCATCGTAGCTCAGTTCCTGAACCACAGTGTTATTCTTGTCGATTATGTGTGTTATACTGCCAAGATAGTCGCGGCAGATATAGTAAATATTCCATGCTCCGTCGCCTTTTTTCATACAAACCACAGGTGCTGTGTAGTAGTCGCCGCCAAGATACAGTTTTTCGGTGGAGACAGGATTATGAAGCATTCCTTGACTGTTAACATATTCAACATCCAGCTCATAACAGTCCGACAGGTAGTAACTCCAAACATCCTTCGTATCGGGATAAGGTGGATTGATGATGTTTATAGGTATAGTTATCAATAATGGTGACTGTACCATGCGGGTCAGTTTTCCCGAACCGTTGTAATCGAAGACCGTATATTCATTTCCTTCACTGATTTCAGCCGGACGGTCAAATGAAGTATATGAGACTGACTGATCCCTGTTGGGAATGACAAGGCTGGCATTATCAGACGGGGTTAGACCGGAAATGGCGTAAGGCTTGCCCGGAATTTGATAGCTGAAAGTTCCCGCGTTGGATTTCTGCGTAATATTGCCTTTTGCATCATAACTGACAGTTGCGCCAGCATAACCGGTCAGGCGGTTCAGATTGTCGTAAGTGAAATTTTCCTGGATATTTCGCAGGTTGTCTTTCCTGTAAGTTAAATTTCCTTTCGTCACATCAAAACTGTATGAACAGTCCTGCCCACCCCCATTGATAGCTGTAGCCTTTCGACGGGTTGGTACACCATAGCTGTTATATGAATATGTCCTGTCAACAGTACCTGTAGTTATCGACGAAGGCTGTCCCAAATTGTTTTCCCCGTTTAGTTTCCAGATGCTTGTATTTCCAAACCTTATATTGCTAAGATGTCCACTGAAGTAGAATCGGTGTTCCGTTCCTATGGTTCCTGACTGCGAAACGTATTGTATTGAAAAAATATTTCCCGATAAATACGTGTATGTTTTTTTCAGCCATTTACCGTCAAGCCCGTTGTCCCTGTCTTCCGAAAGGCGACCGAAAGCGTCGTACACATAAGTATGAGAAGTTCCATTGGTTGATGTTTCCGACGCTGGTTGCCCGTAACTGTTGTAAACATAGTTGGTTGTAAATTCCGGCGTCACTTTTGTCACAATGCGGTTGTATGCGTCGTATGTCATGTTTTTTACCATCCCGTCGGCATTGGTTTCCCTGTTGATATTGCCTGCTGCGTCGTAGCCAAAGGTTCTTGTTCCGGCGCTCGGATCGGCAATGCCTGTCCGCCGTCCATACACATCGTAACTGAAAGTTGTGGTAATATTGCCCGGCGCTACTATTGACGATGGCTGCCCGTCAGGGCGGAGACTGTACGTAACCGTTCCCGCCGGATCCGTCACGGAGGTCATGTTTCCCTGCGCATCATAACAGCGTGTAGAAGCAATTCCTTCTTTAATAGCTGTTATGTTCCTGCCGCTGTATGAACAGGAGTCCTTTTTTCCCGACGCAAAGTTTTTAGACGTTATCCTGCCGAAAGAATCATAGGAATATGTGTCCCAAAACGAAGCTGACGAACCCTTAAACGGAAGGGATTCCTTACTTATCCTGCCGGCATTGTCGTATTCCCTGTCGCGGTGCATTTCGGTTCCGTTATACCTCACTTCGCTGCTCCGCAATTCGCGACCTAACGCATCGAAGTAAGTTTTCCGGATGGGTTTTCCTGTTGTCTGCTCTGTAACACAGTAAACGCTGTTTTCCGGCGAACTGCTCCATGCAAAGGCAGTTGACGAAGTTACCCCATCGGGGTAATTTGTCTTGATTAACCGCCCCATGCCGTCGTATTCATAAGTTGCTGTTTTGTTGCGTGGATCCTTTACAGACTGTACAAGTCCCGACGAATTGTATGTGTTCACTGTTACCAGCGACAGCGGATCTGTTATTTTTGTCAGGTATATGCCGCTGGTGTATTCATACAGCGTGGTCAGCGCATTTGCCGATGCGAATGATTTGGACGAATGGGATGTTACGTTTCCATAAGTATCATACAGGAATGTTTCTTCCGAAACTTTTTTAGTGCCGTCGCCGGTATATTTAACCACCTTTGCAGGCATGTATTTGCTGTTGTATTCTACTGTCTGTTTTTCCGTCCACGTTGTTGTTGACCTCGCAGTTTTCTTTTCTGTCGAAAGTGGAATCCCGCATATCCACAGGTTATCTGCTGTGCTGTTGAAATAAGTGTATGTAAGGGTTTCCGTAACGTCGCTGCCATATTTTGTTTCTATTTTTAGCGGATTCCCCAACAGGTCTGTTTCCTTACATTCAACTGTGACTGTTGTATTTGTGGAGTAATCGGTATTCGTCTGCTTTTTGATATATGGCGCCACTGTTTTGCCCGCAATAACGTATGAATTTTCATATACCGACTTCGATATGTCTGTACCAGAAAGGGTTGTAACTTTCTGCTCGGTAATATACGGATAGTAATATAAGCTGTTATAGCCATACTTTGTTACAGTTTTACGGTCTTTAATATAGCTGTCGTTTTCTATTTCTTCAAAGCCCATAAACCCTTTTCCCTGAGCATGAATACGCGGGTTTTTATAGCGGTAATACAAAACGTCATAAAAGCCCGAAGCAATCTGCGACATACCTGTAACTACATATATTGGATACTGGCGTACCGATACGGGGAAAGATACGCTGCCAGTCGTGCGTGTACAGGTATAGCTGTTTGTAAGCGGAGCATAGCTGAATGTGGTGTATGCGCCAAGCCCGTTGGTTATGGTTTTGGCAAGCAAAGTCTGCATGTCGTCGAAAGAATGAATAACGTACAGATCCATATTTCTTGCAAAGCAAAATTCAGAACGCCCGTCCCCGTCAAAATCGGCAATCTGTAAAAAAAAGTTTCCATATTCGTATGGAAATTCAAAATCCGAAGGCGTTAACTGTGTTGAATAGACGGTATTTGTAAAACCTGTTCCATTAAAAATTCCTACATTCATTTTTATGATTCCGTTTACATATTGTAAATGGAAAATATCTGATTTTCCGTCCTTGTTGAAATCGCCGACAAAAACTTTTGCATTGTTGATATTAGTATTTGATAATGCCTGCTTTACAAATCCCTTACCTGTGGAAAAAAGGATGTATATATCGCTGCTGTAGTCTTGCATTAAACGTTGACACAGGATGTCCGTTTTGCCGTCGCCGTTAAAATCACCGAGATATGGAAATAAGGTATTTTTTATATCCGAAGTGCTAAACTCGGTTAATCTCGTAAAACTGTTTCCATAGAGTTCATAAACCCATGCGCCAGATTCGTTCATCACCAAAATATCGGTTTTACCGTTTCCGTTAAAGTCGCCTAAATACCTGTTATTCGGTAAAATGTTAAGATAAATGCTGCCCCAGCTGTCTATTCCTCCCGATGCTATTTCAGTTCCTTCCCCGTTAAATACTTTTTTGTTGTTAATGACTAATATCTCATACTTCCCGTCGCCATTGAAATCGCCTGTTATCGCGTCCTTGCCGTTTGTATTAAATCCTTTGTTATTGTATGTTAACCTTTCCCCGTCGGACATGTAATAACTGTAGCGGTATGTTCCATTGGATGCCTGCGAAATATTGACAGCATCCATCATTCCGTCGCCGTTCAGGTCTGCCAGAAGATAATTCAGGAAGACTGAGTTTGCTTCCTGCAATGGTATGCTACATTCTTTGTAAAAACTAACGTTTCTAAGAGAGCCGTTAGACAAGTATATGGAAGCGTTAGATCTGCTCGAATAAGAACCATTGTTAGGTGGGAAAGACATGAAGTCCATTTTCCCGTCGCCGTTGAAGTCGCCAAACAGCGGCGTATAGCCCTCCCTGATGGTTGAAAGCCATGCGTAATATTCTTCTCCAAACGTATCGGGATTCCCGTAATCAATAATCGTTGAATTGTAGCGTTCGCTGTTCTGTCCGTTTTCAATTATTTCTGTCAGCTTTGAATAATAGCCGTCATTAGTATAATTAAACTGGTATTGTTTGATTAGTGTTTGACCGATGTATGTAGAAATGGTTTTCAGCCGTTTGTTGCAGTTGAGCGAAACTCCCGTAAAGTACAGCTTTTGTTTGTCGCTTCTTGCTTCATATCCAAATTCCACGCTACGGTTGCCTGCATACTGTATTTTTGTCAGGTAAAACTCGCCATTGCCGGTTACTTCCTCATATTCGTATGTAATCGTATTGCCGTTCCTGTCCGTAACTTTAGACAGCAGCCACATCAGGGTAACATTACCGGTACTTACGCCGGTGGTTTCTATGTTTGATTTTGCGGTTCCGCCGTATTCCCTGCTGCCGCCGTCTTTTGTCCTTACCACAAATCCCATATACGATCCAACAGACTTATACACAACGTCTGTGGACGGATCAAACTCCATCCTGTATTTTGCGCCGCTGGCAAGGTTGCTGCCCGAAAC
>JAIRPX010000149.1 GCA_031256775.1 Dysgonamonadaceae bacterium
ACTATGGCGTCAATCATACAAGGTTATCAGTTCTGCAAACATGCTTATTGAAAAGACAAATGATGATGTTCCCGTTGAAGACAGAGTTGGCGCCATTTACAGAGCGTATGCCTATTCCGCCCTGCTGAATTATTTCGGTGGAACACCTATTATTGTCACTGTAACACCGCAAGGCGACGAACTAAGGAACAGCGAAGATGAAGTGCGGGATTTCATAATACGGGATTGCGACGAAGCATATACCATGTTACCTTCTTCTTCCGGCATTCGCTATGTCGCACAACAAATAAAAGCGCGAACGCTACTTGGCGGCAAGGATTTTGCGGGGGCAGCAAATGCTTTGCAGGAAATAATCAATTCCGGCATATATTCCTTGCAGCATGAAGCATTAATGGAAGGTATAGACATGGAACTCCCCGAAGCCATGCAGAAAGGAACGCAGTCTTATCTCTTTCGCTATACCGAAACGCTGCTGATGTATGCAGAGGCGCAGACAGAACTGGGAAACACAGGGAAAGCAGCAGAAATCGTCAATCAGATTGCCGAAGCACAAGGGCTTTCACCCACCCTGTCTCCCAGCGCTACGCAGGAACAATGCAGAGAAGTTATACACAGTTTCTGGACAAATATATTAGACAGGGAAGGACACGAATTTGCCCGCCTGAAACGTACAGGCAAGTTTATGGAAACATTAGGACAATATGGCGCTCAAAGCAGGCATCAGTTGTTGCCCATACCGGCGCCTGAATTGTATTACAATCCGAACATGACGCAAAATCCCGGCTGGTAACAGGTGTATATATTTTTTAAAAGCCTGTCTGCGTGTTATTCGGAAAATTTCATCTATCTTTGCACTTATGAAACAGTCTTTTTTCAACATTGATTTTCCGGCTGAGTGGGAGCCGCAGAGTGGAATAATGCTCTCCTGGCCGCATCCCGATACGGATTGGAAAGATATGCTTAACGAAGTTATTCCCTGTTTTAAAGCCATAGCAAAGGAAATCCTTAAACGGGAAAAGTTGCTCATTGTATGTTCCTGTATTAGCGACGTTAAGATGGCTTTGGAATGTGAAGATGACGCCCGTATCATTTTTCGGGAAATTCCTTCCAATGATACATGGGCAAGAGATCATGGTCCGGTTTCGGTCTTTGTCAACGGAGAGCCGTTCCTGTTGGATTTCATGTTTAATGGCTGGGGACTGAAATTTCCGGCAGACAGGGACAATCAAATAACGCGGCGATTGTACGAAAATGGCGTATTTTCTCCTCAAACATCTTATAAAAGCATGTTGCACGTAGTTTTGGAAGGTGGCAGTATTGAGACCGACGGAGCAGGCACGATTCTAACTACAAGCAAGTGCCTGCTGTCGGTTAATCGCAACGAATATAAAAGTAAAGCAGAAATAAGTGATTATCTTCAATGGATTTTGGGCGCAAAGCATGTTTTATGGCTGGATAAAGGTTATCTGGCAGGCGATGATACCGACAGCCATATTGATATGCTGGCACGGTTTTGCAACAGTAAAACAATTGCATACGTGCAATGCACCGATGAAAACGACGAACATTACAGTGAATTGTTGCAGATGGAAGAAGAACTTCGGAAATTCAAGTCTTTGGATGGCGAACCGTATCAATTGCTGCCTTTACCTATGGCGGAAGCTGTCTATTTTGAAGGAGAGAGACTGCCCGCATCTTATGCTAATTTCCTGATAATAAACGAAGCTGTTTTGCTCCCGTTTTACGATTCGCCATTAGATGAAATTGCCAGGCAGCAATTACAGAAGGCTTTCCCCGACAGGGAAATAATCGGCATAAACTGTTTGCCGCTAATCAGACAGCATGGTAGCTTGCACTGTTGCACAATGCAGTTGCCAAAGAATTTTTTGAAGGAATAAAATAACGTATAAATTTATGGAACAAAATAATACATCAATAACGGTTGGCTTGGTTCAACAGTCAAACAGCGCAAATATTCAGGAAAATGTCAATAAATTAACAGCAAATATTCGCGATTGCGCCGCACGGGGCGCTCAATTAATTGTTTTGCAGGAATTGCACAACAGCCTGTATTTCTGCCAGACGGAAAATACGCAAATGTTTGATTATGCAGAAACTATACCGGGGCGTTCAACTCAATTGTTCGGAGAATTAGCAAAAGAATTGCAGGTTGTTATGGTTTTGTCGCTCTTTGAGAAACGCGCAGCAGGATTATATCATAATACGGCAGTCGTGATAGAACGTGATGGAAATATCGCCGGTAAATACCGCAAGATGCACATTCCCGACGACCCTGCTTACTACGAAAAATTCTATTTTACTCCCGGTGATTTGGGATTTAAACCAATAGAAACTTCGCTGGGCAAATTAGGCGTTATGGTTTGCTGGGATCAGTGGTATCCCGAAGCTGCGCGCCTGATGGCTTTAGCGGGAGCCAACATGCTCATCTATCCTACGGCAATTGGCTGGGAATCGTCGGATTCAACGGAAGAAAAAGAGCGACAGAAAGAAGCCTGGATTACGGCTCAACGCGCTCATGCCATCTGCAACGGTTTGCCCGTAATTTCCGTTAACAGGGTAGGTCTCGAAAACGATCCGTCGGGACAAACGAAAGGCATTCAGTTTTGGGGAAACAGTTTTGTATTCGGACCGCAGGGCGAAAATTTAGCATACGCATCCGATGAAAAGGGCGAAAATTTAATCGTATCAATCAACTTGAAACGCTCGGAAGAAGTGCGTCGCTGGTGGCCCTTTCTTCGCGACAGGCGAATAGACGAATATGGCGATCTTACAAAAAGATTTATCGACTAAGGAACAGGAATTTACTTAAATATTATTTCCTGATTTTTCACATTTCATTCATCGACAATGCTTTGTATTCAATTTTATATCCGGCGAGTTCTGTATTTACCAGATTTTTGGCTTTTTCCTGCAATACATTTAAACTGATATTTTCGGCTTTACGTTTTACTTCTGCTATGATTGCCGTTTTTTCGTATTCATTTATTGCTATTATGTCGATTTCATTTCTATTGCCGCTTTCCCAATATGCGCCAATTTGTGAGAGATTTTCTTCTTTCGACAGTTTGGCGCGGAAATACCTTTCCAAAATTGCGCCGCTGTAGGTTTTGTAATCACGGAAAATAATATCTTTCAGATAATCAAATTTTTCCATTTCAACAGCACCGCGATATTTATAAATAAACCGGAACCAAAAATTCAAAAAATTGTCCGCAACCCTGTATTTTACACTGCGGCTTGTGGGTTTTGCAAAAATGGGTCTGTTTTTTTCAATCAGTCCAAATTCGTTTTCCAATCTGTCTAAATAGCCGCCTATATCAATTCCCAAAATATCTTCCATTTCCGTACGCTGATTTTTTGAAGTGGCAATCAATGTCAAAATCGAAAAATAATTGCTATAATCTTTGCCAAATTCATCTACAAGCAAATTTTTTCCTTCTTCCAAAAAAATTGAATTATCCGACAAAAACTCTGCGATTATGCTTTCCAAATCAAATGCTTCGGCTTCTACCAAAAGTTCTACATATTTTGCAACGCCGCCCGTAACAAGATACATCGCCAATAAATCTTCTTTTGTATAATCCGGTTTATAGTCGTTCAATATCGCCTTAAGCACCTCTGTATTAAATGATTTAAGATGTATTCGCGCCGTTGCTCTGCCAAAAAGCGGCTCTTTTGAATTTTCAAAAATCTTTTTCATCAACGAATATACCGAACCGCTCAAAACAAGATTGATTTTACTTGTACCTTTTTTCGCGTCCCAAATGTTCTGCATATCACTGTAAATTGATTTATTCAGATTCATAAAACCCTGAAATTCATCAATAATCAATGTAAAATGACGATTTTGCGACAAATCCATCAAAAAAGCAAAAATATCCTTGAAATTTTTTACGTCGCCGTACATTGTTACGCCAAGTCTTTGCTGAATTTCAGCAATATATTCTTCGCATAGCAAGGTTTCATTTTTCTTTGAAACAAAGAAATAAAGTGCATCAGAAAAAGTGTGCGCAAGCAAAGACGTTTTGCCTATACGCCGTCGTCCGACAATAAAAGTCATCTGTGCTGCTATATTTTGCGCTCTTTTTTCGATTTTTTGCAAAAGAGCAATTTCCTTTTCCCTGTTATAAAATTTCATAATGCGATTGTTTATTATCGCCGCAAATGTAATAATAATTACTGAATTAACGTAATATAGATTACGGTAATTTGCATTACGTTATTTTTTGCGCTTTTTTTTTCAGACGCAAGGGCAAAATTCACAATCCAGAATATCCAAAACTCCATCTTTTAATACTAATGGATTTTTTGCGTCTTCCGCTCTTGAAAATACGGCTTTCCATATAATCTTTTTACCATCTGCCGTTCTTACATAAGCGCCGGGATAGGGATGTGTAGTCGCCCTGATCAGACGCTCTGCCTGTTCAGCTGTGGTTATGTCAGGGAAGATTTCCCCGTCGGCAGGGGTACGTCCAGCCCATTCTGTGGCTTTGCTGCTGTCCTGCTTTCGCAACTCTATCCTGCCGGACAGCATATCCCTGTAAACTTTTGCTATTAAATCTTCGTGAGCGGAATTGACTTTCCGGTAAAGGGTTGTTGCTGTTTCGCTGTCTTCCAATGGAATAACTTGCTGCGATGCAATATCTCCTGTATCGACGCCATCGTCAAGCCTAAACATGGTTACTCCGGTCTGTTGAAGTCCCTTAATAATTGCCCATGGGATTGAAGCCCTGCCTCGTCCTTCAGGCAAAAGGGTTGGATGTATGCCGAAAGTGCCATATCGCGCTATATTAATTAACTCACTGTCCGCTATTTGAGACCAGCCTATGATAAATAAATAATCTATCTGAATTTCCCTTAATTTATTTTTAAGCGCAATGTCGTTAACATGATTAATTTTCATAAGCGGAACGCAATGTTGCGATGCAAATCTGTCAAGATAAATTCTCCCTGATTTATTTACTGCTTTATGGTCGTGCAGGGTTATAAGCAAATCAAGTTTCCCGCCTGTAGAATATATTTTTTCTATGCACGACAAGCCTAACTGTACGCAAGTTACAAATGCAAATTTCATTTTTTAAGGTTTTTAATCCGTTAATAAACAGGTGGTTTTTTAGTTAGATATTTTAATGTTTTAAGAACGATTCCCACATCTTTAATAAAAGTAATATTTGCGGCATAAATACCGTCCAACGCAGCTTTTTCCAACACAGGCATATAATCGTAGGAATTAACCTGCGCCAAGCCTGTCAGTCCCGGACGACACCTGAAACTTCCATTTGCCATTCGCAGTTCAATAAGTTCAGCCTGAGCCGGTAAAGACGGACGGGGACCTATCAGACTCATTTCGCCTTTCAGGATATTTATTAACTGTGGAAGCTCGTCAATATTTGTCCGACGGATGAATTTCCCGAAAGGAGTTATTTTTATCAAATGTGTCTGTTCGGATGAAACATTTGCCGTATTTACCGGCATACTCCTAAATTTTAAAATGTTGAATTTCATGACATTCCTTCCTATCCTTTGCTGTATAAAAAATACACATCCGCCATCCTGTAACTTGATTACAGTCGCTACAATAATAAATAGCCACGACAATAATAAAAGAACTGATAATGAAGCAATAATGTCAATTGCTCGCTTAAAAAATTTACTGTACATATTGATGTTGAAAATTTACAAAGATAAAATATTCATTGCCGTTTTGAATGACTCGGCATAGTTCAAACCTGCCTGGCTGCCCCTGAAAGCAGCCAGTCCCCGCAAAACTTCGCAGGAACGGGGATGAGGATATGCGCGCATAACGCCTATATAGGCTTCTAACGCCATGATTTTCAGTTCTAAAAACTCACGGTCAATTTCTATGAAAGCATCGGGGGCGAAGGCATTGAAAGCTGCCGGAAATCCCCACTCGGTAGATGACAGAACTTCCATAAAATACAGGGATTCAACAGGTTTAATCTGCCTGCGCTGAAACAGCCTTGCTGCTGCCTGGCAAGCTATTGAAACCTGGTAGTGGTCGTTGTTCAGATCGTGAGGATAATGCGTGAAAATAATATCCGGCTGTACCTTTTCTATAGCGTCTTCGATAAATTTAACTAATTCGTGATGCGGCACCGTGTTGAACCTGATATTGGGAAAATCACCAATAATCGGGGCGTCGCACTGCAGTATTTTCTGCGCGTTCAGAATATGCCGGTTAAGCTCGTCAAGTTCCGGACGGAACTGGCGTACATCTACTTTCCCCGACAGAATGCAATTAACAACCCTGTTGCCCCTTGATGAAAGTTTGGCGGCTGTAGCGCCGAAACCCAATACTTCATCGTCGGGATGAGCAGTGACAGACAGTATGGTTTTCATTATGATATTTTAAAATGTTCAAGTATATCCAAAGGTTGCCAACCAAAAGAAGAGAACTGGTTCAGGAATTATACTTTACACAGTTTAATTTTATGCATCGTCATTGCTAAGGCGAAGCCTGAAGCAATCCAGTAAAAAACTGATAACTAAAAACTGATAACTGATAACTACTTTCTGGATTGCTTCGCTAACGCTCGCAATGACGATGCACAAAATTAAACCGCGTAAAGTATAATTCATAAACATGAAATGAATAAAAATTAAGGTATCGCAGCTACGCTGCTCTGTTTATATTCCGTACATC
>JAIRPX010000152.1 GCA_031256775.1 Dysgonamonadaceae bacterium
ACATTGAACGACCATTCGGGATCAAGTTTCTTCATCGTGTTTTTGACGTGCTGTATAGCTTCGCGCTGGTTGCTTCCGGCTTTCACCTTAATATAGGCGAAGCTGTTATTGTCGCCCCAGTTTTCGGTTCCCCAGACGTAGAAAGCCATAGGCGTGGGCGCTGTATGGAACGTAGTAAACTGAATATCGGGAATGAAGCCGATGATTTCGCTGCTGTCGATGTCGGTGTTCAGCTGAATATCGTATTCATGACGCGCTTTTTCGTTGAAAATGTATTTGCCGCGTCGTCCAAGCCGGTCGTCGTCGCGGAAGTCGCGTCCTTCGCTGACCTTAATTCCCATTATTTTCAGAAACGACGGGCTTACCGGCAAACAGAAAAATTGAATTGATTTATCCTGATACCGCCGTCCCCAGCCCATGTAAGTGTCGCTGCTTGCCAAAAGGAACTGTCCGTAAGTCAGGTCTTCAATTCCGGCAAACGATTTCAGATCGTTTTCAAGCACGCTATAATTTTTCTTGACTTCGCCGGTCAGCTCGGTAATAATAATCTGGTCACGGTTGAAACCCATCGGAATGCTTTGCATGTAACGATTCTGGAAATACATGAAAAGGGCGCATGTAATCAGCACAAACGAAGCCGTAAACTGCAAACCCATCAGCGTGTTACGTATCTGCTGCCCACGTATAGACAGCCCAAACGAGCCTTTGAGAGCCAGCGCAGGCTGAAACGAGGTGATATAGAACGCCGGATATAGCCCCGACACAAGTCCGGTAAGCGCAGCAATAGCAGCCGTCGCCACAAGCAATTTCGGATATTCAAGCGGATGTATGCCGCAATCAAGCAGTTCAACTATCGGCGGCGTTTTCGACGCAGCATAGACCAGAAACAGCGCTATAAAATAAGCAACAAAAGCCATTAGAACGGCTTCTGCTACAAGCAAAACGCGCAGCTTGCCTGCGGACGCGCCAAACACCTTCTGCGTATTGATGCTGCGTATGCGTCGAGGAACGAGAGCCATGCTGAAATTGGTAAAGTTGATTCCCGCAATTACAATAATTGCAACGATTACGGAAAGCAGGACAAGAAGCGTTTGCCAACTTGATTTGGGCGAATTGTCATAGTTGACGTCCATCGTAAAATGCAGATCGGGCAAAGAAGTCAGCGAAAAGCCGCATTTTTCGAAGCCATGATCAGGATTACTTTCTTTCTGCATTGTTTGATTGAAAACTTCTGTTACGTTGCTTGCCGCGTCGGGCGAATCTAACCGCACATAGCAAGCATAGTTCCAATTCTCCCAAGACGTTTCATTCTCGTTGCCAAGTTTGAAACAGATACTGTTTTCAATCAGCGAATTTTCCGGAAAATCGCGGTAAACGCCTTTCACCGGATATTTCTTTCCCCACATTTCCAGCATCCGGTCGATGCAGGGCGCGTCTCCGAACAGTCTTTTAGCCATATTTTGCGGAATTAACAGCATGTCGGGATTATGCAATGCGTCAGCCGTTCCTTCTACAATCTCGAAAGGAAACACTTTTGCATAGTCGGACGAAACCGCCTGCGTTTTTTCTATGGACGTAAATCTTGAGCCGTTTTTCTCTACGACGATGCTGCCTTTTCCACTCCAAGGTCCAAAAAATGTGCCTGCAACAACATGCGGCGACGACTGAAGCAGGGTTTCCACCAGCGGACGGCAAAGTATTGATTGCTTGCCGCCTTCGGAATTAACGAAATCCACGCGGAAAATCTTTTCGTTGTCGGGGCTGAAGCGATCGAAATTATAGTCATAATCTACCTGCATCATAATAATGATAAACACGGCAAAAGCAACCGACAGTCCGGTTATGTTCAGAACCGACGACGTTCTAAACCGTTTCAAGACAAATATGAAATTCTTAATCATAACTTTATTTTTTTACTTTATTTTAAAATCAGTTCCTGCACATCCCCAAAACTTTCATAGCTCGAAGTAATCACTTTTTCGTCTGGTTCAAGACCGCTTAACACTTCATAATAGAGCGGGTTTTGCCGTCCGATGCGTATGTTCCGGCGAGCTGCCTTATTTCCGTCGGAAGAAACGACAAATATCCACTGTCCGCCGGTGTTCTGATAGAACGCGCCGCGCGGAATAAGCAGAGCGTCAGCCGATTGACCAAGCTGAAGGTTGATGTAGTAGGTTTGTCCGGCGCGGATATTGTCGGGGCGTTCGCCTTCAAACACAAAATCGGTTTTGAACTGTTTGTCGCGCACCTCAGGATATACTTTGCGGACAACCAGTGAGTAGGTTTTATCCTGGCGCTCGAAATTCGCCGCCAAGCCGTTTTTCACGCGGTCGATATAATGCTCGTCTATCAAAGCCTCAATCTTGTAATCCGACAGCACGCTGATCTGACCGATGCGGGCGCCACTCCCGACTGATTGTCCGATTTCTACGTCGAGCAACCCCAGCTGTCCATCAACCGGCGATTTGACGTCAAGATTTTCAACACGCTGACGCACCAGTACCAAGTTCCTGCGAATGTTTCCCAGACTTTCTTCCATCTGGTCAATCTGAATACCGCGATAGATGGAATCCTGCTTCTGGCGTTCAACCACAAGTTCCAGTCCTTTCACTGCAAACTCATAATCTTCCTTTGCCTGCAAATATTCTTCTCTGGAAGTCAGTTTTTCGTCGTACAGATTCCTGTACTGTTCATATTTTCGATTTTTGCGTTCAATATCCAGGTCAAGTTGCAGGCGTTCTTTGCGGAGATTCAGTTTTTCCTGTTCCATCGTTACCTGCGTATTACGCAGAAAATTCTGTTTCTCAGCAAGTTGCGCTTCGCTATCAAGAATATTGAGGCTCAGCATCGGATTTGTTAGACGGACAATAACTTCGCCCCGATGCACCATAGAGCCTTCTTCTACAACTTTTTCGGCGACCATTCCGCCTTCGATTGCGCTCAATTGAATGGTATTGATGGGTTGCACCTGCCCGTTAACGCGAATATAATCGTTAAATTCTCCTCTTGCAACAGTTTGTATTGCAAGTTTTTCCTTGTCGGCATTAAACTTCGGACGGTGATCGCCGAAAATCATCCATGAAATCGCAGCAAGCAAAACAGCGCCTCCAACGATATATGGAATATGTTTTTTACGCAATCCTTTTTTCTTTTCAATTATTCTATCCATGACATTATAAATATATTTTTGTTTAAATTAATCGCTATAATCATGCCAAAAGGATAATTAGCGGATTTATAATGAAATATGATTTTAAGGACATTTGAAATTGTAAAAAAAATTTACAGTGTGCGTAA
The DNA here is from genome assembly GCA_031256775.1 of Dysgonamonadaceae bacterium. GTDB lineage: Bacteria > Bacteroidota > Bacteroidia > Bacteroidales > Azobacteroidaceae > Azobacteroides. Next base: position 3,298 of record JAIRPX010000152.1, read on the forward strand.
GATTTTTTACAGTAGGAGGGGAGTTTTCAGTTTTCAGTTTTCAGTTTTCAGTTTTTAGTTTTTAGTTTTTAGTTCTGGATTGCTTCGCTAACGCTCGCAGTGACGATGCACAAAATTAAACCGCGTAAAGTATAAACAGAGCAGCGTAGCTGCAACATCTTTGTAACCGTGTGCGTAAGCGCACGGTTGGAAAATACAGACCTTTCCCTGAGTAGCGTAGCTGCGACATCTTTTTTTAACAGCAAATTATACTCTGCACGGCATGGTTTTGTGCAACGTCATTGCGAAGGCAAAGCCTAAAGCAATCCAGTAATTAGTTTTCAGCTGGATTGCTTCGCTAACGCTCGCAATGACGTTGCACAAAATTAAACCGCGTAAAGTATAAATAGCAGAATAAGTATTATCATTTTGCTCTGCATTTTTTGATTAAACCTTGCATTATATTTATTTTTTTACTGCTATTTCAGCAACTTGGATGATTTATGATAAAAAAACAGGAAAATTTTTCAAGAAATATTTGCTTGATAAAATTTATTTTCTACCTTTATGCTTTATTTTATGATGTATGTATTTTAATACTTTTTTTCACTCTCGCAGCAATATGCAAAATATTGCTTTTTGGCTGTCTGTATTCCTATTTCTTATTAGTGGAATAGTGCCTGTATTCGCCCAGCACACTTTTACGGGAAAAGTAACCGATATGTATCGGCAGTCATTGCCCGACGCACAGGTAATGCTTTTCACAACCGACTCCCTATATGCAGGTTCTTTAACGGACAACGGCGGAAATTTTTCTTTCCGCGATTTGCAGTCGGGCGAATATCTCCTGAACATTATCTGCTTCGGATATACGCCTTTGGAAGATAGCATACAGATAACGGATAATATACTTAAACATAATTACATGCTGGCAAAAGATACAGTGATGAATTTGGATACGGTAGTAGTGACAGCCGACCTGAGCAATACAGTGAAACGGACGGCAACAGGACAAAAATTCTACCTTTCAGAACAGGCAAAAAACAGTGGCGATCCGTATATTGCACTTAAAGAAATTCCACGCCTGAATATCAATGAATCCCTGCGGTCGATCACGATGGAAGACGGCGCAAGCCCGCTGATACTGATAAACGGCATTGCGGTCAATTCCGGCGTTGCTCCAATTGATCCCAAAGAAATTGTATCGGTGGAAATTATGGACGCCGTCAGCGCCCGCTATTTGCGCACCGGCGCACGTCACATCATCAATATCAGGCTGAAAGAGAAAAAGAATCCATATACATTTTTTGAGGTTATGAGCCGCCACGACATTCCATTGCGGCAGGGAATGGGCGCTGTCTATTTTGAAATCGGCAATTCCAAATATTCGCTATATGGCAGGGGAACAGGAGGATACATCTATAATGACAAAACCGAAACAGAAGGCTGGCAACGAAGCAGTAACTACTTCAAGCAAAACAGCGGGACTGAACGCGCCGACAGCTACAACTTTCTGGGCGAACTGCTGTTTAAATGTATGCTTACCGAAAAGGATTTTCTTGCCGCCCATCTGTATTTCCGCCATGACAAACGCAAAACCGAAAACAGTGGAAGCGGCGCATACAGGACAGATGATACGCAGGATTTCAGTTACACTTCCCTAAACCGCGACAGTTCGAATATCTGGACTGGGAGTTTGTATCACAGGCATATATTTTCGGAAACAGAATTGCTGGAAACAACTTTAGCTTTCAATGGCAATCAGAACCGTAACGAAGGAGAGCGGCTTGAAACATACCTTGACAGGCTTTATCAGAATTTTTATGAATACAGGAACAGACGTTCATCAGGAAGTCTGAATATTGACTATTCACTGGAATGGAACGAAATAAACAGTTTGAATATCGGCTCCGAAACAAAATATATAAACGATGGTATTCACCGGGTAAGCTCCGGTTTTCCCGTATTTAATCATCATGAGTGGAGCCAGTACCTCTATACCGCTTTCAGCAGTAAAATCAAAAACCTTTATTACATGGGATCATTGGGCTTTGAGAGTATATGGTTGAAAGCCGGCGATGTTTCCGGCAACCATATCAGACCACGCGCCTCAGTAAGCGGTACGTTTATGTTCAACGACAACAGTTCCATTCAGGCGGTATACACGCTGACTGACGAATCGCCAGAAGTGGGGACGCTGAATCCATATAATACCTCTACAGATTCATTGGTTATAACGCGGGGAAATCCAGGTCTTTTCCCGATGCGGCAGCACAAAATTAATTTGTCATATACTTTCAATAAATCAGGTTTTTATATCTCTCCTTCCGCCTATTACGGTATAGACGCCGACGCCATCGAACCGTTTGGATATACTGAAAACGGCATCTATATAAGCAGTTATCGCAACACTGGAAAATTCCGGTCGCTGGCGGCGGGAAGTTCTGCCGGATATCGCATGGGAAAATGGGGAAATATCAATGTTTCGGGCTATCACTGTGTGGATTACTTTTCGGAGCAGGAAGCACGTGAAAGTTTTTCATTTTCTGCCGGAATAACGGCAAAATATAAAAAATGGTATTTTGGAATAGACTTTAATTACCGTAATTACAGTTATACTGCCATATCAAGGACAGAATACCGTACGCCCGATTATTCCTTAGCTCAAATAAAATATAGCTTCACTCCAAATTTCTACATTTCCGCAGCGCTCCAGTATCTTACCGGAGCCATCCGCCAGAATACGGAAACTTACAGCAAAGACTATCGTTCATTCACCTCTCAACAAATGGTTGACAGGAATGTTCGTCCATGGATTTTGATTCGCTATACGTTCCGAAAGAACGACAGCCGGAAAATTAAGCTCAACAACAGCATTGTGGACAGTAAGGAAAAAGGCATATCACTTTAAAAACATGAAGCGATTCCCATTCTATCCCAATAATACAACTATTGAAACATAAGGTTTTTAAATAAACTTCATGTTATTTTCTATTCTCAAAAGAAAATCATAACTTTGCAAGAAAATTATAAAAAAAATTTTGTATTCGGTCAATGTGAATATAATGTCATCAAATAATTTAAATAAACTTATACTTGGCGACAACCTCGAAATTCTCAAAGCGATGGAAAGCGAAACTGTGGATTTGATTTATCTTGACCCTCCATTTTTCTCAAACAGAAATTATGAGGTAATCTGGGGCGATGAGGGCGAAATTCGCAGTTTTCAAGATCGCTGGGCTGGCGGCATCGACCACTATATTGCGTGGCTTAAAGAGCGCATAATAGAAATGTACCGCGTTTTAAAACAGACAGGAAGTATCTTTTTGCATTGCGACTGGCATGCCGACGCCTACATCCGCGTATATATTTTGGACAAAATTTTTGGACAAAATAATTTTAGAAACGAAATTATCTGGTGTTACAGAGGAGGAGGATCTCCCAAATCGGATTTTGGACGCAGGCATGATTCTATATTTCGTTATACAAAAAGTGATAATTATACTTTTAATGCAGACGAAATAAGAATACCATATCAGGCAGAAGGAATTGGAAGAAAAGACGACGCCATGTGGGGTAAACACAAAGGAACAGACAAGGTATATAAGCCAAATCCATTAGGAAAAATTCCCGAAGACTGGTGGTTAATAAATATTCTCAACGCAAACGACCCTGAAAGAATCGGCTACCCCACTCAAAAGCCTTATACATTGCTTGAACGTATTGTTAAATGCGCCAGCAACGAAGGCGACCTTGTTCTTGATCCGTTTGTAGGCGGAGGAACAACCCTTGCAGTTGCCGACAAGCTGAATCGCAGATGGATTGGAATAGACCAATCTGTTCAGGCAGTGAAAGTAACAGAATTGAGATTGCAACAGCAAACAGATTTGTTTACAAGCATTTATATATGATTTTATTAGCCGACAGCGGCTCTACAAAAACTGTCTGGGCGCTCGTTGATTCAAACGGGACAAAATTTTTCCGTACTGGTGGGATAAATCCTTATTTTTCAACTTCAAAAGAAATAACTGACCTTCTGAAAAACGAGCTGACAATTGATCATTCAATTGATTTTGTTCATTTCTACGGCGCAGGATGTACGCCTGAAAAAGCATCCACCGTTGCAGTTGCTTTAATGGAATATTTTAAAACAGATGCTGTTGAAGTAGAATCCGATCTGCTGGCAGCCGCCCACTCATTGTGTAAAGACGGAGAAGGAATTGCCTGCATATTGGGAACAGGTTCAAACTCATGCTATTACGATAGAAAAAATATTGTAAAAAATATTCCGTCCCTGGGTTACGTTTTAGGCGACGAAGGTAGCGGATCGCATCTCGGAAAAAAATTTTTAAGCGGCATTTTAAAGTCACTCCTCCCCTACCCTATCATTCAGGATTTTAAAAATACGTATCAACTGAATATGGAAGAAATAATTAACAGCGTTTATTGTAAGGCATTTCCCAACCGTTTTATGGCAAAATTTGCGCCGTTTATGCTTAAACATATCAACAATCCAGAAATACGGGAACTTGTAGAAAGCTGTTTCGACGAATTTATCAGCCGAAACGTACTTCAATATGAAAAAGCATATTCCGTACCTGTTCATTTCACCGGAAATATTGCATTCAATTTCAAGGAAAATCTGCAAAATGTACTCAAAAAATATAATCTGCATCAGGGAAAAATAACAAAAGAACCTTTGCCTGAATTAATTGAATATTACAGAAAAAAATATTTGCTATGATTAATTTAACAGAATCGCCCTCATATTACGATCATCTTGATGAAATGTCTGTTAATGAAATACTTACAAACATTAATAAAGAAGATAAAACAGTTCCTTTTGCAGTTGAAAAGGCAATTCCACAGATAGAAAAATTAGTGGAAGCTATTTATCAACGGATGAAAACAGGAGGAAGACTGTTCTACATTGGAGCCGGAACAAGCGGTCGGTTAGGCGTTTTGGATGCTTCCGAACTGCCTCCCACCTTTGGAGTAGAAGCCGAATTAGTGACAGGTTTGATTGCAGGCGGCGACTCTGCCCTGCGCAAAGCTGTTGAAGGAGCTGAAGACAACACTGAATTAGCATGGAAAGAATTGCTGAAACAAAATATCTGTTCAAACGATTCTGTTATTGGCATTGCAGCCTCAGGAACAACACCTTACGTTACAGGAGGAGTAAAACGGGCAAAATCTTTCGGATGCCTTACCGGATGCATCACATGTAACAACCTTTCTCCTTTAAGTATGGAAGTGGAATATCCTGTCCAGGTTCTTACAGGAGCTGAATTTCTCACGGGAAGCACCAGAATGAAAGCCGGAACAGCACAAAAACTGATATTAAACATGATTTCTACTGCTTTAATGATCAAGCTCGGAAAAGTTAAAGGCAACAAAATGGTAAACATGCAGTTAACCAATGCCAAACTAATCGGACGCGGAGTTCGTATGATAATGGAAGAACTTAATATTCAGGAAGATGAAGCTAAAGAAAAACTTATCAGCATGGGATCGGTTAAAAAAGTTCTTGACAAAGAATTGAAAAGTAGTTGATAACTCGTCTATTATTTTTAATAAAAAAATTATGCTCGTAATAAACAGTCGTTGCTTATTCATTTAAAACAAATAACATAATAATGACAGTAAAACTTACGTCTTAATTATAAAAGCAGTTTTTAACCGTTTTCCAGTGCAAAATCAAAATAAAGTTTTTAACTTTGCATTTTGTCAACAAAATATTGACTTCTAATATAAATGATTTATTATTAAAATATTACTGTTAAAAAAGACTGTTGATAACAATGGATAAAATAGATTCTAAGTTTAATAACGTAAAAAGCAAGAGATTTGGTAAAAAATTATCACACTTATCAACGGGGTATCATCATCATACTTATTTCTTATTTTAAATTTAAAAAAATATTATATTGAATTATGGATAAAAACGATTTGAAACCTGCTGGATTTTTAGATATTCCAATTCCACGTGATATTGATTTAATCAGCTCAATTAAAGAATTAAAGAAGGCTAAGAATGCCATTATTCTTGCTCACTACTATCAGACAGGCGAAATCCAGGATATTGCCGATTTTATTGGCGACAGTTTAGCTTTGGCGCAGTGGGCGGCAGGAACAGACGCCGATATTATTGTTTTGTGCGGCGTAGGTTTTATGGCAGAAACTGCAAAAATACTGTCTCCACAGAAGCGCGTGTTTGTTCCTGACTTAAATGCGGGATGCTCGCTGGCTGACAGTTGTCCGGCTGACAGATTTAAGGAGTTTATAGAACAGCATCTTGATCATACGGTGATTTCGTATGTTAATACGAGCGCTGCCGTGAAAACTTTAACCGATGTGGTGGTTACATCTACCAATGCCCGCCGGATTGTTGAAAGTTTTCCTCCTGATGCAAAAATTATTTTTGCTCCCGACAGGAATCTTGGAAATTATATCAACAGCGTTACAGGAAGAAACATGGTTTTGTGGGATGGCGCGTGTCATGTTCATGAGCGTTTTTCGCTGGAAAAAATACTTGAATTGAAGTCGGTATATCCTGAAGCTCTGATTTTAGCGCATCCCGAATGTAAAAGCGCCATATTAACGATTTCCAATTTTGTAGGCTCTACTCAAGCTCTGCTGGAATACGCAACAAAATCTGCGGCAAAAGAATTTATCGTTGCCACAGAATCGGGTATCCTGCATGAGATGAAAGAAAAAAATCCCGATAAAGTTTTCATTCCGGCTCCTCCAAACGACAGTACTTGCGCCTGTAATGAATGTAGTTTTATGAAACTTAATACGATGGAAAAACTATATAATTGTTTAAAATATGAGATGCCGGAGATTTTTGTGGATGAAGATATAATCAGGAAAGCTGTGCTACCGGTTAGAAAGATGCTGGAAATGTCGAAAACAAAACAATGAGTGTCGTCATTGCGAGCGTTAGCGAAGCAATCCAGTAATAATTATAAATTATGAATTATGAATTATACTCTACACGGTATGGTTTTGTACATCGTCATTGCGAAGGCAAAGCCTGAAGCAATCCAGTACTAAAAACTGATAACTAAAAACTGATAACTAATCTGGATTGCTTCGCTAACGCTCGCAATGACGATGCACAAAATTAAACGGCTCACCCGCAAACCCCTGTGTCTTGCGAGAAAGCAGCGTAGCTGCAACATCTTTGTAGCCGTGTGCGTAAGCGCACGGTTGGAAAACACAGACCTTTCCCTGAGCAGCGTAGCTGCGACATTTTTTTTAACAGCAAATTAATTCATAAACATGAAATGAATAAAAATTAATGTATCGCAGCTACGCTGCTCTGTTTATATTCAGTACATCCTTTACCGTGCGTTTACGCACACGGCTACAAAGATACTGGCGCTACGCGCCTTCTCGCAAAACACAGGGTTTTGCAGATGATCCGACAAAATGAACGTGTATAGCACGAAAGCTGCGCCAGCCAATTCATAATTCATAATTCATAATTCATAATTCATAACTTATAGTTATTGCAAGTGTAAAAATTCATAACTCATTTTAAATAAATAAAATGCTTGTCGTTTAATACAATTTTTTATTATAACTTTGTTCATTTATTGACAAATTATTTAGAAGTTTTTATTTATAAAAACAATTATGGAAAAAAAAAGTATTAAAGGGACTCGGACAGAGCAAAATTTGTTAAATGCGTTTGCCGGTGAAAGTCAGGCAAGGAATCGCTATACGTTTTTCGCGAGCGTGGCTAAAAAAGAAGGATATGAACAGATTGCTGCAATTTTTCTGGAAACGGCAGAGCAGGAAAAAGAACATGCCAAGCGTTTTTTCAAGTTTTTAGAAGGTGGAAAAGTTGAAATAACAGCATCCTATCCGGCAGGAATTATCGGCACAACGGCTCAAAATCTGCTGTCTGCTGCTGAAGGAGAAAATGAAGAGTGGGAATATTTATATCCTGAATTTGCTAAAATAGCTGCTGAAGAAGGATTTAAGGAAATAGCAGTTGCTTTTAAAATGATTGCAAAAGTTGAAACGCAGCACGAATTGCGTTATCGCAAGTTACTGTCGAATATTGAAAACGACAGTGTATTTAAAAAATCGGAAGAGACTGAGTGGCAGTGCCGTAACTGTGGATATGTTCACAAGGGAACTTCAGCGCCAGATACCTGTCCATCATGTCTGCATCCGCAGGCATATTTTGAACAGATGAAACATAATTATTAAGCTACTGGATTTTTTCTTGGATAGTCGATTGTATAGTGCAGTCCGCGACTTTCTTTTCGTTCCATAGCCTGTTTAATCACCAAATATCCGACGTTAACGATATTTCGGAGTTCGCAAATATCGCGTGAAACGACCGATCGAATAAACAGGTTCTCTGTTTCACGGTATATAATTTCCAGTCGTTCCAGCGCCCGTTCCAGCCTCAGGTTTGAGCGGACAATACCGACGTAGTTGCTCATTATTGAGCCTACTTCCTTTGCGCTTTGCGTTATCAGCACCATTTCTTCGGTCAAGGATGTTCCTTTATCGTTCCATTCGGGAATATCTTCCCTGAACGAGTAACTTTTGAGATGTGCGATTGAATGTTTGGCTGCTGCGTCGGCGTATATAATAGCTTCTATTAACGAATTGGAAGCTAAACGGTTAGCTCCATGCAGTCCGGTGCGTGAACATTCTCCTGCGGCATAAAGCCTGTTGATAGTTGTTCGTGCATTCATGTCCACAACTATACCTCCGCAAAGATAATGAGCTGCCGGAGCTACCGGAATATAATCTTTGGTAATATCAATACCTTCGCTAAGGCATTTTTCGTAAATTGTGGGATATTCTTTTTTTGTTTCTTCGGGATTTTTTCCAGTAATATCGAGATATACAAAATCGCTTCCACTGCTTTTCATTTCGCTGTCAATAGCTCGCGCCACAATATCACGTGGAGCTAAAGAACCGCGCGCGTCATATTTTTGCATAAATTCCTGACCATCGCGGGTTCGCAGTATACCGCCATAACCGCGCAGAGCTTCGGTAATCAGGAATGAGGGGCGTTCCATAGGGTTGTACAGCGCAGTAGGATGAAACTGTACAAATTCCATATCTTTCACTAATCCTTTTGCGCGATAAACCATTGCAATGCCGTCGCCTGTTGCCACAAGCGGGTTTGTTGTAGTCTGGTAAATATTTCCTATTCCTCCGGTGCAAATCATTGTTATTTTGGAAAGGAAAGTATATATTTCGTTAGTGTTTTCATTAAGGACGTATGCTCCATAACATTCTATATCTGGCATATCTTTCGTAACTTTTTGTCCAAGATGATGTTGCGTAAGGATTTCAATTGCAAAATGGTGGTCGAAAACCTTGATATTCGGGTGACTTTTCAGTGCGGCTATCAGGCTTTCCTGAATTTCCTGTCCTGTTTTATCCTTATGATGCAGGATTCTAAATTCGGAATGTCCTCCTTCCTTGTGCAGATCGAAATCTCCCTTAGGATCTTTATCGAAATCCACTCCCCAGTTAATCAGTTCTTTAATTTGTTGTGGGGCTTCGCGTACAACTTTTTCCACAACATTTTTGTCGCAAATGCCGTCGCCTGCAACCAGCGTATCTTGAATATGTTTGTTGAAATCATCCCATGGAAGTGTTACAGAGGCAATTCCGCCCTGAGCATAGAAAGTATTTGCTTCTTCCAGAGTTGTTTTTGCAAGTAGCGCCACGCTACCTTTTTCCGCTACTTTAAGTGCAAAACTCATTCCGGCAATTCCGGAACCAATAACAAGGAAATCAAATTTATGTATCATAATATTTTATTGAATAACAGACTACAAAGATACGTGAAATTTTTCAATAAATAAATAAAAACGATGAAAGTGCGAAATCTCGTGTCGTCATTGCAAGCGTTAACGAAGCAATCCAGTAATAATTATAAATTATGAATTATAAATTATGAATTAGCTGGCGCAGTTTTCGTTCTAACACGTTCATCGTGTCCCGTGTCTCGTTTATCGTATTACTGGATTGCTTCAGGCTTTGCTTTCAAAATGACGATGCACAAAACCATGCTGTGTAGAGTATAATTCATAATTATTACAAAAAAGTAGCTTATGGCAAGAATAAAATTATGTATATAAAAATTAGGTTATTAACGTATAAAGAACTATCTTTGCGTCCATATAATAAAAGCAATAAAACAAAATGATTTACGATGTAGCCATTATAGGCGGTGGTCCTGCTGGATATACAGCCGCCGAATTAGCCGGAAAGAACGGTTTAAAAACAGTATTATTTGAAAAGAACTCTTTAGGCGGAGTATGTTTGAACGAAGGATGTATCCCGACAAAAACTTTGCTCTATTCTGCAAAAACGTATTATACGGCAAAAGAATCTGCAAAATATGGGATTTCATGCGAGAACGTAACATTCGATTTACCAAAAATTATTTCACGCAAGAATAAGATTGTTCGCAAATTAGTTGCGGGAGTTAAATCTAAAATGGCTGAAGCAAATGTTGACGTTGTGGTAGGAGAAGCCGTTGTAACTGACAATTCTACTGACGGCAATATTACCATAAAATGCAACGAGCAGCTATGGCAGGCAAAAAAACTTATTCTTTGCAGCGGTTCTGAGACTATTATTCCTCCTATTCCTGGTTTGAAAGAAACTGATTTTTGGACGAGCCGCGAGGCTTTGGAGAATAAAGAAATTCCTGAAACGCTCCTGATAATTGGCGGTGGCGTTATTGGAATTGAATTTGCTTCCTTTTTTAATGTTTTGGGAACGAAAGTTATTGTTGTTGAGATGCTGGATGAAATACTTGGAGGCATGGATAAAGAACTTTCGGGACTTTTACGGAATGAGCTTGCTAAAAAAGGGATTGATTTTCATTTAAATACCAAAGTTATAGCAGTTGACGGCAACAAGGTTGAGATTGAAAAAGACGGTGAAAAGCAGTTTCTTACTATTTCACGAATTTTGTTAGGTGCAGGGCGTAAACCTGTGTTATCAGGATTAAAAGTTAATGAATTTATGCAGACTTCCAATCCGAATGTGTATGCCTGCGGCGATATAACAGGATTTTCATTGCTGGCTCATACAGCTATACGTGAAGCTGAGGTTGCTATAGAACACATACTTGGAAAAAATCGTCCAATGTCTTACAAAGCTGTTCCTGGCGTAGTTTATACAAATCCTGAAATTGCCTGTGTTGGAAAAACGGAAGATGCTTTACAAAAAGAAGGCATTACTTACAAGGTTAAAAAATTACCAATGTCATATTCTGGGCGTTTTGTTGCCGAGAATGAGATGGGTAATGGTGTTTGTAAAATAATTGAGAGCGATGACGGCACTCTACTTGGCGTTCATCTACTTGGCAATCCGTCTTCCGAAATTATTGTGATTGCAGGCATTGCTATTGATATGGAAATGAAAGTGGATGAATTAAAATCAGTTATCTTCCCTCACCCTACTGTTGGAGAAATCATCAAGGAAACCTTATAGGTTTCCTTTTTTCATAAAATATGCCCGTTCTTCTTCCGTGAAATGTTCGATAGCATAGCGCAGACTTGTACGCGGCATTTTTGCGTGGTTTTCTTCAAGAAAATCAATCAGGATATTTTTATCTTTTTTACCAACTTCGCGCAGCATCCAGCCTACAGCTTTATGTATTAAATCGTGTTTATGATTTAAAAGTTTTTCAGACAGCGACAAAGTATCGTAAAACTGGTTATATTTGATAAAAGTCCATGTTGAAATAATTGCGATGCGTTGTTCCCACAGGTTATCGCTTTCAGCTAATTGATAAAGCGTTTCTCTTTCTTCTTCGTGATTAAGCAGATACAGTCCCACAACGTCGCGGCATGTAACATCTACTAAATCCCAATTATTGGCTTTTCGTGCATTTTTAAGGTAGAAATCATAAATTTTTCTGCGTTCTCTTTCTTCCTTCGATTTTTTGAACTGATTGCTTAAGAGTAAAAATCCTGACAGACGTGCTTCATGGTATTCCGAATCAATTAGCTTTTGAATTTCATCAAGTGGCAATTTTGAGTTTTGTTTAACAATATCGCGTATAACAGGAACGTTAATACCCAGCATAATATCTCCTTCGGCATACTGTCCTTTTCCAGTTTTAAAAAATCCCTGTAAAAACTTCGCTTTTTCAGGATTTGCCACTGATAACAATTCCTGTAAAATAAAATCAGCATTCATAATTCTAATTGAAACATATTTATTATTTATAACAACAATACAAAGGTAAAACAAATAAAATTGATTTACAAAATGATTTTTTATATTATGAATTATAAATTGGCTGGCGCGACATTCGTTTTAGGTTATTACGAGCGTTAGTGAAGCAATCCAGATTTTTAAACTAAAAACTATTTACTTGTGCTGGTTTACAATATCCAATAAGGCGTTTCATATCCAATAAACGACAAATACCTATTAATAATGTAAAACCTATTAACGATGTTTTTGCAAATGTGTGGTTGTTATTTTCTATTTATATGGATGTTCTAACGAGCAAATTAATATCTTTGCGTTATGTTTCTCGTTCATTGTGTCCCGTTCATTAAGAGGGCAGGGTAGGGTGGGGGAGCGAAAAACTTTAAAAAGTTCCACGTGGAACACATTTTTTTGTTATTCTTGTTTAATTGTATTATTTTTGTATTCAAATAATTTATTTTTTATGGCTTTAAATTATATTTGGGTAGCGTTCTTTTTAATTGCCTTTTTTGTTGGGTTATATAAGCTTATTTTTACGGGCGATGTAAATATTTTCACTGAAATGATGAACAGTTCATTTTCTTCTGCCAGGACAGCTTTTGATATTTCCATTGGCTTAACAGGAATTTTATCTCTTTGGTTAGGTTTTATGAAGATAGGGGAGAAGGCTGGAGTAGTTAATTTTATTGCCAGGATAGCTTCGCCTGTTTTCAGTCGTTTATTTCCTGATATACCCAAAGGACATCCGGCTTCAGGGTCTATTTTCATGAATATTGCCGCTAATATGCTTAATCTCGACAATGCTGCAACACCGTTGGGATTAAAAGCTATGAAAGAATTGCAGGAGCTTAATGGAAAAAAGGATACTGCTTCCAATTCGATGATTATGTTTTTAGTGCTTAACGCTTCCGGTCTGACGCTGATTCCAATTACGATTATGGTGTATCGGGCGCAAATGGGATCTGTGAATCCATCCAATATTTTTATTCCTCTAATGCTTGCCACAACAATTGCCACAATAGCAGGTATTTTATTTGTTTCTATAAAACAGAAAATAAATTTATTAGATAGAGTATTAATCCGGTTTTTCGGAGGAATCGTTACTCTAATCATTGGAATAGTATCGCTCGTTAAATCTTTTCCTCAGGAAAAAGTTGCAGTTTATTCTTCTCTTGTTGCTAACTGTTTGCTATTCTGTATTATCATAGCATTTATTATAGCAGGAATTAAAAAGAAAGTGAATGTTTACGATGCTTTTATTGAAGGCGCTAAAGAAGGATTTAAAACAGCTGTGATGATTATTCCCTACTTGGTTGCCATGCTGGTTGCCATTGCATTTTTTAGGGCATCTGGCGCAATGACTTTTTTAACCGATGCTATAACCGGTGCAGTTTCTTTCTTGGGATTACCATCCGACTGGGTAACTGCCTTGCCTACTGCAATTATGAAACCATTGAGTGGGAGTGGAGCGCGCGGAATGATGCTGGATACCATGCAAACATACGGAGCCGATTCATTTGCAGGGCTGTTAGCTTCAATTTTTCAAGGTTCTACCGACACTACTTTCTATCTGGTGGCTGTTTATTACGGAGCAGTCAATATCAAGAACACCCGATATACGGTTAGCGCTTCTCTTTTAGCAGATTTAGCAGGCGTTATTTCAGCCATTTTTGTCTGTTATTTATTTTTTGGATGAAATTTATAAAAATTCATACATGATTCGGTATGATACACAATTATACGTATTGAAATGATTATTTTTTATAGTGAAAAATTAAGCTGTCTGAGGGCATTTTGTAAAATTTTTTGTATCTTTGTCTTTGTAATTCATATTTCATGGCGATATTTTATGAAACGGCAAATGTTTCTTTTCCAAAAATAAGCAGGAAAGAAACAACAACTTGGATAAAAAAGGTGGTTAATATTCATAGAAAGCGGATAGGAAGTGTCAGTTGTATTTTCTGTTCGGATGATGAAATTTTAAAAATTAACCGGCAATATTTAAATCACGATTATTATACTGACATAATTACATTTGATTATACCGAAAATGATGTAATTTCGGGCGATTTGTTCATTTCTGTAGATACCGTTAAATCCAACTCAGAGAAGTTTGGAACTGTATATGACGAGGAATTAAATCGCGTAATAATACATGGCATATTGCATCTTTGTGGTTTTAAGGATAAAACTCCGGAAGATGAAGTGCAAATGCGTGAGAAAGAAAATGAAGCTTTGAATCTTCTTAACAGGAAATATGAAATTTGAATATGATATAATTGTTGTTGGCGCCGGACATGCCGGTTGTGAAGCTGCAACTGCTTCGGCTAATTTGGGTTCAAAAACTCTGCTTATTACTATGGATATGAACAAAATTGCCCAGATGAGCTGTAATCCTGCCGTAGGAGGAGTTGCTAAGGGGCAGATTGTTCGTGAGATTGATGCTTTGGGAGGTCAGATGGGAATTATCACCGACCAAACTTCCATACATTTTAGAATGTTGAACCAATCGAAAGGTCCTGCTGTGTGGAGTCCGCGCGCCCAGAGCGATCGCATGAAATTCATTGATAAATGGAAAGAAACAATTGACGCTACGCCTAATCTGTTTGTCTGGCAGGATAGCGTTATTCAGCTGATTATCAATAATAAGGATATTGTTGGAGTGAAAACGGCTTTGGGCGTCGAATTTCGGGCAAAAGCAGTTATTTTAACTGTCGGCACTTTTCTTAACGGTTTACTGCATATTGGAAAAACTCAATTTTCGGGAGGACGCATTTCCGAACCTGCTTCTTTTGGAATTACGGAGCAGCTTATGGAAATCGGTTTTGAAACAGGGCGTATGAAAACAGGGACGCCTGTGCGAATTGATGGGCGAAGCGTTGATTTCTCCTTAATGGAAGAGCAAAAAGGGGAGTATGATTTTCACAGGTTTTCTTATTTGGATTTTTCAGCTTCTCCACTTAAACGTCTGAGTTGCTGGACGCTTTATACCAATCCCGAAGTGCATGAGGTTTTACACAGGAATTTAGACAGTTCTCCATTATATAACGGACAAATCAAAAGTATAGGTCCAAGATACTGTCCCAGCATTGAAACAAAGATAGTTACATTTGCCGATAAGTCGCGGCATCAGCTGTTTTTGGAGCCGGAAGGCGAAAACACTCAGGAATATTATTTGAATGGATTTTCCTCTTCTCTTCCATTTCATATTCAATTGGAAGCCTTATCTAAAATTCCAGCTTTCAGGAATATACATATATATCGTCCTGGTTATGCCATTGAATATGATTTTTTTCCTCCAACACAGTTAAATTCAACTCTTGAAACAAAACTGATAAATAATTTATTTTTTGCCGGTCAAATTAATGGAACAACCGGTTACGAAGAAGCTGCTTCTCAGGGATTGATTGCAGGGATTAATGCGCATATAAAAGTTCATGGTGGCGCTCCATTTACCTTGCGTAGGAACGAAGCATATATTGGCGTTCTCATTGACGATTTGGTAACAAAAGGCGTGGACGAACCCTACCGTATGTTTACTTCCCGCGCTGAATATCGAATCCTTCTGCGCCAGGACAATGCTGATATGCGATTAACTGATAAATCATATAATTTAGGATTAGCAAATTCGTATCGATATAATTTATTGATGGGAAAAAAGAATGAAACTGATAGAATTATTTCTTTTGTCCGTTCTTATTCGGTGCAGGCAAATTTGGTTAATGCAGCTTTGGAATCTTTTGGAACAGCGCCTTTGCGTCACAATGTAAAGTTGATAGATTTAATACTTCGACCGCAATTGGATATTAAGAGTATAGCATCATTTGTTCCTGCTTTTAAGGAGCAGATAGAAATGATTCCTCATGACAGGAGGGAGGAAATAATTGAAGCCTCAGAAATTTTAATTAAATATGAAGGATATATTGAGAGAGAGAGAATAATTGCAGAAAAGATAAATCGTTTAGAAAATATACGAATTATTGATAAATTTGATTATAATACTATTCAGTCTTTATCTACCGAAGCGAAGCAAAAACTAACGAAAATTAATCCGGAAACAATTGCGCAGGCGAGCAGAATACCGGGAATATCTCCAAGTGATATTAACGTATTGCTCGTATTATTAGGAAGATAGCTGCCTTGTTGTTCCACGTGGAACAAAAAAAATACAACAAAATATGAATATTGAGAAGCTAAAAAAAAATGTCCGTAACGTCCCTGATTTTCCAATACAGGGGATTCAATTTAAAGACGTAACAACGCTCTTTAAGTATCCTGAAATTTTAAGAGAACTTTCAGATGGAATAAGTGAAATATATCGAAACAAAGGTATAACTAAAGTAGTGGGAATAGAATCGCGTGGATTTATTCTTGGACCGCTATTAGCTGAGCGTTTGTTTGCCGGATTTGTTCCTGTTCGTAAAAAAGGCAAATTGCCTGCCGCTGTTTTTGAAGAGACTTACATGAAAGAATATGGGACTGATGTTATTCAAATTCATCAGGACGCGATAAATGAAAATGATGTTGTGTTGTTGCATGATGATTTGCTGGCGACGGGAGGAACAATGAAAGCAGCAGTGCATCTGATTCAGAAATTTAATCCTAAAAAGATTTATGTGAATTTTTTGATTGAATTGACCGGTTTAAATGGAAGAAATCTCTTTGAAGAAATGAACATTCAAGTTGATTCCATAATAAAATATGACTTCTGACAAGAATAAAAATTTTTCGCTAATCATTTCGTCGATGCCTGACGATCCCGGATGCTACATGTTTTCAGATGAATCCGGAGTAATTATTTATGTAGGGAAAGCGAAAAATTTAAAGAAACGTGTTTCTTCATATTTCAATAAAAATCAGGATAATAATCCCAAAACGCGGATAATGGTCAGAAAAATAAGAAATATCCGTTATCTGGTGGTGAAATCGGAAGAGGAAGCTTTTCTTTTGGAGAACAGTTTGATAAAGGAACATAAGCCACGTTATAATATTCTGTTGAAAGACGACAAGACATACCCCTGGATTGTAATTAAAAACGAGCCTTTTCCGCGTATTTTTCTCACGCGAAAAAAAATAGACGATCAATCGCACTATTACGGTCCTTTTCCTAATGTGGTAAATGTAAAATATTTACTTGCTCTTCTAACAAATCTTTATCCTGTTAGGATTTGCAAGTATAATTTGACTAAAGAAAATATAGATAAGGGTAAGTTTAAGGTCTGTTTGCAGTATCACATAAAAAAATGTCTTGGTCCATGCGCCGGACTTCAAACTGAAACAGATTATAACAGGAATATTGCAATTATTGAAGAAATCGTTAAAGGTAATCATTACGAGGTCTGTAAATATTTATACAAGCAAATGATTGATTTTTCAAAAAATCTCCTTTTTGAAGAAGCTGAAATTATCAAGGAACGCTATAATATGGTGAAAAATTATTCATCCAAATCAATAATTGTCAGTCCCACCCTCAACAATATTGACGTTTTTTCTTTTGAAGATAATAATCAGTCGGCTTATGTCAATTATTTGCATATATACAAAGGATCTATTATACACGGTTATACTATCGAATATAAAAAATGTCTGGATGAATCGCGCGAAACTATTCTTGCAATGGGCATTGTTGAATTGCGCGCCCGTTTTAAAAGCCGTTCACCGCAGATTATAGTTCCTTTTTATCCCGATATTACAATGCAGGGTATTGAATTTATTGTTCCAAAGATAGGAGATAAAAAGAAATTGCTGGAATTATCGGAAAAAAATGTACAGCAATACAAGATAGATCAGTTAAAACAGGCAGAAAAATTAAGTCCGGAACAGCGTTATGTACATGTTTTGAAAACCATGCAGAATGATTTGCATCTGAAAGAACTGCCTGTATGGATCGAATGTTTCGACAATTCCAACATTCAGGGAACTTCGCCTGTTTCAGCTTGCGTTGTGTTTAAAAAGGCGCGTCCATCGAAAAAGGATTACCGTCATTATAATATCAAAACTGTTACGGGACCTGATGATTTTTCTTCAATGTATGAAACTGTTTTCAGGCGTTACCGTCGTTTGATGGAAGAAGAGGAAAAATTTCCGCAATTAATTGTGATTGATGGAGGGAAAGGACAGTTACATGCTGCCACTGATGCTTTGAACGATTTGGGATTGTATGGACAGATAGCGATTATTGGAATTGCCAAGCGCCTGGAAGAAATATATCTTCCCTCAGATCCTATTCCTCTTTATTTAGATAAAAATTCGGAAAGCCTGAAATTAATTCAGCGTTTGCGCGATGAAGCGCATCGTTTTGGAATAACTTTTCAC
Source organism: Dysgonamonadaceae bacterium (assembly GCA_031256775.1). Classification (GTDB taxonomy): domain Bacteria; phylum Bacteroidota; class Bacteroidia; order Bacteroidales; family Azobacteroidaceae; genus Azobacteroides. The sequence continues at coordinate 21,811 of JAIRPX010000152.1, forward strand.
AGGAACAAGCGTAGCAAAAAACAAATTGAATCCGAACTGGATGCAATAAAAGGTATTGGACCAGTTATCAAAGAAACATTATTGAAAAAATATAAAAGCCTGAAACGGATAAAAGAGGCAAATAAAGAAGAAATTGTCGATTTAATCGGGAAACGTAAAGCTGAATTATTATTCAAAAATTTAAATATGGAGAATTATGAACAGCCTGTAACAGCGACTGACAATTCATGACTTGCCATATTTTTAATATTTAGTATATATATTATGCGAGTTGTTGTTCAAAGAGTATCGAAAGCTTCTGTTTATATAAACAGTTGTTTGAAATCGTCGATAAAACAGGGATTATTAGTATTACTTGGAATAGAAAACGCTGATAATCAGGAAGATATTGATTTTTTAGTGAAAAAAATCACAAATCTTCGTATTTTTAACGATGAAGATGGAGTTATGAACCGTTCCATAGTGGACATTGGCGGTGAATTGTTGTGTGTGAGTCAGTTTACTTTGCACGCATCAACAAAAAAGGGAAACCGTCCCTCATATATCAGGGCAGCGAAACCCGATTTTGCCATCCCTGTGTATAACCGGTTTTGTGAGGATATGAGTTTTGCTCTCCAAAAAGAAATTCAAACCGGCGAGTTTGGGGCGGATATGCAGGTAGAACTAATCAATGACGGACCGGTAACTATTATCATTGATTCTAAAAATAAGGAATAAATAATTGATTAATAAGATATTAAGATGACAATTCAGGAAGCGCAGCAAAAGGTTGACGATTGGATTAAGACTTATGGGGTTCGTTATTTCAGCGAATTAACAAATTTGGCGATTCTTACGGAAGAAGTAGGAGAACTGGCTCGAATAATTGCGAGAACTTATGGCGATCAGTCTTTCAAGGAAAGTGATTTGACAAAAAATCTTGCCGATGAAATGGCTGATATTTTATGGGTACTTCTTTGTCTGGCAAACCAGACAGGAATAGACTTAACGGCGGCGCTGGAAGCAAATATACAAAAGAAAACAACAAGAGACAAAAACAGACATATAAACAATAAAAAATTAAATACATGAACAGATATGATGAAGTACTGGGCAAATACAATTTAAATTTGCAAGACGCTATTGTCAGTAAAAAAACATCCGAAATCATCGGGAAAATTGATGAAAATAACATTCCGGAAGTGTTGAAATTTATTCATTCCTGCATTGATTTAACCTCGTTGAAAACGGAAGATTCAAAAGAGAGTATATCAAAATTAGTCGATGAAATCAACAATTTTGATGGAACGCGACCTGATATTGCTAATGTTGCAGGCGTCTGTGTTTACCCTAATTTTGTTCAAACGGTGAAGGATACTTTGCAAAGCAACGTCAGGATAGTGTCTGTTGCTGGAGGATTTCCTTCTGCACAAACTTTTACGGAAGTAAAAATTGCCGAAGTGTCGCTGGCGACAGTTGATGGCGCCGATGAAATCGATATAGTTTTCAATTGCGGCGAATTTCTGGATAACAATATTAGTGAAATTTGCGAAGAAATCGAGGAAATAAAAGACGCATGTCGTGGCGCAGTGTTGAAAGTAATTATTGAAACAGGTTTGTTGAAGACTGCATCCAATATTAAAAAAGCGGCGATTTTATCGATTTATTCAGGCGCAGACTTCATAAAAACTTCTACTGGTAAGATATATCCAGGCGCAACTCCGGAGGCTGTATATGTAATTTGTGAGGCAATTAAAGAGTATTACAGTTTGACAGGGCAAAAAATTGGCGTTAAGGTTGCCGGAGGCGTCAGTAGTCCTGAAGAAGCTTTGAAATATTATCTGATTGTAAAAGAAGTTTTAGGGGAGGCATGGTTAAGTCCCGAATATTTCAGAATAGGATCCAGCAGTTTAAACAGAAATATATTAAATAATTTATAACGATGAAAAGTTTTTTTATTGCATTTGTTCTTTTCGGGAAAAAGTATTTTATAAGCATTTTTTTGAATGTTGCTATCCTTTTTCTTTGTTTTATAAAAACCGATTCGATGCCGCCTGCTCCGGTAGAAAATACCGATAAAATTGTCCATTTTTTAATGTTTATGATTTTATCGCTGACTCTTTTTTTCGATAATACCCGCTATTTCCGGCGTAAAATATCGCACGTTGGAATTGTGTTGTGGTCGCTTGTTTTTCCTGCCTTGCTGGGAGGATTAATTGAGATTATGCAGGAAAATCTGACCACCTATCGATCGGGCGATTTGATGGACTTTTTATTTGATGGAATCGGCGCTTTTTCAGGAATGATCATTTGTTTTTTGATAAATTGCAAGCTGAAATTTCCGGCGCAGGAAAAGATAAAAGATAAAAATTAATAATTATTTCTGGATTGCTTCGCTAATGCTCGCAATGACGATGTACAAAACCATGCTGTGCAGAGTTAGATATTTTAGGGGAGCGTTATGTTGTAGTTATTGATATGTGTGCATCGTCATTGCGAGCATAGCGAAGCAATCCAGCGCTGAAAAACTAAAAACTATTTGCTTTCGCGCTTAAAATTTAACCGCTCAACGGGTTGCAAATCGAAAAAAATCTGTTTTTTTTCTCTGAATCAATGAAATCAGAGAATAATTTTGGATAATAAGAAAAAAAATTCTACCTTTGCAGTCCATTTGTCAAAAAATAAGTAAAACAAAAAATATAAACAGATATGAAACGTACATTTCAACCTTCAAACAGGAAGCGTAAAAACAAGCATGGTTTCCGTAACAGAATGGAAAGTGCTAACGGGCGCAGGGTATTGGCGTCGCGCAGAGCTAAAGGACGTAAAAAATTGACGGTATCCGACGAATATAACGGATAGATTATGAAGTTTTAGAATAAAAGGGGATAAACATTGCGGTTTATTCCCCTTTTTATTTATTATATTTTTATTTTTTTGTATTTTTGTCCCCAAAAGAATTTATGAATATATCTGGATTTTTTAAAAAATATAGTATTATCGCTAATTTACTTTTAGCGGGGTTTATTTTTATTTCGTTGATATTGTGCATATTAAAGTGGCTGGAAAGTTATACTTGCCATGGTGAGGCAGTAGAAATACCGGATGTAAAAGGTTTGCGCATTGAAGATGCCGCGTCTGTTTTTCAGGGTAGGGGATTGGATTGTGCAGTAGCCGATTCCGTATTTGTTAAAAATGCCATTCCCGGAACAATTATTGAAACCTCTCCTCCCGTTGGAACTCATGTTAAAAAACGGAGGACAATTTTTTTAACTATCAATTCCTTTTCAGCACAATTGCTTACTGTTCCTGATATTACAGACATGTCTCAACGTCATGCCCAATCACTTCTCAGAAGTATTGGGTTTACCACAATACAGGAAAGATATGTGCCGGGCGCTTTTCGCGGTTTGGCAGTAGGTTTGGAAAACAGGGGAAAACTTCTTTCTGCTGGCGATAAAGTTGCCATTGATGCATTTTTAACGCTTTTGGTCAGCTCAGGCGTTGATATAACAGAGGCTGTTGATTCTACTTTAACAGAAGAAGAATCATGGTATTGATTTAGACGCTTATGGAAGCAAATTTGGTGGAGGCAGATTTTGTATCAGACAGTTCAAATATGATTGAAGATCAGGAAGATGAGCTGTTCGAGCATTTTCGTTTTGTTGCCGATAAGGGGCAAAGTTTGCTTCGTGTTGATAAATTCTTGATAGATCGCATTGAAAATATTTCCCGCAACCGTATTCAGATGGCTGCCGATGCAGGATATGTCCTTGCCAACGGAACGCCGGTAAAATCCAGCTATAAAGTTAAGCCTCAGGATATTATAACGGTTGTGATGGATTCTCCGCGACGCGAACTTGAAATACTGCCCGAAAATATTCCGTTGAACATTGTGTATGAAGATTCCGATGTAATGGTTGTAAATAAACCTGCGGGGCTGGTTGTACATCCCGGACATGGCAACTATAGCGGTACGCTGGTCAATGCCCTTGCATGGTATTTTAAGGATAATCCCGATTACGATTCCAGCGATCCGCGATTGGGACTCGTACATCGCATCGACAAAGATACTTCGGGCTTACTGTTGATTGCAAAAAATCCCGATGCAAAGACGCATTTGGGGATGCAGTTTTTCAGTAAAACGACAAAAAGAAAATATGTTGCTCTGGTTTGGGGAAACGTGAAGGAAAATGAAGGAACTGTTGAAGGAAATATTGGGCGTCATCCGCGCGAAAAGCTTATGATGACTGTTTTTCCCGACGGAGATTCAGGCAAACCGGCAGTTACCCATTATCGTGTTTTGGAACGCTATCCTTATGCCACGCTCGTAGAATGTCGCCTTGAAACAGGTCGCACGCATCAAATTCGCGTTCACATGAAACATATCGGGCATGTGCTTTTCAACGATGAACGCTACGGAGGCAATGAAATTCTGAAGGGGAATCATCATACAAAATACATGCAGTTCATCAGGAACTGTTTTGAGGTTTGCCCCCGTCAGGCTTTACATGCGCAGACGCTTGGCTTTACCCATCCGCGAACAGGGAAAGAAATATTTCTGGAAAGTCCGCTGCCGGAAGATATGACAAAATTAATTGAAAAATGGAGACAGATATGAAAAAAAACATTGCAATCGTAGCGGGAGGTTATTCCTCCGAAAAGACAGTTTCTCTGAAAAGCGCGCAGGGAATAAAATCGTTTCTGGACAGGGAACGCTATAACTCTTTTATTGTTATTATTACAGAAAAAGAGTGGACGGTTCGTATTTCAGATAAAAATAGCGTTTTCATCGACAGAAATGATTTCAGTTTCACGTATGGTGGAGACAGGATAAAATTTGATTTTGCCTATATCACCATTCATGGAACTCCCGGTGAAAACGGACTTTTACAGGGATATTTCGATATGCTTAATATACCTTATTCCGGCTGCGGAGTACTTGCTTCCGCTTTAACGTTCAACAAATATTTTTGTAATAGTTATCTGAGAAATTTTGGGGTGAAAACGGCAAAATTTGTTTATTTGCAGCGCAATTCAAACTGGAATGTCGAAGAAATAACGGCGTATCTGGGCTTACCTCTATTTGTAAAGCCCAACGACGGAGGCTCCAGTTTCGGAGTAAGCAAGGTTGTTTCAATCGACCGGTTGCCGGAGGCTGTAAATCTTGCTTTCAGTGAAGGAAACAGCGTTTTAATCGAGAGTTTTATTGCCGGAACGGAAGTAACCTGCGGCTGTTATAAGGCAAATGGTAAAAAGACTGTTTTACCGGTTACGGAAGTTATCAGTAAAAACGAGTTTTTCGATTTCGACGCTAAATACAATCCCGATAGCGTGGAAGAAATCACTCCGGCTCGAATTTCTCCCGATTTGACCGAGAAAATTCAGTCTCTTACGGCTAAAATCTACGATTGGATTGATGCGCGCGGAATTATCCGTATCGACTACATTATTGCGCCTGACGACGATGTTCTGATGCTGGAAGTGAACACTACGCCCGGAATGACGGCTACAAGTTTTATTCCGCAGCAGGTCAGGGCGGCAGGATTGAACATGCAGGATGTGATGAAGGAGATTATTGAAAATGGACGAAATTGAATAAATTACGATAAAATGGAGAAAAAAAATGAATTTGACGATATACGCCCGTATGACGACGAGGAAGTCGCTCCGGTTATTGATCGCTTACTGAAAATCCCGGAATTTCGCTCCGTGCTGGAATTGCTTTTTCCCGATAAAAGCTGGGAAAAAATGGAAAAACTTATGCGTTCATTTTCTACCAAGCATGAATTTCAGCATGGGTTGATGAAAGGGCTTGTATATGATTTAGTCGGGAAAACTTCCGATTCCATCAGCAGTTCAGGTTTTGAAAATATTGATAAAAAGAAACCATGCACCTGCATTTCCAATCATCGAGATATTATTTTGGACGCTGCGCTTCTCAGCTCTACACTTGGTTATAAGGGGTATGATACCGTTGAAGTTGCCATCGGCGATAATCTTTTGCTGTCGCCATGGATTAGGGACGTTGTGCGTTTAAATAAGAGTTTTATTGTAAAAAGGGGCGTTTCCATCAAGCAAATGCTGGAAGTGTCGCGCCATCTTTCCCGATATATTCATTTCGTGGTTACGGAAAAAAACGAATCTGTCTGGATTGCCCAGCGCGAAGGAAGGGCAAAAGATTCCAACGACCGCACGCAGTCGGCTCTGCTGAAAATGCTGGCGATGGGAAGTGAAAAGGACTTGATAGGGAGTCTCGAAGAATTAAACATTGTCCCGCTTTCTTTTTCCTACGAATACGATCCGTGCGACTGTTTGAAAGCAAAAGAATTTCAGCAAAAACGCGATGATCCCGATTTTAAGAAGTCGCCTGACGACGATCTCGTCAATATGCGAACAGGCATATTCGGCTATAAGGGCAGAGTACATTTCCAGATAGGGCGCTCAATAAATCCCGATTTGCTCGGTCTTGACAGGAATCTCGGAAGAAACGATTTAATTAAAAAAATTGCCGATTTAATCGATGCGGAAATATTTTTAAACTATCGCTTTTATCCTGGAAATTATATTGCGTACGATCGTTTGTGGGGAGGTAAATCTTTCGATGAAAACTATACCGACAGCGATATGCGCACTTTCGACGCTTATCTTCAGCAGCAATTAGATAAAATTGATTTGCCGGACAGGGATATTCCTTTTCTTGAAGAAAAAATGCTGGAAATGTATGCTTACCCCGTAAAAAATTGGTTATCAGTAAAAAAGTAAATTGCGAACAAATGAAAAGTATATGTCTTATTTTTACTGTTTTGTTTCTTACTGTTTTGTTTTCCTGTGAAGAAGACAAAATTGATTATGGATTGGGCGAATACTATGAGGAAATAGCGACTGTTTTGAACGACAGCGCGTATCTTTTAGACGCGAATATATCTGTGGTTAATACCAATGCCTACCGCAGGGGAGAAAAGTCGCCTGAAGCCGGAAAAAGGGTATTATTGATGTATTCATACACCAATATGGAAATACCGCCCTACGATCGCGCCGTGATTGTGCATAGCGTTTCCGAGCTTTCCACCGGCGAGTTAAAACTTGTTGGCAGGAAGGACATTGATTCTTTGCGGGCAGATCCCCTCCGGCTCGAAAGTATATGGCTTGGAAGCCGTTATTTAAATATGCAGTTCTATCTTAATTTTAAGTCGGAGGTTCATTCCGTCGGATTATTTACCGATTCCATCGGCTTGCATAAGGATACTGTTCATATTTATTTTAAACACGATTCCAATAACGATCCTCCCGGATATCCGGTTCATTCATTCCTTTCTTTCAATTTGGGAAAAGTTTTAGGCAATCCTGAAAAGAAGAAAATCTTGTCGGTTAAAGTTAAAAGCGATAATTATGTCGATGAAATCTACGAATTTGTTTATTGAACGATGGAAAACTACGGATTTTATAAAGTAGCGGCGGCAATACCAGAAGTTCGCGTTGCTGATTGCATGTTTAATATTGGCGAAATAAAGAAAATAATTTTCGATGCTTTTGATAAAGGCGTTAAGATGTTGTGTTTTCCGGAATTGTCTTTGACGGCATATTCGTGCGGCGATTTATTTTTTCAAAAAACGCTTGTCAGGGAAGCAGAACAGGGCTTAATCAATTTGCTGGACGATACGGCTCATTTACCTGTCTGTTTTATAGTTGGCGCTCCGGTAGAGTATAATTCCAAGTTGTATAACTGTGCCGTTGTCTGTTTTTGCGGTCATATACTTGGTATTGTTCCCAAAGTATTTTTGCCGAATTATTCGGAGTTTTACGAAAAACGCTGGTTTAGTCCCAGTCCCCTGCACGAGGTAGTTGAAGATGTAAAATATGCCGGTGAATACGTTCCTTTTGGCAATAAATTGCTTTTCAAATTCGACGATTACAAGTTTGCCGTAGAAATATGCGAAGACCTTTGGTCGGTGATTCCTCCAAGTTCTTCCCATGCGCTGGCAGGCGCTCAACTTATCTTTAACCTTTCGGCGAGCGACGAACTGATTGGCAAGCGGCAGTATGTAAAGTCCTTAATAACTCAGCAGTCGGCTCGTTGTCATTCGGCTTACGTTTATGCGTCGGCAGGGTTTGGCGAATCCACTACCGATGTGGTTTATGCAGGGAACGCCTATATCCATGAAAACGGCAAATTACTGGCTGAATCCAAGCGTTTTCAGTTTAATGAACAGCTGGTTATTGGCGACGTTGATTTGGAATTATTAAAGGCGGAACGCATGAAAAACACCTCTTTCATCGACAAATTCGGGGTTGAAGGGTATAAGGAAATAACCGTATCTTCGGTTTGGAAAAATGAAACTCCTGAGGAATTAAGCCGTTTTATCAGTCCAACGCCTTTTATTCCTTTGGCAGATAATTACAGCGAAAGCTGCGAAGAAATCTTTTCAATACAGATAGCTGGCTTGGCAAAACGGCTTTTACATTCTTCGATGAAATCGTTGATTTTAGGCGTTTCAGGAGGATTGGATTCTACTTTGGCATTACTTGTATGCGTAAAAACTGCCGATAAAATGGGACTTTCCCGCGAAAAAATTTGCGGAGTGACGATGCCCGGATTCGGAACAACAAAACGAACCCATTCCAACGCTCTCCGGCTGATGCAGTTGCTGGGAATAAGCGTTAAGGAAATCAGCATAACAGCCGCCTGCAAGCAGCATTTCAGAGATATTGGGCATGATCCCTCTGTCTGCGATATAACCTACGAAAATTCTCAGGCACGCGAGCGCACTCAAATTTTGATGGATTTAGCCAATCAGATAGACGCTTTGGTTGTTGGAACCGGCGATATGTCGGAGCTGGCTTTAGGCTGGACTACCTACAACGGCGATCAGATGTCGATGTACGGGGTGAACGCCGGAATCCCCAAAACGCTTGTACGTCATTTGGTGCAGTGGGTTGCTGAAAATCAGATGGAAGATGCAGCGCGTGAAACATTACTGGATATTATCAGCACTCCCGTCAGTCCTGAATTGCTTCCAACAGACGATAATGGAAAAATGACCCAGTTCACCGAGAATTTGGTTGGTCCATACGAATTGCACGACTTTTTTCTTTTCTATACTTTGCGTTATGGATTTTCTCCGTTGAAAATTTATTTTTTAGCCTGTCAAGCATTTAAAAATTCCCATGAAAAGGTAGATATTTTAAAATGGATGGAAGTTTTTTTCCGTCGTTTTTTCAGCCAGCAATTCAAACGTAGCTGTATGCCCGATGGCGTAAAAATAGGGTCGGTGAATCTTTCGCCACGCGGCGACTGGCGGATGCCGAGCGACGCCTGCGTTAATTTATGGTTGCAAGAAATTGCAAGCGCGAAAGCTTTTACTATACTTTAAGCGGTTTAATTTTGCGCGTCGTCATGCGAGCGTTAGCGAAGCAATCCAGCAAAAAACTAAAAACTAAAAACTGAAAACTGAAAACTGAAAACTGAAAACTGAAAATTGTATTGCTTCAGGCTTTGCCTTCGCAATGACGACGCACGATTCTCGTGCCTTCGAGCTTTCACACCTTCGCGCCGTTATCCCGTTGCATCCACTTGGGCAAAATCAGCATACCAAAGAAAAGATACATGTAAAAACTGATAAACCGCCACAATATCACAACTAAAAGAACAAGGCTACCCGACAGGAATATATCGCTGTAGTATTCCTTGAACGTGTATTCGCTCAGACCGCTTCCACCCGGAGTGGGCATGACAATCATCAGAATCCACAGCACTACCTGACGCGCAAACACAGTCAAATGGTTCTCGACATGAGTAAAAGCAGAAAAAATAATATTAACGATAAAAAAACGCGAAAACCAGATGACTGCCGTTATTAAAAAAAGTTTCAAACGGAAAGTAAAAGAGTAATTCTTAATAGTTTGAGAAGCATGTAGCATGTCTTCTGTCATTTTTTCAGCTTTTTCCCGTCCCCGTTTTAACAGCGGGAATCTAAAAATCCACAGCACGATTTTCTTTATCCAGTCGGGTCGAATAAAAATGCCTGTGAACAGGAGCGACGTCCACAGCAAAAGTAAACAGTAGAGACCTGCAAAAACATATATCATAGCAGGAATCAGCTGGTTATGCGATGGAAATAGTTCGTCCAAAGGAATAAACAGAAATAACAGCGGACAGATCAGAATAAAAAACAGTTCGTCCAAAAACAGGTTAATAAGCATGATGGTTGTGCTGCGCCCTGCGTTTACGCCTTCTTTTACAAGGAAATAGATAACAAGGCTTGATCCCCCTATTGCCGACGGCGTGATAGCCGAGATAAACTCGCTTAATATATGAACGTTAAATGCTTTTCGCCATGAAATAGTATTACCGGAAAGTATCCGGAAACGCCATATCAGCGAACCGTCGCGCATAATGACAAGCGCTGCAAGCATTAAAAAAAGAAAGAGAATTTTTTCCGGCGAAAAGTGGAATGAAGTAAGAACGGCAACGTCAAATTCTTTGAAAAAAAACCATGCTACGGCAAACATTCCCAGTGCAACCGGCAACCATACGCGACATATCCTGATCGACTTCATTTCGTCATGATTTTTAATGTGTTTCCGCATGTTTCCTTATCAGATGGAAATAGCGGTCTAAAACTTCTTCCGCCACGTCGTCCCATGAACGGGCAATTGTTTTGGAAGCGTTTAAGCCAGCCTGTTTGAGCGTTTCCGGTTTGCCGATCAGCTCCATAACACGTTTTGCCATTGCCTGGCTCGAATTTTCAGTCAGGAATCCGTTGTAGTTGTCTATTATCACTTCCGAAGCGGTAGAATCCCTTACTAATACGGAAGGAGTGTATTGCGAACTCGCTTCCCTCAATACGAGTGGGGCATTGTCGTAAAGAGAAGGGAAAAGAAACAAATCGGCTGCCGCATAGTAGCTTTTCAGCTTTTTACGGTCGAAAATCGTGCCTAAAAACTCAACTTTCGAATCTAATCCATATTTATTTGCCATTGCTTTCAATTCCTTTTCCGCATAGCCGGTTCCAATAAAATACATTTTAAATTGTAAATTATTCATTAAAGCCAGAGTATCTATAATCAACCCTGTGTTTTTTTCCCAGATATGCTGTCCTGTGAAAAGGAATACCGGAAGTCCGTTGGGGATATTCAATTCCTGGCGCGACTGGCGTTTCAAGGCATTAATGTCGCTATCCATCGGAAAATCCGTACCGTTTTCCATGACAATTACTTTTCCTCTGTAGCCATATTCACGAATAGTATCCTCAACCGCTGCCTGCGGAATCCAGACTTCATCGGCAGATTCGAAGAATCGTATCACTTCTTTCAGCATCCAGTCGGTGATTTGCCGGTTGTTGAATATCCGTTCAAAATCAGCCCTGAATTTGGAATGGAACGTAGCTATTATTGGCGCTTTTTGCTGTTTTTTCAGTGTCAGCGCCACTTTCGCCGATGAAAACGGGCAATGAACATGTAGCAGGCTGAAAGGTATTTTTTTTATCATTGCCTGAAATGGAAAATCTGCGTATGGAATGCCCAGACAGTATGGTTTGCGCACCGGCAAGGGCAACGAGGCGTAGCGATAAACCGGATATTCCGATGAATCCGCATATTTTGGCGCTCGCGGCGTTACCACGCACACCCTCTGATTTTTTTTATGCAGCGCTTTGGCATAGTTCTGCACCGTAAGCGCCACGCCATCCATGACAGGTGGGTAACTGTCGTTAAATAAACCGATTATTTTCTCTTTTACGCTATAATTCATACCTGTGTATTTTTTACCGTTAAGTTTTATGGTGCGAAGATATGAAAAAATATTTCAGGCAAGAGCGCCGTGACCGTAATGTAACTGATATTTAGCGGGAACGTAACTGCCGGTGAACGAGATACGGGACACGATGAACGCGGTGCGAAGGCACGAAAGTGGCTGGTGTGGCTTTGCAATAGCGCACGGTAAAGGATAAGACCTCACACAGAGCAGCGTAGCTGCGACATTTTAATTTTTATTCATTTCATGTTTATGAATTAATTTGCTGTTAAAAAAGATGTCGCAGCTACGCTGCTTTTGTTCAGCACGGTTTTAAAAAATTTGCGGAATAGCTGTTTTACAAGTAACGCGAGAAAAGTTTTTTAAACGAGACACGTGGCGCAAAGCATAAAGGCACGGCTTATAAAGCCGCGTCAGCAAACAGTTTTCAGTTTTTAGTTTAGTTTTTAGTTTTTAGCGATAGATTGCTTCGCTGGCGCTCGCAATGACGATGTACGAAAGCCGCGCCAGTAAATTATTAATTATTAACTCTTGCTTTGCATTGATGCTATATAATCTTTTGGCAAAACGCCAAACTGCAATTTGAAACATTTAGCAAAATATGAGGTCGACCCAAATGCAACCTTATAGCAGATGTCTAAAACGGATTCGCCCTGTAGCAATAATTCGGCAGCGCGGTGCAGCCTGTACGCTCGCAGATAATCGTGTGGAGACATGTTTGCAATACGTCCCAAATTCCTGTAAAAACTTGAACGGCTCATATACAGTACTTTTGCAACGGAATTAATCGAAAATTCAGGATCGCTGATATGTTTTTCTATTTCTGCCTGAAGTTTCTCTATAAATTCCCTGTCGCGTTCAGAAACGGTTAAATTGGAAGGATTCAAAAATGGATAGTTTGCTACCGCCTGACGAATCGACGTTTTCAGTTTAAGCAGGTTTTCTATCTGTTTCTGTAAGTATTTGATTGAAAACGGTTTTTCTATATAGGCTTCAGCACCGTATTCCATGCCTTCTATTTTTGAGTCGAGCGTTGCTTTTGCCGTAAGAAGAATAACCGGTATATGACATTGACTTGGGTCGGATTTGATATTTTTGCACAATTCCAGCCCGTTCATACCCGACATCATAATATCGCTTATCACAATATCTACATTTTTCCTGGAAAGAATACTTAACGCTTTCTCTGCGTTGTTCGATTTAAAAACAGTGAAATGAGGGGAAAGCGATTCTTCCATAAGATTCAGTAATTCAATATTATCTTCTACAAGCAATATGCTGTATTTCAAGGAAACATCTTCTTTTGAATCGTCGGCGTCTTTTTTTTCATTATTCGATTCGCCGTCCGCAACATGTTCTGTTTCATCAAATTCAAACGGAAGTGATAAAACAAATGTAGTCCCGCCTTCAGGATTATCGCTCAAAGATATGTTGCCTTTGTGTTTTTCTGCCAGCAGTTTTGAGAATGCAAGTCCTATTCCTGTTCCGCTATCTTCTTCATTCACTTGATAAAATGCCTCAAAGATTTTTTCTTTTTCCTCATTTGGAATACCGGGACCGTCGTCGGCAACCATAATTTTGAAACCGTCTTCTTCATATTCCAGACGCAAGTCGATTTTTGTCCCTGTAAATTTCAGGGCATTACTCATCAAATTGATAATGATTTTCTCTATTTTTTCTTTGTCAATCAACACATCAGGTTCATTTTCAGGTAAACTTACAGTCACTTTGATATGATTCATTTCAGCCACATGCACAAATTGCCGGTAAATATCCTGCAAAAGGCTGTTCAAACTTTGCCATTTAAGATTCAATTTCGTTTCCTGATTTTCTATCTTCTGAAAATCAAGCAGTTGATTTACAACGTTAAATAAATATAATACATTTTTATTAATAATGTTCAGATATTTTGCCTGATTGGGATCGGTTGAATATTTTTCGGTTAATTTATCCAGAGGAAGTTTGATAAGGCTCAGAGGAGTTCGCACTTCATGCACGAGGTTAATAAAAAACCTGATTTTGGAAGCATACACTTCCTTTTCTTTTTCAATGCGATATTCTTCCAGCTGCATACGGAATCTTTTTTTCGATCTGTGTATTAAATACATGATAATCAGGTAAATAATAACGGCGACAAATAAAATGTAAAAAACAAATGCAAGCATAGATCTGTACCATGGAGGCATGATAACAAGCTGAATTTCAGCGCCCTGTTCGTTCCATCTGTTATCGTTGTTTGAGCCTTTCACTTTAAACGTATATTCTCCAGGCGGCAATTTTGTGTAAAACGCCGTATTGGAATGTTCATTGTTAACCCATTCCATGTCAAATCCTTCCAGGATATAGCGATATTTGTTCCTGTCAGGCTCCTCATAGCTCAGCGCAGCAAACTCAAAAGCAATACTGTTATTGGCATAAGGCAATGTTATCTTCTTGGCAATATACATCTGCTCCGAAAGGTTCAATATTTTTTTTGCCTCTCTGTCATTCGTGTTATATAAGCGTATATCAACAATATATACAGGCGGAATATATGCGTTTTCTTCAAATTCGTCCGGAAAAAAAGCGTTAAATCCATTGATTCCACCAAAATACAGTTTTCCGGCGCTTGATTTCAGCGACGCCTTGAAATTGAACTGATTACTTTGCAAACCATGTTCTTTGGTATAAAGTTTCTGTTTAGAACTGTTTGACGGATTGATTCGCAGCAAACCGGCATTGGTCGAAATCCAGAAGTTTCCCACATTATCCTCTTCCATAGAATAGATTACCTTGTTAGGCAAGATTTTATTATGAGGATCGAAATCACTGAAAGTTTCGGAATTTTCATTAAAATAACACAAACCGGCGCCATTCGTACCAAGCCAGATTTTATCGTTGGAATCTTCAAACAGAGAGATAATTGAATTACTTATAATAGAACTGGAATCATTTTCATCATGAAAATAATGTTTCCACTGGCTTGTGTTTGAATTGTAGCGGAAAACGCCCGAATTGTCGGTGGCAATCCAGAGAAACCCTTTGCTATCTTCCAGTATGTCAAACACTGACGTCATTGACCCAACAAAATTTAGCGCCTCGAAATTATTCCGGCTGCGGTTATAGCGACATAATCCCCTGCTTGTACCGGCATATATATTCTTTTTACTGTCCATAAAAAGCGAAAGCACATCGTTGCTGCAAATTGTTTGCGTCGATTCCCTGAAATGATAATGTTCTTCAATTCGATTGGTTTTGAGGTTAATAATTTTTAAGCCTTCCGAATAAGTTCCAACCCACAGATTATCATCGTCCAAAAGCAGGGAGCGAATATCTAATTTTTGCATTCTTTGATTAAATGGATACGATTCTAATTTTTGCATATCTGTATGAAGCAATTTCAGTCCATCCTGCGCTCCAACCCAAATATTTCCATCTTTTGCCTCGCAAAACCGGTTAATTACTTTTCCTATACTTGATACCAGGCTGTAAGTTGGAAAATAATACTCAATGGCTTTTGTCTGAGGAGCTAAATAATTCACGCCTCCGATATAGGTAGATATCCAGAATCCGCCTTCCGTATCTTTCACAATAGACATAACGTAATGGTCGCTCAAACTGCGCAAATCAGCCGGATTATCTATCCTTACGAATTGTTTGTCGAAAATATTGAACAGATACAAACCATTATCGGAACCGATAAACAGTTCTGTTTCAGAGAAGGAGATTATCGCCCTGACTGTACCGATATTCATGTTGCCGTAATAAGAGCTTATACGTTTTGTTTTAATATCCAGCACGCTCAGGCTGTTTGTTCCTGCTCCAAACCATACTTTATCATCAATGGCGTATAAACAGTTGATTTTCAGGTTTTCCATATTTTGCCTGTCGATGAACGGAGTAAAAGATTCGATGTATTTCCCATTAAGGTCATAACAAATCAAGCCTTCCTGCAACGACGACGAATAAACCCTCTGCATCCTGTCTTCGCAAATATCCCAGACAAATGAAGTATATTTACTGTTTTGCTTCAAAATGCCGGTTTCCATGTCATATATAAAAATACCCTGTCCCAAAGTTGCAATCCATATCTTCCTGTTTGAAGTTTTAATGATTTTTTTCACTTCGCTACTTATGGATACCCCATATTCCGTTTCTTTTTTGAAATGCGTAAAATGTTCATTCGAGCGAGAATATATATAAATACCGCTATTCGTGCCTACCCATATATTACTTTCGTCGTCTTCAAACAGAATCTGTATGAAATTATTTCCAAGCGAAAATTTATCCTGCATTTCGTTTCTGTATATCTTGAATTTTTTCCCGTCGAAACGATTGAGTCCGTCGCTTGTTCCAAACCACATAAAGCCATAACTGTCTTGTAGTACGCACGATACAGTATTATGAGAAAGACCGGTTTCTACCTGGTATTTCTTGAAATAAAATTGTTTTGCCGATAAGGGCATATAAAAAAAACAAAACAATATTCCTAAAAAATGACGTTTTTTCATGCTGATATTTTAAGCAAAGATAAATTAAACAAATAAAAAAACAAAAATATACACGAAAAAACGCTTAACTTTGCTATTCTTACAAACAAAAACACTATATTTGCAGCAAAATAGGGAAATAACAGTATATGAGAAAATTTCTATTCTTATTTATATCATTTTTAATTATTTCTTCGCAGGTACTTCTAATGTCGCAAGATAAAAAAGAAAAAACTTCTGCGAGTGAGGAAACTGTTATTCCTGAAATGACTATTATCGGCAATAATATTCTTCAAGTGAAAAATGCGCCTGTTGGAAGTTACATCGAAATCATAACAATAGTAGGTAACAAGGTGCGCAAATACGAAATCAAATCAGCCAACGTCTCTTTTGAACTAAATTTGCCTAAAGCTATATATATCTTCAAGTTAGAAGGAACGGTCAGGAAGTTCGTAATAAAATAAGTTTTCAGTCTTTAGTTATCAGTTTTTAGTTTTTGTGCGGTTTAATTTCGTGCAACGTCATTGCGAGCGTTAGCGAAGCAATCCAGAAACACAATGACAGATCATCTGCAAAACCCTATGTTTTGCGAGAAGGCGCGTAGTGCCAGTATCTTTGTAGCCGTGTGCGTAAGCGCACGGTAAAGATGTACGGAATATAAACAGAGCAGCGTAGCTGCGATACCTTAACCCACATTGCATCATTTCAAGTCACAATTTTCCAATAATCAGTAATATTCATTTTTTCAAATTCCGATTTGTGTACTAC
>JAIRPX010000313.1 GCA_031256775.1 Dysgonamonadaceae bacterium
TTGTCGATGCTGTTGTCAATTTCGTCGTAGGTAATGTCTTCGTGAATGACTTTCTGTATGGTATTTCCGCTTATTAACTGTTCAATTTCACGTTTAGTTTGCCTGTTCTGTTCGGAATCCATTTTCTCTATAAGACTTTTAACAATGGCATTGCTGCTGGTTGACGCCCAAAATGCAATCGGTAATGTTTTTTTGTCAGTGTCCCATTCGTCTGTAATTTTTATGATACTCCAGGGATTGTAAACATTGGCATTTCCAAACATATAACCGTTATACCATCTTTTTGCCTCTTCCAGTTTGTCTTCCAACTTATAAAATTTAAACATTTCATCGACTTCTTTTTGTGTGAAGCCAAAATATTCATCATATTTTTTTGCTAAAATGGAAACAATATTCAAATTGTTCAAGCCTGTAAAAATACTTTCTTTTGAAATCCTCAAACAGCCTGTCATTACTGCAAAATGGAGATAAATATTTGTTTTTAAGGCACTTTCAAAAAGAGATCGTATAAATGCAATCATTTCCTGATAAAAGCCTGTAAAATATGATGTTTCCAGAGGAACGTCGTATTCGTCAATAATAATTATAACCTTTTTATTGTGATATTTATACAGACATTCGCTCAAAAACTTCAAAGATGTTTTGTAATCGTCTGGAGAGCCTTTTTCAGAATATAAAAAATCATACATTTCTTTCTCTTTTTTGCTCAAAGAATCAAAAACATAATGATGCCTCGAAAATTCGCTTGCAATCAATGTGCGTAAAGCTGAAAATGATGACTTAAAACTGGGCTGTTTTGCCGATTTCAGCGTCAGGAAAATTACGGGATATTTTCCCTGTTCCGACATATATTCTTCGCCTGCTCTTGCAATGTTCAGATTATCAAAAAGTTGGCGGGTATTTTCGCTTTCATAGCTTGTCTTATGAAGGATGCTCGTGTCTTCAAAGAAACTTTTCAGCATTGTCATGTTCAATGTTTTACCGAAACGACGCGGGCGGGTAAAAAGCGTTACCTGCGCCATATTGTCTATTATATCTTTGATAAGTAAAGTCTTATCTATATAATAATAACCGCGCTCTATCATATCATGAAAAAACTCTACGCCAATAGGTAACGGACGATGTGAATCTGTATTGCTCATATTTATTATACTTTTGAAGTTGTAAAGGTACAACATTTTTTTTGAAATATAAAGCTTGTCCTTTTTTTTTAACCTGTCGAGATAGAATTATATCCAAATCTGAAAAAAATTATGTAACTTTGCGCTTTGAAAATAATGTAAAAATATGTCGGAAGAAAATAAGAAAAGCCTCAATTTTATTGAAATAATTGTAGAAAAAGATTTGTCGGAAAACAGGAACAGCGGCAGACTGCAGACCCGTTTCCCGCCAGAACCTAATGGTTATCTGCATATCGGTCATGCGAAAGCTATATGTATGGATTTTGGAATCGCTAAAAAATACGGTGGTATTTGCAATCTTCGGTTCGACGACACAAATCCGTCCAGAGAGGATACCGAATATGTAGATTCTATCAAGGAAGATATACAGTGGCTGGGATACCGGTGGCAAAACATTTATTATGCATCCGACTATTTTCCCCAGCTATGGGATTTTGCCGTAGCGCTGATTAAATCGGGCAAAGCCTATATCGACGAACAGTCGTCGGAAGAAATTGCCCGACAAAAAGGAACGCCTGTGCTGGCAGGAACGGATAGTCCCTACAGGAATCGTCCTGTTGAAGAGAGCCTTGATTTGTTTGAAAAGATGAATAATGGCGAAGTGCCGGAAGGTGCAATGGTGTTGCGTGCAAAAATGGATATGGCGTCTCCTAACATGCATTTCCGCGATCCGATAATTTATCGAGCTATTCATTGCCCGCATCACAGAACGGGTTACAAGTGGAAAGCATATCCAATGTATGACTTTGCTCACGGGCAAAGCGATTATTTTGAAGGCGTTACCCATTCTATATGTACTCTTGAATTTGAAGTACACCGTCCACTGTACGACTACTTTATTGATGAACTAAAAAAACTGCATCCTGAAGATGGCGATTACCGTACGCGCCAGTTTGAATTTAATCGCTTGAACCTGACATACACTATAATGAGCAAACGCAAATTGCTGCAATTAGTTCAGGAAGGTTTGGTAAAAGGTTGGGATGATCCGCGTATGCCAACCATTTGCGGATTGCGACGACGAGGCTACACGCCCGAATCAATCCATAAATTCATAGATAAAATCGGATATACCAAATACGATGGAATTATTGATATGGCTTTGCTGGAATATTCTATCCGCGAAGACTTGAATATCAAAGCCAAACGTGTTTCGGCAGTCATTGATCCCGTGAAGCTGATAATTACCAATTATCCTGAAAATCAGACAGAAATGATGGAATCCATAAATAATCCGGAAGACGAAAGCATGGGAAGTCATGAAATAGCTTTCACCCGCGAGCTTTATATCGAAAGGGACGACTTTATGGAAGAAGCTCCAAAAAAGTTTTTCAGAATGACGCAGGGACAGGAAGTTAGGCTTAAAAACGCCTATATTGTTAAATGTACAGGATTTAAAAAAGATACAGAAGGCAATATTGAAGAAATATATGCCGAATACGATCCCGCAACAAAAAGCGGTATGCCCGAAAGCAACCGGAAAGTTAAAGGCACGTTGCACTGGGTATCGGTTTCGCATAGCATTCCGGCAGAAGTTAGGCTATACGATCGTTTATTCACTGTTGAAAATCCTGGCGATGAAAAAGATAGGGATTTCCATGAATTATTGAATCCCGATTCTTTGATCGTGAAAACAGGTTGCAGAGTAGAAAAAGAACTGGAAAATGCTAAAGCGCTGGATAACTTTCAGTTTCAGCGACTTGGCTATTTCAATGTGGATCCTGATTCGGAAAATGGAAAATTAATTTTCAACCGAACGGTTCCTTTGAAAGATTCCTGGAGTAAAATAGTAAATAAAAATTAATTAAAATGGTATTTGACGATAAATTATATTTTGATTCCGAAGAAAACGAAGAAGACGACGAAGAGTTATATCCGGATTTCTTTTACGAATGGAACGAGAATATCGAAAACGGTAATTCTCCCGGATTTTACGACGCGGACGAGATAGGCGATATTATTGAGATATATTTTGAGCGGGATGAATTTTCCAAAGCGCAACATGCAATTGATTACGCATTAAAAGTTTATCCCGGCGACGAGGATTTGATTAATGATATTATAACTATGTTAAACGATTATGAAAGATGGAACGATTTACTCGTTATGTCGGAAAAATATAGCGATATGCTTGATTCAGTGTCAGATAGCCAGCGGCTGACGGCTCTTCTTCATCTTGCAGCTGAGGAAGACGCATTTGTTCTTTTTGAAAAATTAAAAACAAAATATGCCGGAAAAGATGAGGATTTATCAACACTCTATCAGGTGATGGGCGAATCCCTGTATGAAATGAATCTGTACGACGCTTCTATTTCTATCATTGAAGAGGCTTTAAAACTATTTGGCGACGATATAGAATTTTTCTGGCTGCAAATTCATTGCTATCTGCAAATGGAAAACAAAGAAAAAGTTATAGAGCTTGGAGAAATCATTTCCAAAATGACCCCTTTCGATAGCGCAACATGGCATCGTCTGGGCGTTATATATAAGGATGCAGGTGAATTTAGCAGGGCAGTAGATGCGTTTGAGTTTGCCCAGAGTCTTGGTATAAACGACAAGGAAAATCTTATTCAACTGATTGATTCATACGAATATAACGGAAATTATCAAAGAGCTTTGGAGTATGCTGTTGAATACATGAATTTTTTTCCCAACAATTATTTGATTAACTTTGTAGCTTCTACCATTTGTTCACACATGGAAATGTGGCATGAAGCAATTCATTTTTTAGATAAAGCCATTCGTATTGAGCCTTCTATGGATTCGCTTTATCTTTATAAATGCAATTATCTGCTTAATCTGGGCGAACAGCGAAAAGCAAAACTGACATTGCTGGAAGGAATAAAAAATACCGATGATCCGGAAGAAGATCTGGAAAAAGAACTTAAAAGACTAAATGATTTATATCCAAATATTTAAATCTATTATATTATGGCTAAAATAAAAGGAACAGTTGTTGTTAACACAGACAGATGCAAAGGTTGTGATCTGTGTGTAGTCGCTTGTCCTACAAGCGTATTGATTCTTAGCAGGGAAGTGAATGCCAAAGGCTATCATTATGCGCAAGTGCAAAAGCCCGATGAATGTATCGGCTGCGCTAACTGTGGATATGTGTGTCCCGACGGTTGTCTCACTGTTTATAAAGTGAAATTGGCAAACTAACTGTAAACAAAAAAATTACAATTATGGCAGAAGAAGTAAAATTAATGAAAGGAAATGAAGCGATAGCTCATGCAGCAATTCGCTATGGGACAGATGGTTACTTTGGCTATCCAATCACGCCTCAATCGGAAATAATGGAAACGTTGATGGAAGAAAAGCCTTGGGAAACAACAGGAATGGTTGTTTTGCAGGCTGAAAGCGAAGTTGCCGCAATAAATATGGTGTATGGCGGCGCGGCTTGCGGCAAACGTGTGATGACTTCCTCGTCAAGTCCGGGCATAAGTCTCAAGCAGGAAGGTATTTCCTATATGGCAGGAGCCGAACTTCCCGGACTGATTGTGAACGTGATGCGGGGAGGACCAGGACTGGGAACCATTCAACCCAGTCAGGCAGATTATTTCCAGACTGTAAAAGGCGGAGGACATGGCGATTATCGCCTCATTACATTAGCTCCCGCTTCCGTGCAGGAAATGGCAGATCATGTTGCACTTGGATTCGATTTGTCGTTTAAATACAACAATCCGGCAATGATTCTTACCGACGGCGTTATCGGGCAAATGATGGAAAAGGTGGTTCTTCCGGAATACTCCCCACGTAAAACTGAGGAAGAAATACGCGCAGAACAGACATGGGCTACACTGGGAAAGCCTAAAACCCGTAAACCAAATATTATAACTTCATTAGAACTGGATTCTTCTATTATGGAAAAAAATAATATCCGTTTTCAGGCAAAATATAAAAAGATAGAAGAAAATGAAGTCCTTTATGAAGAAATCCAATGTGAAGATGCTGATTATCTGATTGTTGCTTTCGGTTCTGCCGCCCGCGTCAGTCAAAAGGCAATCAGCCTGGCAAGAAATGAAGGCATCAAGGTAGGACTTTTTCGTCCGATAACTCTTTGGCCCTTTCCGTCTGTCAAGTTGAGTGGATATAAAGATAAAGTAAAGGGAATCCTGACCGTAGAACTCAATGCAGGACAAATGGTTGAAGATGTAAGGCTGGCGCTCGAATGTAAAGTTCCCGTTGCACATTTCGGACGTTTAGGCGGAATTGTTCCAACTCCGCAGGAAGTATTAACAGAACTTAAAAAAATAAGAAAATGATGGATATGGAAAACATGATAAAACCGGAAAATCTGGTTTACGATAAACCAAATTTAATGAACGACAATCAGATGCACTACTGTCCGGGATGTTCTCACGGAGTAGTTCACAAATTAGTTGCCGAAGTTATAGAAGAAATGGGGCTGGAAGAAAAAACTATTGGCGTGGCTCCGGTAGGCTGTGCGGTTTTTGCATATAACTATCTGGATATAGATTGGATAGAAGCCGCTCACGGTCGCGCTCCCGCAGTTGCTACAGCTGCAAAACGACTTAATCCCGACAAAATGGTATTCACGTATCAGGGCGACGGCGATTTGGCGGCAATCGGCACGGCAGAAACGATTCATGCCTGCAATCGAGGCGAAAATATAGTCATTATTTTTATCAATAATGCTATTTACGGCATGACGGGCGGTCAGATGGCGCCTACTACTTTACTTGAAATGCAGACTGCTACCTGTCCTTACGGGCGAAATATAGCCCTGAACGGTTATCCCCTGAAAATTTCCGATTTACTGGCGCAATTAGAGGGAAGCTGTCTGGTTGTCCGCGAGACGGTACACACGGCAGTAGCTGTTAAAAAAGCAAAAAAAACGCTCCGCAAAGCTTTTGAAAATGCGATGGAAGGAAAAGGTACTTCTGTCGTGGAATTTGTCTCTACCTGTCCTTCCGGCTGGAAAATGACTCCCGAACAGGCAAACAGGTGGATGGTTGAAAATATGTTACCAATGTATCCATTAGGCGTTTTAAAAGATAAATAATATGCAACACGAAATAATTATAGCCGGATTCGGCGGACAGGGCGTTTTAAGTATGGGTAAGATCCTGGCTTATGCAGGATTGATGGAAGATAAGGAAGTAAGCTGGTTTCCATCCTACGGACCGGAACAGAGAGGAGGTACGGCTAATGTTACCGTTATCCTGAGCGATGAACGCATATCTTCTCCTGTTTTGAATGAATACGACATAGCTATCATCCTCAATCAGCCTTCGCTGGAGAAGTTTGAACATTGCGTCAAACGTGGAGGAATTTTGATTTATGACGGCTACGGAATCACGAAGCCTCCCACGCGCAACGACATTGACATATATGAAGTTGACGCCATGAATACTGCTTCTTCTGAAAATATGTCTAAAGTTTTTAATATGATTATTTTGGGCGGTCTGCTGAAAACTTCTCCAATGGTGAAGCTGGAAAGCGTAATGGCAGGACTGAAAAAGTCATTACCCGAAAGGCATCATAAACTGTTGCCTATGAATGAAAAAGCTATTCTAAAAGGAATGGAGATAATCAGGAAAACAGGCGTTTAGTGATGAATATCCATGCTCTGCCATTATTTTATACTCTGCATGGTATAGTTTTGTGCAACGCCATTGCGAAGGCGAAGCCTGAAGCAATCCAGTAAAAAATTTAAAACTGAAAACTAATTTCTGGATTGCTTTGCTAACGCTCACAATGACGATGCACAAAATTAAACCGCTTAAAGTATAACAGTAAATAATGGCAGAGATATTTTTTAGATAAATACGCAAATGAGTTTTTTTGAGATTTTTTGGTATGTTGGTCATTCTATTTTTTTGTTTTTGAAAATATCTTTCGTAAATTTGGGGCGTGAAATAAAACAGCAGTATGAAATTAGTTCAAGTATAAAATTTGCAAAATGTTTCTAAATCAGTGATAAATAAAATCTTTATATTTTTTCTGATATTCTGTCCGTTTGTTATTTTCGGTCAGGATATTCCCGTTCAGGAACATGGCAATGAAAACGACACTATAATAGGAAACAGCAATATCATGCCGCCTGCGGTTGACAGCACATCTGTTGGCAACGTTCCCAAACGCCTGTCGTTTACCGGCGACAAAGCCGACAGGACGCTTTTTACAGAAGTATCACGGATTGATACGGCTAAACCGATTAATTACTGGCAGATTACGGAGCGGACAGGAGAAATTATTCAGGGCAAGCCAGATACAACTTTAACCGAATATTTTCATCGTACCCACGTGGAAGGCTATTCTACATCAATGGCATATCTCGGCAATTTAGGTTCGCCAATGGAATCAAGGCTTTTCTTTGAACGCGCTGATCGTTCCCACTTTATGTTTATGGATAATTATAGTCTTTATAATCAGTCTATTAATAATATTAATTTCATTAATACTAAAATTCCTCACTCAAATATATCCTATCAACGGGCAGGAAGCCGACCTAACAGGGAAGAACGATTTCAAACGCTGTTAGCTGTTAATTTTGGAAAAAAACTGAATGTTGGCGTAAACCTTGACTATTTGTATGCACGCGGTTTCTACGATTCGCAAGCATCCAGACATGTAGAATGGGGTTTTTTCAGCAATTATATCTCCGACCGTCATCAGGTTCACATTCTCTACAATCCCTCAGAATATATCAATAACGAAAACGGAGGAATAAGTAACGATTATTATCTTTCACATCCTGACTATCTTAACGTTATCAACCTGCAAAGCAAGGAAATTCCTGTAAACATAAGAAATACATGGAATCAGCTGAAAGGTAAAAATATCTATTTAAACTATCATTATAATATTGGATTTGAAAGAAATACGGAGTTAACCACAGAAGATGGAGATACCATAAAGCGTTTTATACCCGTATCCGCCGTTATTCTTACCATGAACTATAAAGATAAAAAACGTTTATTTTATTCAACAGATACAGCCAGTATCAATAAATTCTACGATTACCGAGATTTTTTAAGGAAAGGAACAGACCTTCGCGATTCTACTTCCTACTGGGAATTAAGTTCTACGCTTGGATTGTCAATGCGGGAAGGATTTTCTTCATGGGCTAAATTTGACCTGACAGCATTTCTTACACAGGATTTCAGGAGTTTCACAATGATGGATACTATTTCCGTCAAAAGGGAAGCAAGTCAGAAATCGACTTATCTTGGAGGAGAATTAGCAAAGCGAACAGGGAAAATATTGCGCTATAACGCACAGGGCAGTTTGGGAATATTGGGCTATAATCTGGGCGATATAAATCTGTCAGGACATATTGAAACCCACATTCCCGTTTGGAACAATATTGCATCGCTCAATGTTGACGGTTATATTAAAAATATAGCTCCGACATACTATGAGAATCATTTTTTCAGTAAATATTTCAATTGGAATAACGACTTCAATAAAGTGAGGAAAGTATATGCAGGCGGCGAGCTTGCTATTCCACACACTAATACTGCGTTTGGTTTGGGAGTTGAAAATGTAACCAATTATATCTATTTCAATAAAACGGGTTATCCCGAACAGTATGCGGGAAATATCCAGGTTGTTGCAGCTCATCTGAAACAAAGCGTACTGTATAAGGCTTTCCACTGGGACAACCGTGTTGTTTATCAGAAATCAAGCGACGAAAAGCGTCTTCCCTTACCTGACATAAGTCTGTATTCCAGTATGTTTGTTGAATTTAAAGTAGCTGGAGTATTGAGAATACAAATAGGAGGTAACATTCATTATTGGACAATGTATTATGCGCCAGCTTACGAACCCGCAACCCAGCAATTCAAGATTCAGGATGAAGTTAAGACAGGCAACTATCCTCTTATTAGCGGATTTGTTAATTGCCATTTAAAACAAACCCGTTTTTTCATTGAATACTACAATGCCGGAGCTTCTTTAATAAGTCCTCCGGAATACTTTTCCGTACCGCATTATCCGGTAAATCCAACTGTAATAAAATTAGGTATTTCAGTAGATTTTATTAACTGAAAATCAACTGTTTAATAACACTATATATTATGAAAAAAAAAATTAACTACAAGGATAAATTTTATTCGATAGCGTCAATAATTCTGACAATAGTTTTATTGCTTTATATTACAAGTTCTTATAACAAGAGGATTGTTGTTGTGCGTGATTTTCCGGAAATTATGCAGAAAGGTAAAATAAATATTGTAACTGAATATAATTCAATTGATTATTATCTTGCAGGCGATACGATTGCCGGATTGCAATACGATATATGCAAGTATATTGAGAAGCGTTCCGGTTTGGAAGCAGATATATTTGTAGAGAACAATATGGACATCTGTATTAATGGATTAGAAAATAAAACATACGACATTATAGCTCGCAATATTCCTGTAACTAACGAAAAGAAGAAATTACTGCTGTTCACAATTCCAATCACACAGAGCAAACTCGTGCTGATACAGCGGAAACCATTTCCGGATGATTCTTTTTCTTTGATACGGAATCAGATAGACTTGGCGTATAAGGAAGTGTACGTACCAAAAAAATCTGCTGCCATATTGAGGCTTCGCAATCTTTCCGAAGAGATAGCAGAACCGATTTACATTAAGGAGATAGAAGACTATTCAGCCGAACAGCTCATAGGCATGGTTGCCAACAGTCAGATTGATTATGCGGTAGTAGATAAAGAACTTGCGTCGAAGAACAGCGAGCTTTATCCCGAAATAGACAGCGAAACCGACATCAGTTTTACCCACTTTCAGGCATGGGCTGTCAGGAAAAGTTCGCCTGTTCTGTTAGACAGTTTGAATATTTGGCTGTCTGATTTCAAAAAGGAACATCTTCAAGACTAAATTCCACGTCGCTTTTAACAAATGTGGCGTTCCTGTCAGCCGGAATAAGATTTGCCTGACCATTATAACGTGATTGAATATTGACTTCAATCCTGTCTTCGTCCAGATTCTGAAAACGGATAAATTCTCTTTTAAAGCTTAGTAAAACGTCGCCGGTTGAGCCGTTACGGTGTTTGGCGATTATTACTTCCGCCTTACCGGTTAAATCATTACCTTTTGCGTCGGCATATATTTTATAATATTCAGGGCGGTGAATGAAACATACAATATCAGCATCCTGTTCTATAGCTCCCGATTCGCGCAAATCGGAAAGCTGAGGTCGTTTAGCATCAGCTCCATCTTTCGATGTTCTGTTTTCCACCTGACGGTTCAACTGCGAAAGAGCAATAATAGGAATATTCAATTCCCTTGCCAAGCCCTTCAATGAACGTGAAATCAAACTGACTTCCTGTTCCCTGCTGGAAACCATCCCGCTTGCGTTCATCAACTGTAAGTAGTCAATAATGAGGCATTTTACCTTATGTTCTTTCACTAAGCGGCGGGCTTTTGTTCGCAGTTCAAATACAGACAATCCCGGCGTATCGTCGATGAAAATTGGCGCGTCATACAAATCTTTAATTTTACTGTCTAACTGATGCCATTCATGCTGCTGCAACTGTCCGCTTTTGATTTTTTCCCCGCTTATTTCCGTTACATTAACGATTAGGCGGTTTACTAACTGAACGTTAGACATTTCCAGAGAAAACACAGCAACCGGTGTATTATAATTTACAGCCATATTTTTAGCCATAGACAGGACGAAAGCTGTTTTTCCCATTGCCGGACGCGCCGCAATTATTATCAGGTCGGAATTTTGCCATCCGGACGTAATTTTATCTAAGTCTTTGAATCCGGTTTGCAGACCGCTCAAACCATCTGATTTTTGGGCAGCTTCAGTCATCAGCTTTATAGCTTCGTGAATTACGGGATTGATTGGAGTAACGTCTTTTTTCAGGTTTCGCTGAGATATTTCAAACAGATTACCTTCTGCTTCCTGCATCAAGTCGTCAACATCATTTGTTTCGTCGAAAGCTTTTGTTGCAACATTGGAAGAAAAACTGATAAGTTCCCGCGCCAGATGTTTCTGGGCGACAATGCGGGCATGATATTCCAAATGGGCGCTTGATACTACTTTTTGAGACAGCTGGGCAATATATATTGCGCCTCCTGCAATTTCCAGGTCGCCTTTTTTACGCAACTGTTCTATAACTGTCAGCATGTCAATAGGTTTCTGTTGAACTGCTAAATCCTGGATCGAAGCATAAATCAATTCATGCGCCTTATCATAAAAGCAGGCAGGCGATGGAAGAATGTCGCTTACAATCGAATAAGCATCTTTTTCGAGCATTAAAGCTCCGAGTACAGCTTCTTCGAGTTCTCTTGCCTGCGGTTGGATACGTCCTGATTCTTCCGATGGAGCGTTTGATTTTCCTGAACGGGAATTTGACTTCCTGCCCAATTTATTTTCTGTCGCCATTATTTTTTGTATTTTAAAAATTAGGGAGACAAAGATAAGAAAATAAACCGGAACAGGACGAATATGATTTTATAAAACTATGAACATCTTTTCAACTATCTGCGATTATGGGAGAAAAAAGTATCATAGAAGTAGAATTATACTTTACGTGGAACGTCATTGCGAGCGTTAGCGAAGCAATCCAGAATTTAGTTTTATCAGTTATCAGTTATCAGTTATCAGTTATCAGTTATCAGTTTCAGTTTTTTACTGGATTGCTTCAGGCTTCGCCTTCGCAATGACGTTGCACAAAACCATAACGAGCAGAGTATACAATGACAATACACCTTTGCGTGAAAGTTGCGCCAGCTAATTCATAATTCATAATTCATAATTTCCCGTTTATCGTTTTTTTTTACAATCATGGAATCGCGATAGACTTTGAAAATGAAAATACGTATTTATAAATCACGCCAACGCTTTTGTCCTTTTTCCTTGTTCAGTTTATCAAAAAGCGTATTTCTATTTAAATTTTCCAGTTTAATATTCCAAAAACTATCGTTTCTTGGGTCTGTAATTCTTGCGCGCCTTTTTATCTCATCAATATAATCATCCGTGTAAAGTTCGTAAAGCGGAGTATTTTGTTCTTCTTCATGCACGGATTGCAGAAAAATATAACCGTCGAAATTGTCGAAAAATGAACCTGTTTTTACATCAACCCGCATCATATTGTCAGCATCAAACAGTTCATTTCCAAAAGGGCTGTTATTCAGGTCGAAAGCAACAGGTTTGTTTCCGTATTTTTCAAAAACCCAGTCGAAAAGTCCATTTCTGAGTTTACCAAAAATGTCGCCTTCATTTGTAGAAATTACCGTGTGAGGGAAAATCGAAAAGACATTTTCTCTGCCTAATTTTTCAGACAAAATATAACCGGCTGATAATCCGTTTGTTTGCCAATATCCAATTTGTAAAGCCGTTGATTTGTAAGCGTGTCCCCAACCAACAATAAATAAATGATTTCGTTTGTCGGGCGAATTACTTATTGATTTTTCGATTATTTCAGCCATAATTTCATTTCTGTCGCAAGGTGTTTCCTCAATAGAATCATACTGTTCTTTGGAAGTTATATATTGATAAAACACTGTTGAATGATCTGCCGCCACCACATGAATTTTGTTTTTTAAGAGACGGTTAACTTCCCACAATTCATTAAGAAAATCGAACATTCCTTTATCGTTCCAGCCAGCTATTTCTTCTTTTCTGAAAATATCCAATATAATATCTGGATTTTTTGTTTTTCGGTTAAAGAACTCATCCAACTCAGGTTGCGCATCTTTTGAAAGTTCCAGGAAAACAGTTCCGGTGGTTGCCGCAAATTCGGGCGATTTTATGAGCTGTTGCAACAATTCCCATGAATTTTTCCTGAAATGAAATTCGCCGTAAATTACTAACGGATATTTTTTTAACTTGTCAAGCAGGTAAGATGTCGGCTCACAGGCGTTTACATTCAGGTATTTTACAAATGCAAGCGTATCTGTCGAAACGATTTTGAGCTGTTCATATTTGCGTAAGCGTGATAATTCAATAACAGTTTTATTTTCAATCCATTGATTTATATCACTAATATTTTTTTTAAAACAGTAAGTTTCGCCCACATAGAGCCATTTTCCATTTTCCCGATGAACTATACCGACAGCATGACAATCGCAGCTATTGTCTTTCTTAAAAACCAAACCAATTGAATCTTTGTATATAATCACCTGTGGTATTTCACAATTTAATGTCCATTCGGCAGCTTCAGTGGGATATGGTTTGCCAGGTCTTCGTCCTTTTGCCTTATTTCTTTCGGAACGAATTGTATCGCATTGTACCCCGTCAATCCACGCATGGATACGTGCAATATAATTTTCGAGTGGCGAATCACAAGGCGAGTCATAAATTTCGCGAACTGATTTGTTGACAGGAATGATTTTGTAATCTTTGCCAAAATCCTGTGCAGAAATGGAAATTACAAACAGCAAAAAATAATAAAATAATAAAAATTTAAGTCTCATGTTTATTCTGGATTAAGTTAATTATGATACTCATAGCAATTGGCAAAGGTACTGCATTTTTTATAAATACCCAAATTTCATTGAAGTAATTCTTTTGCTTTTTCTAATTGTGTGTCAATATTTTTTGTATATCAGATATTTGCATTTCAAACTAACTCTGATTTTAAATCAGTGCAATATCCAGTACTTCTTTAATATCTTTCACGTAATGAAATTGAAGTCCTTTTATATAAAGCTCGTTAATTTCATCTATATGTTTTTTATTTTCGCGGCAAAGGATAATTTCTTTTATTCCAGCCCGTTTTGCTGCTAATATTTTCTCTTTAATTCCTCCTACGGGAAGTACTTTTCCGCGCAGTGTCATTTCTCCGGTCATAGCTAAAAAAGGGCGTACTTTTCGTTGTGTTATAGCCGAAACGATAGAAGTAGCGATAGTAATTCCTGCGCTTGGTCCGTCTTTTGGAATTGCTCCTTCCGGAACATGGACATGTATATTTTTTGTTTCAAAAACATTATCGTCAATATTCCATGAAGCGGCATGAGATTTTACGTATTCCAGCGACAATATAGCCGATTCCTTCATCACTTCGCCCAAATTGCCGGTTAGCGTCAGTTTTGCTCCTTTCCCGCTGCTCATGCTGGTTTCGACAAAAAGGATTTCACCGCCGGTAGCAGTCCAAGCCAGTCCTGTAACTACTCCAGAATATTCATTCCCTTCATATTTATCTTTCGAATATTCTTCTGTACCTAAATAATCATGCAGGTTTTCTGCGTTTAATTTTTTAGGATAGTCGGCATCTTCTGCAATTGCTTTTGCGATTTTACGCATAATTCCTGCGATTTTTTTGTTCAGTTCCCTGACGCCCGATTCACGGGTATAAGATTCAATAATTGCTTCAAAAGTTTTTTTGGGAATATTGAATTTCGATTTAGGTATCCCGTGGTTTTCCAGCTGGTTAGGCAGTAAATGTTTTTGAGCTATTTCGATTTTTTCTTCCGACACATAACCGCTTACGTTAATCAGTTCCATTCTGTCCAATAAAGGCTGTGAAACATTGTTCAACGAATTTGCAGTTGCAATAAACAGTACTTTCGACAGGTCGAAATCCATATCCAGATAGTTGTCGTGAAAAGCAAAATTCTGTTCAGGATCAAGCACTTCCAGCAATGCTGCGCCAGGATCGCCGTTATAGTCTTTCCCCACTTTGTCTATCTCGTCAAGGATAATTACGGGATTAGAAGAGCCTGCTTTTTGGATACTTTTAATAATCCTGCCGGGCATAGCTCCGATGTATGTTCTTCTATGACCGCGAATTTCAGCTTCATCGTGCAAACCTCCCAAAGACATTCGCACGTATTTCCTGTTCAAAGCATCGGCAACAGATTTTCCCAAAGAAGTTTTTCCCACACCCGGAGGTCCATACAGGCAAATAATGGGAGCTTTCATGTCGCCTTTCAGTTTCAATACTGCCAAATGTTCAATAATTCGTTCTTTGACTTTATCAAGTCCATAATGCTCTTTATCAAGTATTTTTTTTGCACGCGCAAGATCAAAATTATCCTGCGTATAAACATTCCATGGCAATGACAGGATATTATGAATATATTCCGATTGCGTAGAATAATCGGGAGAATGTGGATGTAACCGTTCTAATTTTTCCAGTTCCCTGTCAAAGGTTTTTCTCTGTTCGGGAGTGAATTTAGTATTGTTTGATTTTTCTTTTATTTCTTTTACTTCAATTTCCTGACTGCTTCCCCCCAAAGCCTCCTGGATATTTTTCATTTCCTGTTGAAGAAAATATTCCTTTTGCTGTTTGTCTATATCCACTTGGGTTTTTCTACGAATAGATTCTTTTATTTCAAGCAGTTGTAAATCATTCTCCAATATGGAAAGCAGCTGGTTCAGGCGTTCTTTCATATCGTCGCAGGCAATTATTTCCTGTTTTTTTTCGATAGAAGCGCTCGACATCGTAAACGCAAGATTGATGATATATTCATAATCTTTGGATTTGCTGAGAGAATCAAGTATAAAATCGGGCAAGCCTATTTTTGAGCGTACCATTGTCAGTGTTTTATCTTTGATAACTTTGAGCTGTTCCTTATATTCCTTGTCCGACTTTGGAGGAATTATATCTTCCAGAATGGAAAATACGCCTTTCAGATAAGGCTCTTTCACAGTAATTTCATTTAAATGTACCCGCCGTTCACCCATCAAAATGACAGTAGTGCTACTGTCGTTTTCTTTCATTACTTTGATGATTCGGGCAATTAATCCCACAGGATATAAATCGTCGAAGTCAGGATCGTCTTTATTTATGTCTTTTTGGCAGAAAATTCCCACTATGCCTTCTTTTTTCTGAAATTCCTGAACAAGTTTCAGCGATTTGGAGCGTCCGATATTTATTGGCGTAGGAACTCCGGGAAAGAACAGCATATTTTTCAAGGGCAATATAGGCGTCTCTTTACCAATATCTTCTGGATTAAAAGGCTCTCTTTCTGGATTCCGTTCTATTAGTATTTCCATTTCAGATATAATCATTCTGTTTATAAATAGTAATTGTGTCAAACATCAATTTTCATGCCAAAATAAATTTGGCAGGCGAGATAGACGGGACACGAGGAACGTAGCGAGTTAGGAGTTAGGAATTGGCTGGCGCAACATTCGCACTTTCGTGCTTTCGTTCTTAACTTAAATAAATAAAAAAGTCTTTAATGCACTACATTTACCCACTTCATTCATTTGGAATGACAGAAATAAACTTTAATTTTGCACTGTCAATTTTTATACCCTGCACGGCATGGCTTTGTGCATCATCATTATTGCGAAGGCGAAGCCTGAAGCAATCCAGCGATGAATACTGAAAACTAATTCCAGGATTGCTTCGTTAACGCTCGCAATGACGATGCATAAAATTCAACCGCGTAAAGTATAATAACTTAAAGAAACAAGTTGACGAGTAGGAAGTAAACAATAAATAATAAATAACATTATGAAAAAAGTTATCATCGTTCTCGCTGTCGTTTTGTCGATAGCCATGCTTTCGATAAGTATTTTAGTCGCTCAAATCGGCAAAAATCCCATCGAAAATCCAGTGATTCGCAAACCGAACCTGGATTTATCCGAATTACCATTGCCCGTAATGAGAGTTTCAGAGAAAACCGATTCTGGTAGCGTATATTTGCAATCGCTTGATATTCAAGTAGAAATCACTGGAAATATAGCTGCTACGCAATATACAATGATTTTCAAAAATAGCAGCGCCAGGATTCTGGAAGGCGAATTGTTGTTTCCTCTTCCCGAAGGTCTGACAGTGAGCCGTTATGCGTTGGATATTAATGGTAAAATGCGCGAAGCTGTACCGGTGGAAAAAGCCAAAGCCACGCAGGTTTTTGAAGAAATCGAACAGCAGAACGTTGATCCTGGTTTGCTCGAAAGAGTAGAAGGTAATAATTTCCGAACCCGTATTTATCCGCTTCCAGCTAATGGAACACGCACAATTACAATTGGTTATGAAGAAGAATTGCCTGTTGAGCAAAGTCGTTTTCAATATCGTTTGCCGATGGCTTACAAAACGGCTATCGAAAATTTTTCGTTGAAAGCTACCGTTTGGAAAAGTTCGGAAAAACCGCAAGTTGATGCTGCCCCTAATGAACTGCAATTCGACCGTCAAGGAGAAAATTTTGTCGCTTCTTTTGTGCGAAAAAATTATCAGCCGGAACGTATCTTGGCGTTTTCATTGCCTGCGCCTGCCGAAATTCCGCAGACATGGGTACAGTCGGCTTCTGGAAGTTATTATTTTACAGCTTCCTGCGTCCCCGAAGCTAAAGTGCGTAAAAAACAGTGGAGCAATCAATTAGGCATTATCTGGGATGTTTCGCTAAGTGGTTTGCAACGCGACATCAAGAAAGAATTGGACGTTTTGAACGCCATTTTTCGGGAAAATAAAAATTTAACCGTTTCCCTGTATTTTTTGAATAACCAAATGATAAAAAAGGGAGTTTACAAAATCGCCAATGGCAACTGGAACGATTTGCAAAAAGATTTGGAATCTGCCGTTTACGATGGAGGAACAAATTACGACGCCATACATCTGAAAAATATTTCTTCCGAAGAATTTTTATTCTTTTCCGACGGGATTTCCACTTTGAGCGATGCCGGTTTTGCAGCTTCAAACGAATGGAAAAAACATCCTATTCATTGCGTAGTTTCTTCTGCCAAAGCCAATTACAGCGCCATGAAATGGATTGCAGCGCAAACCAAAGGTAAATTCATCAATTTGAATCGCTTATCGCCCGAAAATCTGCAAAATGAATTGATGTTTGAAACTTTGCAGTTTCTTGGATATGAAAGCGATAATTCTGTTCGCGAAGTTTATCCGTCAATCGCCGCGCCTGTTTACGGACAGTTTTCGATTGCAGGAATTTTAGACAGGAATACTGCTAAAATCACTTTGCTTTTCGGTTACGGCAATAAAATTGAAAAACGTATTTCATTGTCGATCAATGCAAAAGAAGCACAATCCAATGGTTTGATTCACCGTATTTGGGCGCAAAAGAAAATCAATGAGCTTGATATGCGCTACGAACAAAATAAAGCCGAACTGACCGAACTTGGTCAGCAATTTGGCATAGTTACGCGCAATACATCGCTGATTGTCCTCGAAACTTTACAGGATTATATTACCTACAATATTACGCCGCCCGCCGAATTACAAGCAGAATTTTTTCGTTGGCGAAAAGGACAGGACGATCAACGTACGCAGGAAGAAAAATCTTTGATGAACAAAGCATTAGCTTCTGCCGAAGAATTGCAGGCATGGTGGGAAACCGGTTTTAATCCGGAAAAACCAAAATATACGGTTCCCGATACAATGCTTAGACAGGAAGAGTTTCTTGTTGAAAATTCAGGATTTGGTGGTGGAGACGATGTTTTAGAAGAGGTGATAGTTACTTCTATTGTTGGTTCAGAAGAAAGAGTAAATTTTACTCCTCCTGTACTTAGTTCGGTTGCTGTTGAGGAATCAGAAAATATTAATATTGCCGATATGGCGGAACATTCTTCCGAGTTGTTTGAAGTCGTCGCTACTACTGCCCATGAAAGGAAAAATTTAACCCTCACAAAATCGTCTACGCAGGCGGTTATAAGGATAGTACCGGTAAAAGAAGATAATGAATATACTAAACAGTTGACAGGCAAGGCGGACGTCGATTATCAACAATATCTGAAACTTCGCAACGAGTATCTCAATACGCCGAATTTTTATTTCTACATGGCAGACTGGTTTTTCCGTTTGGGCGATCGCAAAAAAGCCCTCTGCATACTGACTTCGATTGCCGAAATTGATCTGGAAAACGCATCACTCTATCGTTTGCTGGGCTATCGCCTGAAAGAGTATAAGGAATATGCACTCGAAGCCTATATATGCAAAAAAGTGATTCAATGGCGACCAATGGAACCGCAAAGCTATCGCGATTATGCTTTGTCTTTAGCCGATAATCGCCTATATCAAAGTGCATTAGATAGTCTGTATTCGGTTTTAAAACAGTCCTACGCTCAAAATATCAACCGCCGGAGTTTCGGAATTGAAGAAGTGGTCGTTACTGAAATAAATAATTTGATAGCTCAGAATAAATCACTGAAAACAAGTCAGATAAACAAAAAAATAATTCAGGCGACGCCGGTAGATATTCGCGTTGTTATCAACTGGAACATGAATAATACCGACATTGATTTGCACGTGAAAGACCCGCGAGGCGAGGTATGTTTTTACAGCCACTCATCCACTGCGCTTGGCGGACGTATCAGTCATGATATTACGGAAGGATATGGTCCCGAACAGTTTATGCTGAAAAAAGCCATAACGGGAAAATACGAGGTATTTGTCAACTATTTCGGCGATTCTCAGGTGAAAACAGAAGGACCCTCAACAATAATGGCGGAAATTTACACGCACTATTCAAGTCAGCAGGAACAGCGGCAAGTTGTTTGCCTGCAACTTTCTAAAGAAACAAAACAGAAAGACGGACTTGTTAAGGTTGCGGAGTTTGAGTTTTAGATTGGATATAATGGTACGCTAATTTTCTGCCATTATCCACGTCCGTATCAAATTAATATCATCTATGGCGTCAAGCGTGGAAAGCGTTGTATGATTAGTAGTAACCGTCGGCGGACGGTCAACAAGCACGTCAAGCAGGAAACTGTTTTGCAGGCTGCCTTTCGTAACGCGGTTTTTGGGCGAATTGTCGGGATGCGATGGTACTCCCACCAGGTTGTTATATGCTTTGCCTTCCGTCAAGTCCAGTCCGGCGGCAAATCCGCCTCCGCCATGACACAGAATACACTGTGGCGTGAAAACTTGCGCCTGCACGCGCTCGAAAGCTGCCAAATCGACTGTTTCGGAGATATTCATTTCGCCGGAAACATTATCTAACGGGAATTTTTTGAAAAAATACCTTGCCTTATTTTCATTTTTTTCAACAAGCGCCAGCGCCATGAAAGTAGCGATTCTGGGTATTGACGTAGAGACGTAATGTGTTGTCTCTTTGCCATCTGGTTTTGCAACAATCTCAAAGGCAAGCGGATAAGGCGACGTTCCGACAAATGCACCCCAAACGATGCGATAGTTTTGCGGAAAAGCAGTCTCATTATTGAACTCGAAAACGGCGTTCACGCGCAAATTCATTTCCTCTATCTTCTTTTTTTCAGGATAAATGTCGCCGCTGTCGCACGCTACAAGCAACGCAACAAACGGTAGCAATATTTTATTCAGTTTCATATTTTTAAAAGTTATCTTATAATTTCTCTGTTGATTATTTGTTGAATTTTGCAAAATATTCATCTATTTCAGGGCGAAGTTCTATGCCTGCTTTTTCAAAGCAATCAAGCAGTTCATTATACGCCCCTTGACCACCGAGAAAATCCCAAAATTCTTCGGCAACCATCAGTTCATTTTTTAGGTCAAGCATACCGCGCATTGTCCAACGGTTGTATGGTTGCGGCTCGTATGGATTATAAGGAATGGCAATTAAAGTTTTTATTTTTGCCGTAGGATTTTCTACTAACGTTGTTGCAAC
>JAIRPX010000019.1 GCA_031256775.1 Dysgonamonadaceae bacterium
CTATAAAAACGTCCGTATAGCATCCTTCTATTATTTTTACAGACTGCAAAGTGTCTTTAATTTCTTTTGCAGCAGGCAATTCTGTTACTACGATAGGAGTGTTTCTGTTACAGGAAAAATACAATGATGTGATAATAATCGTTAATGTTGCAATCTTTCTCATGCTTTTTATTATATAAAAAAAATTAATTAATAAATATGTCTTTATTCTTATCATAAACTTTAACAAAAGTACAAATGTTTTTTTGAACAAACAAATTTTTTGGATAAAAAATGATTATTTGTTTGCTTTCATAATTTTTTCAAAATATCACTGATATTATATTTGTAAAGCACATCCGTATAAATATCAAGCGCATACAAGTTTCCGTTCCTGAAATCTATATCAAACATCGTTATGAAATGATTCAGTTTCAATTCTGCCAGAGGTTCGCCCTGCCAGTCAAACAGCATGATAACCGGAAGTTTCTTACGTTCTGTCTGGTATGTCATTTTATCTTCATTAACAAAAACTGCGCCCCAGAACTTACTGAATAAACGCAAGTCTGTGAAAGTGTATATTCTGTCTTTTTTCTCACGATCCTGTATGTTTTCAATGTTATCCAGTATCATGTACGAGGATATATTCAATTCGTGGCAGCCGCTAATTAGCAGTGCAGACAACATTAGAAGATATATATTTTTTGTCATAATTATAACGTTTTTTATTATTGTTTTAATTTATGTATTTACACAGTCACCTGTTTATGAAAATTTCAATAAACTTGTGAAACTTATTTTGCAGGGTATGTTCAGCCTGTCATTTTTTAGACAACTTAAAACAGCTAAAGCTTAATATGTCTTCATTAAAAGAAGAATTTTTTGGATGGTTATTACAAATATATAATCCATTTTTGTGAACAAACAGTACTGACGGACTATATACATATTCAGGAAATAATGTTTCTCCAATTATATTAAAATCACAATCAAGTATTATTATTGAAAATCTTTTACGTCCATGAACAGTCAATTCAACATAATTAACGCCATCTTCCAATTCCACTTTTGGGTATGCCATTCTGTAATATACATTCCTGTATTTATCATAAATTAAATTTCCATACATTGGAGTTTCATAATCCTGTTTTGCACCTGTTAACATATCATTTGCCTTTTCTTTCATTATAATTTTATCAATATATTTGCTTTTTATGCAAATTTTTCTTATTTTATCATGATTGACTGATGCAATATAAATATTTTCGTCAAAATAAAATGAATATACAAATAGTCTGTCTTTTTCATTAAAATCGCGACTAAAAGACAAATTAAATCCGCCTCCCAGTCTATCCATGCAGTCATCATCTATTAAAGGGGGAAAAATTAAAGGCAATTCCCGAAATGAATTATTTAACGTATCAATTACTACGGATACGGGAGTGGACGAAAGTGGACTCATTCTATTGGGTTTCTGGGTAATGTATAACACTCCATCTATAATAAAAAGAGGAGTGTGAAAAAATGAATTGGAACTAAAGGTTGGAATAATGGAATACCCGTTTTGTGTTTTACCATAATTGATTTTTTGTAGAATATCTCCTTCTTTATTAATTCTATGCAGGGCAGGTAAAACAGGTGTTGTTATATATATTGAATTTAAATTTTCAATATAATATCCGGAAGCGCCAATGATTCCGTTAGGACCTACATTTTCAATTTTAATTTTAAAAAGAAATTTTTCATTCATTAATTCATAGAACAGAATTTCATGGTTACTATTTAAAAAAGTAAGGTATTCTTTCCCGTCAGTATCGACAAACGGAAACATTGCTGAAAACTGATATTTGGTGTTATTATCCAATGGATAAGACAACCGGCTTCCCGTATCTACCAATTCGCAATTATAACTTGTATTTGTTTGCTCAATATTATCTTGGCTTTTTTTATCTTTTTTACATGAAAATAAAATAAAGGCAAATACAACAATATATAAATAATTTTTTTTCATAATTACTATCCGCATGGGCAATAATAAGTATAATGATAAATATTACAATAATCAATATATGTCGGATCTAACTGACATATAGTAGTTTGTCCACTTTCACCATCTGCCAGCGCCTCCACATTAGCCAGCATAGTATCCGACAATTTGTTACTCTGCTGCAAATTCAAGCTCACATTCCACGCAGCCACTGCTGCAATTCCTAAAACGGCAATGCCGTATAAAAATACTTTTTTAATCATGATTTAAAAAAAATAAATTATACCATCAGAAAAAAGTACAACAATTATTTCAAATATGCAAAAAACATCAGCTGGAAACATTTGAATATTAGAGCGAATAAATAGCTATTTTTATATAGCTTTCTTCCTGTGCGAAATGCAAAACTTGAATGGCGCTACCTGTATATGTCTGCCAACATTATTAGCGATAAGTTTCCGAATACAGATTCCTGCAACCGTTTTTTATAACTTCAACTAAAAGTAGCTCTGCCTTTACAATAAACAAGAAAAAATTATAAATAAATTTGGAGAATAAAAAATTTGTTGTACCTTTGTAGAGCATTTACTCTATAATATATATAATAAATGATTGATAATAAAGAATATATAGTAAAAAAGTCCTTCCCTCTTTTCTTGAAAAAGAGTTACAAGGCGGTAACATTGAAAGATATACTGGCTGCAACAGGGCTTTCAAATGGAACGTTCTATTATTATTTTGAAAATAAGGAGCAACTTTTCAAAGAGATAGTCGACCATTATATGCTCAATATGACCCGCCGCGTTTTTGAAAATTATCCCAAAGATTCTCTGTACAGTTTTATCCGATACACGCTGGATAATTACGAGAAAAATTTTAATCAGCTGTTCAAGGACACGGATTCAGATACGAATATTAACTTTTTTTCATTTATTTTTGAAGCGTTGAGATATTTTCCCGAACTGCAACAAGAAATGACCGAAATACAAACGCTGGAAACCAATGCGTGGATTTATATCATTGGCGTTGCGAAAAAAAACGGAGAAATAAGACAGGATATTCCCGATGAAACCATTGCCCGACTTTTTATCTATGCTTCGGACGGCAACCGTATGGATTATGTGCTGGATAATGATTTTAACCTGCTAAAATCAAGGATAAAAACCTTATGGTACGAATTTTACAATGTCCTGAAAACATGATTTTTTTTACCATTAATAGAGCAAACACTCTACAAAATAAATTAATATAAATTTTAAATATAAATAATTATGCATCAAAATGTATCAACTAAAAAACAGACAATGAGCATTTTTCTAACGCTCAAGGATTGGCAATTATTCGGAATTTTACTTGTTATTCCGGTAATTCTTCAAACGGTAATCATCGCAATGGTTTTAACAACCGGCGATTTGTTACGGTTATCTTTCGATTTTATGATTAATACCAAGAGGATTGCCGATATATTTCAGGCTATTCCTTCCGGATTGGTTATGACAATTTCAATTTTAACGATTGTATTTATCTCACTGATTTTCTGCTGGCTTTATTCGCTTGGCGTGAATCTTCACAAAAAACTGCCGGAAGCTGCCGGAATGAAATTGCCGATATTCAAGGTATTTCTTTTTGTATCAGCCGCTCATGAGATATTTGCTTCGGTATGGACGTATTTTTTGTTTCTCGAAATTTCGTCGGGAAAAGCATTGAATGTGAATATGTTATCTTTTACCGCGCCTTTGCATTTGATTTCAATGTGCATTGCTTTCTATTGCTTTTATTTTATAGCCAAAGCCTTGAAAAGCATCGAATTACAAAAGCCTGCAAAGTTTTCCGACTGTAAGGCGACATTTTTTCTGGTTTGGCTTTTTCCCGTAGGAATCTGGTTTATGCAACCCAAAATAAATAAATTGTTTCAATGATTTATTAATAAAAAATGAATAAATATTTTTTCTCGCTAATAATTTTTGGCTATCAATTTGCCGGTGGCATTTGCATTAATGCTGCATATCAAAGAGGATTTCCCAGTCTGCTGAATACAGGCAAGGAGGAGGCGGCAATGAAATCGCAGGTTTTCAGTTTGGGATTGGGCTACAGGTTTCGTATTTTTAATTTCAATTTGGATAAGAATAAAATCAGGAAGGCATTTTTTGATTAGTCCTTTAGTACTTGTACACCAACCCTAATTATGCTGCAATGAATTGTGTAAAAATTTGGGCGTATTGAAAATAAATGATTACTTTTGAAGAAGAATTTTACAGTTATGATAACGCGTTAAAAATACTTACCCCCCTACACCGACTTTGGTTTCAAAAAGCTGTTTGGAACAGAAGCAAATAAAGAGTTGCTAATTGATTTTCTGAATCAGTTGATAACTGATCAGGGAACAATTACTGATTTGCAATTTCTTTCGGCAGAGCAGCTGGGCAGGGATCATCTGCAAAACCTTGTGTTTTGCGAGAAAGCGCGTAGCGCCAGTATCTTTGTAGCCGTGTGCGTAAGCGCACGGTAAAGATGTACGGAGTATAAACAGAGCAGCGTAGCTGCGATATCTTAATTTTTATTTATTTCATGTTTATGAATTATACTTTACGCGGTTTAATTTTGTGCAACGTCATTGCGAAGGCGAAGCCTGAAGCAATCCAGTAAAAAACAGAAAACTAATAACTGAAAACTAATTTCTGTCTCGTCCTAAAAAAACAGAAAACTAATAACTGAAAACTAATTTCTGGATTGCTTCGCTAACGCTCGAAATGACGATGCTAAAAACCATAACGCGTAAAGTATAAAAAAACTGGCACGGCTTAAAAGCCGCGCCAGCAAACATTCGCGCTTTCGCGTTTTCGCGCAAGCCGTAAGCGTTATTTAAATTCTATTCTGTTTTTGGGATTCACTTTTATGTAGCAATTTTTTGAAGTCACCTTAATCACATCCGACATGGAACGGCAATTATAGCTGTTGATATGAGACTGATCGGCAATTGCGAGGCGATAATATCCAACGTCGGTGACATTGAACGAAAAGTCAAGCTTTTCGTGATTGAATATAATATCGTTTCCCGTCTGCGTCCACACTGTTTCCGTGTTTGGATCTTTGGACAGTTCCAGCCAGTACCACCGTGCAACAAGGTTGTTGTCTGGTTTGAAAAATGTGCCGTCGTTGCTAAATCGGGCTTTTAACACAGTCAGAACAGGCGATAAATCTTTGCAAACAAGCGTATCTCTGGGCGTATCGACTAACGTTACTACCGGAGCGCAAAGCCGTATTTCTATATCGTCCAAACCAAAGTCGTTGCCGGAAGAGCCGGTTGTGTTGTTGATGATCTTTAGTTTTACGGAGCTTTCTCCTTCCGGAACTATAAATGAAAAACCATAGTTCCTCCACTGACCTATTCCGTCGGGAATATTGCCTGTATTATATTGCGCAAGCACATTGCCTGACTGATCTTCCAGAATGAATAAATGATTGACCTTGTCCGTCTGCCCTACACGGCACAGGCTCACTATCCATGAAGAGAAATACAGGTTCATTCCCGCGCACAGGTTGTTGATGGTATGTTCATAAAACTGACCAGGCGAATGTGTTGCGTCGAAAGCGGCAAAGTATCCGCGCGTACTATCTCCGGGATAAGTATGGTCGGTAGTTTTAAACCATATCGTATAAGGAACTGGATTTTCTTTCGTAATGGAGTATGTTCCATTGTTTTTGAGACTTGTATTGTAGGTGTAGCCCTGTACCTGCGGGATGCCGGTCGGCTTGTTTTTTGGATCATTGGGATCATTGCCGCCAAAGTCTTCCCTGAAAAGCAGCGTGCCGGAAGTTACGCAGGTAACCGGATCGCCGCCGCAACCTTCGCTCAAAGCCAATTCTACTTTTATGCGCGGAAGAAGAGGACTGTTTTTACAAACAGGCTCAACCCACCAGGTCTCAATATTTGCGCCGCTTTTTGTTACTGTGTATGTGGGAGAGGTCGTTATGATCGTGCCTCCTGTCGCAACGCTGTACCACCGGTAAGTAATGTTTGGTATGTCTGCGAAATCCATCTTCACCGTTGCACCCTGACAGGCTATATATTTTTTCGCATTAGGATTTATTACAATCATATATACTTTTGCGGCGGCGCTGTCGGTTCCGCATTTTGCATAATAGGAAACGCTATCAATGCCCACACTATTAGCCTTATACGTAAAAGATCCATCACTGTTATTTTTGCGGAGCGTACCGAGATGCAGTCCTGAATTTTCAACCGTATCCCTTTGAACGTTACACCAAATGTCGTTGTCGCAAACGTTGAACGTAATAGAATCGTTTTTATATAACGCTACTATATCGTTTTCCATGTTGCGTACGCAGCCTGTCATTGAGGCATATTGCGTGTTTGCGCCGATTAAAGTGGACGGTGGCACGGCTTTTACACCGGATACGTA
Source organism: Dysgonamonadaceae bacterium (assembly GCA_031256775.1). Classification (GTDB taxonomy): domain Bacteria; phylum Bacteroidota; class Bacteroidia; order Bacteroidales; family Azobacteroidaceae; genus Azobacteroides. The sequence goes on from JAIRPX010000019.1 coordinate 6,391, forward strand.
GGTCATTGATGGAGGACAAACGTTAAATCCTCCGTCATAAGTGACATATACGTAGGTATCAGCATTGACGTTAATTGTATAAGTACATTCGGTACGCCCATCGTTCAGCGTTGTTTTAGTAAATGATGGCATAGCTTCCGGCGTAACAGTCGGATCGCCTCCTCTGTAACTTGATGTAACGACAGGTGAGCCGCCCCTGATATAAAATCCGGCAGGTAAAGTGTCTTTTACTGCAATTCCCTGTACATCATAATTCATGTTATTGGTAATAACAGTGTTAATCATCACGCTGTCTTTGTAGTTGGCGCATGAGGGAGAGTTTTTAAAGACCGACAAATCGCCCGGAGTTCGTATAACGACGTCGCGAATTTCGTGATTCGCCTTAGCGTCGCCTGTGGCAGCAGCAAATCCCATCTTTAATATCGAAGGCGTAGGCTGTATAACATCTACGGGACCAATTATTCTCGTGAAATCGCCTGTCGTGCTTGTTTTTATATAAACTGTCACTTTCATACCGCCTGTTACCGGCTCTATTTCTATTCTTACTCTTCGATAAAAATACGCATCAGCAGGGCGGGTAGTGCTGGTTGATGCAAGTGATACATTACTACTGAAAGGAGGGTTGAGGTTTGCTCCAGTTCCGGCAACATACACATAGTTTGCGTCGCGAAGCGCTATTGAATTTTTCCTTTGACCAGGTCCTTTAGGACCTGCGACTGTAGTTGAAAAATTACCGTACTCATCAATTCCCACTCCCAAATATGCAGGCTTTAAATCAGTATATCCCAAAGCGCCTCCAACGTCGCCAATAACAAACGTTTTCCCCGGATCGCCATCGTAGAGAAATATACTGAAACCGTCGGCAGGATACGTTCCCCCACCCCATACTTTAAAGTCAAACTCCATTGTAACGCCCATTGTGGACGGGAAAGATTTGTCCAACAATACATATCCCATTTGACTTGCAACTGAATTTGTTAATCGCAACCATCCATTTCCCGACGCATCAGGTTTGGTGGCAAAACTTGCGGTATAACCTGGCGCGTTTCCGTAACATGTGAAATTTCCAGTAGCGCCACGACAACTTTCTTCATAGAAGAATTGGGCAGACAACGGCTTAGCCGTCACAATTAGCAATAACATGCTAACAAATATGCGAAAAACGCATACATACATAGTTTCGATTTTTGATTTTGTCATTTTGGTAATATTTATATATAATGATACAATAAATTTATATCTACATCGTGATGCAATAAAATTTACGCAAACAACTTTGCAAAGTAAGCCCAAAAAAATGATATATGCAACAAAATTAGACATAAAAAAAACAAATATAGATTAAGGTTCCATTGTTTCGCTAACGCTCGCAATGACGATAAACGAGACACTGGACAAGAGGCATGAAAGTGCGAAAAGCGTAAAAATGCGAACCTTACGTCGTCATTGCGAAGGTGAAGCCTGAAGCAATCCAGTAAAAAAAACTGAAAACTAATTTCTGGATTGCTTCGCTAA
>JAIRPX010000025.1 GCA_031256775.1 Dysgonamonadaceae bacterium
AAACCTGCCGTTTCTTCCGATTGCGCCGAAGCCATAATCATGTGAATATATGTGATGGCAAGTATCCGCTTTTGCAGGGTTGTGTAAGGTGCAATCAGTACATCGTCCATGTCTTGCCCCATTTGATTTTGACCCTTGCTTGCCAGTATGCCTATAATTTTAAACGGTATTTTGTTGAAACGAATCGTTTGTCCCAGTGGATTTTCGCCATTAGGAAAAAGATTGTCAACCACTGTTTTTCCGACGAGACATACTTTGGCGGAACTTCTTACATCCTGTTCCGTAAAATTGATACCCGAAGCTATTTCATACTTGCGGATGGAAATCAGTTCGGAATTACCGCCCTGCATACTTCCAGGCCAGTTGTTGGCGCCGTTTACCAGTTGTCCGCTGGCGTTTAATAACGGAGAAACCTCGCTTACATATTTTGCATTTTCGCGAATGGCGTCCACATCCTTTGCTGTAAGTGTCTGTACATTAGACGAACCGACGTTTACGCCGCCCTGCCTCTGGCTTGTACGCATAACCATAATCAGATTGGTTCCCATCGAAGAAATCTGATTGTTAATGCTTTTGGAAGAACTTTGTCCCAGACTGACCATCGCAATTACCGACGATATACCGATAATAATGCCCAGCATGGTCAGAAATGCCCGCGTTTTGTTGCGAAGCAATGCTTTATAAGCTATTTTGAATAAATTAAGAATGTTCATTATTTTAATTATGAATTATGAATTATGAATTTTATAAGTTACTAATTACTAAATGCTAATTTACTTTTAGCCGATTGCGTTTCAACCGGAACATCTTTAACTATATTTCCGTCGCGCAATTGAATAGCGCGATTCGTAAAAGCGGAAATATCAGGCTCGTGCGTAACAAAAGCAATAGTTTTTCCTTCACTGTTGAGTTGCTGGAACAAACTCATAATCTCGTATGAAGTGCGCGTATCCAGGTTTCCCGTAGCTTCGTCGGCAAGGACAATAACGGGATCGTTCACAAGCGCCCGCGCAATGGCAACCCTTTGTTGCTGTCCGCCGGAAAGCTGATTTGGAAAATGCATCATCCTGTTCTGCAAACCGACCTGTTCCAGTGCGCGTGCGGCTCTTTCCCTGCGTTCTTTGGAGGAGACACTGTTGTTGTAGAGCAAAGGCAGTTCTACATTTTCCAAAGCCGAAGTGCGCGGCAAAAGATTATATGATTGAAAGACAAATCCGATTTTCCGGTTACGCAAAGTAGAAAGTTCATCCTTGCTACGTTGACTTATTGCAACGCCATCAATATAATACTCCCCCGAAGTAGGGCGGTCTAAACAGCCCATGATGTTCAGTAAAGTGGATTTTCCGCTTCCGCTTGTTCCCATGATACTCACAAATTCACCGGCGCGAATCGTGAACGATACTCCTCTCAAGGCATGGACTTCTTCGCTCCCCACCTGAAATGTCCGTCTAAGCTGTTCTATCTTAATTATTTCACTCATAATTAATTCATAATTTATAATTGAATATTACTTTCTGCGCGGCGGTTGCGGCATAAATGGATTGGTAGCAGGCGCTTCCGGCATATCATGTTTTCCTGCCGATAAAACTATCGTATCTCCGGCATTTAAGCCTTCTATTACAATAGTATGCACTCCATCCGTCAATCCTGTTCTTATATTTCTCGGAACAATGCTGTCGGGCATTTGCAACCAAACAGTTTTCTTTTTGAAATCGGGAGTAATCGGTTGTGGTTTCATTTTAAAATGAGCGAAAACTTCAGGTGCGGGAACAAAATGCAGGGCTTCCGCCGGAATTGCAAGTCCTTCTTCCGTTTCAGTGACAATCGTAACGTTTGCCGTCATTCCCGGATACAGTTTTTCGTCGGGATTCGGCGCCTGGATTATTACCGTGTAGGTAACAACATTATTCGTTACCGTCGGTTGCAGACGAATTTGATCAACCACTCCGCTGAAAATATCGTCACTGTAAGCGTCCACAGAGAAACGAACTTGCTGTCCAAGTCGCACACGCCCTATATCAGCTTCATCCACAGCCGCTTCCACCTGCATTTTTTTCAAGTCGTTGGCAATAGTAAACAAAGTCGGCGTATTGAAAGACGCGGCGACAGTTTGCCCCTGTTCCACAGAGCGGTCGAGAATAATTCCGTCGATTGGAGAATAAATCTCAGCATACGACAGATTTACCTGAGCCTGATGAAGGTTGGCTTGTGCGTTTGCCAGCGCTGTCTGAGCTTGCGCCAAACGATTGACAGCTTCTTCGTAAGCGACTTCTGTTGCGGCTTTTACCTCGTAGAGCTGTTTTACGCGGTCGAAATTTTGCTGGGCATATTTCAAATCGCTTTCGGCGCTGGTCTGGCTGGCTTTTGCCTGCGTAACCCGCTCTATAAGCGTCGATTTGTCGATTTCTGCCAGTAATTGCCCTTTTTTCACCTGTGAATTATAATCCACAAAAATTTTCTCAATCACTCCCGACACTTGCGTACCTACTTCAACTTTGTCCACCGGCTGAACATATCCGGTAGCGGTTACGGTGTTTTCGATGGTTTCTACTTTCACCTGCGCCGTATTGAATTGAAGCTGCGCATGTTTTTTCCCTTTTATAAGGAAAAGGACAATCAGAATTACAACTATAATGGCAATGCCGATAATAATTACTTTTTTCTTTTTCATATTTTTACATTGTTATTTGAACACCCATATATACATCTAAAATTTTGCGTTTAAGTATAAATTCGTATTTGCTTTGAATATAATCGTTTAAAGCGCTTATGTAGTTATTTTGCTGTTGCAGCAAATCTACAGCCGTAATAGAGCCTGCATTAAACTGCGCCCTGTAAACATCAAAAGTTTTTGAATAGGCATTTTGCCTGATATTCGTCGTTTGGTATTTATTGTAAGCCGATACAACCGATTGATAATCAGTTACTACTGTTTGCCGGACGTCCAATTCGTTTTGTTTTTTATCCCATTCCGCCTGTTGCAGGGCAATCCGGCTTTGCGTTGTTTTCGATTTTGTGCGGCTGTTGTCGTAAATTGGAATGTTGATTGAAAGTCCGACTTGCTGATTCAAACGGTTGGAAAGCTGCGAACCGAAATTGCTGTAATCCGTGTGACCGGTTCCAATACTTCCATGCAGGCTGACAGTCGGCAAGTAATTGGCTTTCGACATTTTAAGACTTATTTTTGCAATGTCGATATTGTATTGGCTGATTTTTAAGTCAGGCAACGTCTGGTTAGTCTGCTCCAATACTTCGTTTACGGAAGGCAAGACGCCCATCATCTGGATGGAAGCTGTATCGGGAGACAAAATTTGAAGATTATCAGTAGCTGGCATTGATAGTAAATTCTTCAAAGCCAACAAATTATTGTCGCGTGAAATTTGCGTGTTGAGAATATTATACTTGTCGTTTGCATACTGCGCTTCGAGCAGCAGATAATCGCTTTCCAGAATTTTGCCGTAGCGAAACTGTTCTTTACCCTGTTTAAGCTGCTCTTCGCTTGCTTTAATCACAGCCTCCTGATATTTGAGCAATTCTTCGTTTCCCAAAACTGTTAAGAAAGTCTGTAAAATCTGGATTGTCAAACTGTTTTGGTACTGAGAAGTCTGGAAATACGACTGTTCTTTCCGTAATTTATTCTGTTCAATTGTGTTGGAAATATTTCCACCCTGATAAAGCGTCATGCTGACATTCAGACCGTAGCTACCGCTAAACGAAGCGTCGGTGCCTTTACTGTGGTTGAGATTTTCGCTCAGGGAAGCATTCAGGCTGGGTAGCCGTTCCATTTTGGATTGATTATACGCATCTTCCTTAGCTGTTTCCGTCAATTTCACGGACTGGAAATTATAGTTATTTCCGAAAGCATAATTCAAGCAATCATCCAGCGTAAAATGATAATCGGCGGAAGCCATATTTTGAGCTGAAACAATTTCTGCCGATAACAAAACAATAAAACCTAAAACAATCTTTTTCATCTGTTCTTTTTCATTAATTTTACTGCAAATGTAGGTTGGATAATTAATATGATAAACATATAATTTATTCAAGCGGGAAAATACGAGCTTGGAATAGACAAAAACGGAGTTGAAACGTCATTACTATATTAACTTATGAGAAAGCCTATTAACAAAACAATAATTAGTTGAAAATAAATACATTACAAATAAATATAAAAATAATTATCAAAAAATTTTGCATAGATAAAATATTTATACTACCTTTGCATCGCGAAACAGAAAAATGGTGTGGTAGTTCAGCTGGTTAGAATACATGCCTGTCACGCATGGGGTCGCGGGTTCGAGTCCCGTCCATACCGCCAAATAAAACGCTAATAGTCTAAAAATCAGATTGTTAGCGTTTTTGCTTTAAGAAAAATCCCCCGAAAATCCCCACTTATTTTTGAATAATGAAAAAGCACACTAAAAAACCACTGTCTTCTAATGTGCCCGGTGAATTTAAAAACAATACCTTTCGGCATTAATTTCAGGACAAATATACAACTTTTCCGGCAATCCTGAAAACCAAACCCTAATTTAATTCAAAAATAATTTCCCTAATCCTTCCCCTTACGCCCTGAAACACTCCCAGCTACTAACCTAATTTTGTTCTGTATCAACATTTATATCGGCGTAGATGCCTTTATGGTCGGACAAGCGTTTATCATAATTCCACTCTACTATCTTGATACTTGCATTACCCAAAAACTTTTTAGATACGGCGATATGGTCAATACACTGTTGCCGGTTTCTCGTCAAAACTTCTATATTCAGATTTTCAAACGACCGGTTTAATGCTTTCCGCCCGAACTTCGTATAATAGTAATCGTCTGCTAAACTAATATTGAAATCACCGGCGACACATAAATTTTGATTTATGGACAACCTTTCAAAGTCGGCAATCTGTTTTACCAAGTCTTCGGCAAAGTTTG
>JAIRPX010000097.1 GCA_031256775.1 Dysgonamonadaceae bacterium
TCTTCTTCGAGGGTAGGCGTGGGCAGTCCTGCCACTTTGCAGGAATTTACAATTTTCATAATGCCGCTGCCCCAAGAATCAATATAACTTCCTTTGAAACATGCCTCTGCAAGTATCGGGTTACGAGGGAATGAGGAGTGCGATTTTGAAAGTTTGTCGAGCGTAATACCAACGGGCAATGTACCGTGATTCCAAAGTTGCAGTTTGTGGTCATAGACACGAAGTTGCGTTGGCGCACCCATATAATTTCTGTGAATGAGTGCGTTTAAAAGCATTTCGCGCAGTGCAGGCACAGGATATTCAAGCGTTTCAACGCGATTCATTCCTTCAAAAGAAATATTTTTGATAAGGAATTTGTAATCGAGTGTGCGTAAAACCTTTTCTAACACTTCAATCACATTGCCTTCTTCTACTTCTTGGAAACGAATTGTAAAATCGTCATCTTCAAACTTGCCGATTTTGACAAAGGTATTCGGATAGAACTTGCCGGGGTCTTTGCCGAACAGCACGATTGCGGCGCGTTTGAGTTTGCCGTTTTCTGCCAATCGCAGTTTCTCCAAAAGTTCTTCCGTTGTAAGTCCGTCTGCATCAGGCAAACGACCTCCTGTTTCAGCTTTTCGCAAGTATTTTTTTATGCTTGCCTCGTCAATATCTTCAAGCGTGGCTCGTTCTTCAATCACATTATCCCAAGTTTGCCCTGCACGTTTGAGAAGAAACTCGCTCAATGCTGCACCTGTGAGTTCCTGTTTTACGCTGCCACTTCGGTAGTAATACCGTCCGCGCAAAGAAATAGGCACGGAATAAAGCGTAACAGCAATTTCTATGCAATGTTTGCCGACATGTTTATTGGCAAAACCGCATACCCATTTCAGATAATCATCGTGCCAACTGCTTTTGTATTCTATGTTTTGTTGTTCGGGCATAATATTTTATTTAACTGTATTTTTTATTGTTTTATCCACTTGTGTTACTGATATTTTTTCCTGTTCCAATCGCCAATTGTTTGTTTTCAGCAAATCATACAATTCTTGCTCTTCATTTGTCAAGTTAAGTTTTGCAGTGTTTTTAGTTTGTATGCCTGAATCTTTCTCAAAAAATCGGTCAAAGGTTGATTTATCCATTAAAATACTTTGTGTATGTGGAAAATACCCTCTGAATTGTGATAAAATTTCAAATCCCTGTACATCCAAATCGCCCCAATAAAACAATTTTATACCGTTAAACCATAAAACATTTTTCAGATTTTCAACTTTATAACCACTGCCAAACACAACAATCGTGCCATCCATATCGGGCAAAGTTAGGGCAATAGTAAGTAAATTAGTTTTATTTTCTACTATTAACGCTTTTTGAACTGGTAAGTTTAATTTTTCAAATTGGCTTATTGGAATACTTAAATCGTTTAATCCTGAAAAATATTTTTGACTAATGTTATTATCTAAAATTTTGAAACGCACCAAGGACTCGGCATATTTCAGATTAAATCGTTTCTCAAAAATTGTTTCGTTTGCTTTTACAGAATCTGCAATTAAAATGTCTAACAATTCTTTGATAATTGCCTTATTGTTTTCAATGAATTTTGTATGAACATTTATTGGTAATTCCCTTATATATAAATTGGGTTGGGGATTTATTTTGAAATAATTGCATACTTTTAAAATATCGTCCCATTGATTTTGATTATCAATTATTTTTTGTGGATATTTTGTAAGCCATTCTTTTAATTCGGAGTATTGAGAAAGAATAGTATGAATGTTATTTCTGAAATTCGATACCTCTTTTTCCTTATGTAAATATTTTAAAAAATCGGTTTCGGTTTGGAAACTGATTTCCTCCGGCAAACTTTGTGTTCCGTGTTGCCGTGTATTGATTTGCCTGTAAGTAATTGAGTAGCCAAAGCCCTTTCTGTCTTTTGAATATTCTATTATTTCTGCCAATTCCTTTCGCATTTCGTTGAAATTAGACGAAACAGATTTATTGGAACGAAGCGCTTTTGGGAAGAATGTTTCGCCGCAAACAATGGATTTTAAATATTCAATGTAAATATTTTCCGATTTCTTTTTTATTTCACTTGCAGTAATCATTGTTGCTCTTCAATTATCTGTTTGGCTTGTTCTATGGTTGTATCAAAAATTCGCGAGTTTCGGCTGTTAATGCGATGGACAATATGAACGCCTGAAATGTAGGGTTCTGCAATGTGAATTTTATCATCGGGCGTTACTAACAACATTTGCAAATTCAGTTTTTTCACTAAATCCATTAAATAATCAGCTTTTTCCTCATCTTGCCTCGCAAATGCCTCATCAACGCAAATAAAACGGAATGAATTGGTGTTTAATCCGTCTTTTAAGATTCCGTATTGATAGGCAATTGCCGCTCCCATAATAGTATAGGTAAATTGCGCCTGCTCGCCCGAAGAATATTTGGCAATATTTTCGTGTAATTTTGGCGGACGTTTCATATCTTCCCTGTAAAATTCTTTTGCTATAAAACGCAACCAGTTACGCACATCGGTAACTCGTTTTCGCCAATCTTCTTTTTCCGTCAATTTATCAATCAATTCCTTTATTTTCAGGAAACTGTTCTCTAAAATTCTATCGTCTTTTGTCCGCTCGTATTCGGCTATATCCGGTTTCCAATCCCTTAAACTGATACGAAAATCTTGAATGTCTTTTGAATTGTCTTTTTCGGCAAACAGTTGAATGAAAGTTGTCTGCGGATTTTTCTTAAAATCAATCTTTTTAAGCGATTCATTCAATTTATCAATACTTTCGTGAATCTGTTCCTCTTGGGTATCTAAAAGCGTTTTAAAATCGGAAACGCCTTTTATCATATTGTCGTTGAGATAGTTTTTGAACTGCCTGCGATATTTGGTAAGTTCTTCTTTTTCTATGCGGTCGTATATTTCGAGATAGTCATCAACAAATGCGATTTCT
>JAIRPX010000125.1 GCA_031256775.1 Dysgonamonadaceae bacterium
CTCAAATGCGATATTCACCAATTCTTTCCCAGCGTAAACCATGCGGTATTGAAACAGATAGTACGAAGAACCATTCGGGATAAAAAAATCTTGCGCGTAATCGACCTCATCATTGATTCATACAATTCCGGGACGACCGGTAAAGGGATTCCAATAGGTTCCCTGACCAGTCAGCTTTTTGCAAATTGTTACTTAGACCCCTTGGATCATTATCTCAAGGAGACCTGCCGGATCAAATACTACGCCCGGTACATGGATGATTTTATGATACTCCATAAAGACAAAACCTATTTAGGGAAGTTAAAAAAGGAGATAGAACAGTTTGTGAGGGAAAATCTTGCGGTAAGTATGAATCCCAAAACGGGTATTTTTCACGAAAGGCAGGGGATCGATTTTTGCGGGTATAGGGTATGGCCTACCCATGTGCTGCCTCGAAAATCCACCGTGAAACGGGCTAAAAAACGGTTGAAACGGTTTATGAAGGTGTACCGGGAACGTCCCGGCATCCTCAAACACGCCGCGGACAGTATTCAAAGTTTTCTGGGCTATATCAAGCATTGCGCTGGCTATACCACTACCAAGGAACTTTTGAGTTCCATCATCTTTTCTCATACTATAAGGAGGGACTTATGAACTTATTACAGATTAGTATGGCGGTTGAACAACTGCCATTTGAACATTTACTCGTTATCGTATTGTGTTTTATTATCGCTATAGCATTTGTATTCATCAATGGTATATCTCTAAAGCTTGGAGATAAAGAGGTTGCTATCGGTGGATTAAAGAGACTCTTTGCCAAGCGTGATGCTGATGTATTTGTCAAGGAACGGCTGAAAAAGCAGATCGACGAGATAGATGAAAGCATGACCGCGGATGTTTCTGATCTTATCGACGCCATGAGTTTTAAGTTTGAGCAGTTACTGGTCAATAAGCATTGTTGGTTTACGATGGACAAGTTTATTGGATTGATAAAACGGGCATTGTTCAAGCGGGTACGGCGCAATAATCTCAAAATTAAGCTCTGTGAAAGCAACAAAGCAAAATATGTTGAGCAGATCCTTGGGGAGGTGAAGGCAGAGTATCGTATATTGCAAATTAAAGCGGCAGCGGTGCAATGTCATGATCAATACATGGAGTTTACGGTTATAGAACCGGAAGTTAGAGAGGTGCTGGGAACCTTTTTCGATGAAACCCATAAAATTGTTATAAGCAAGATACGGGAAAAGATAAAGCTCTATGAAATAGCGCAAAGCGAATTCAAAACGCCGGAATTGCGTAAGCAGTCCTGTGATATACCTATTCAGAAAAATAGGCAATATATGACTAATTTGGAGGCGATATGAAAGTGATTACGTGGAATCGGGATAACGGGCTTGCCCAGTTTGAGGGCATGACCTTTGTCATAACGTGTAACGTCCGCAATGAGCTAAACGGGTTGCGGAAGCTCCATCTTAAAAGTGAAGTGGTCAATACCGTGGTCAATGGACAATGGGGACCGCCGTATATGCCTCGTCGATTTCCAAAAGGCGAGTGGAAGATTACTGGCATTGAACCGGCAAAGGAAAAAGACTTTTTCCCGCTCAAGATAAAGACCAACGCGCATCAGATGGTGGAAACGTGGAACCTTGATGCGCAAGGTGGGTATGATAAACCCACCGGGAAGCAGGTAGACGACAGCGGGTATCATCTGCATTGGAGCGAGGGTTCCCAAACCACCCTGGGGTGTGGCAGGGTTGAATCTGCAAAGCAAGCGGTTATCTTAGCGGCGCTTATTTGGCAGGCTTTTGACAGAAAAGAAGAGGTAGTTATCAAGGTGGTGTAAAGGAAAAGGTGCCGATTTGGATAAGCAAGCACAGATTGGGGATGCAACGCTCTATCTCGGCGATTGCCGGGATATATTGCAAAAGATACCCGATAACTCGATTGATTTAGTAGTAACCTCTCCCCCTTATGATGATCTGCGCGAATATCATAAGTCGATATGGAATATGGCAGTGTTTTATGAAATCGCAACAATCCTTACGGTCAAGGTTAAGGAAGGCGGGGTTATCGTTTGGGTAGTAGGTGATTCTGTTAAACAAGGCAGTGAAACAGGGAATAGTTTTAGGCAAGCATTATTTTTTTTGCACTGCGGAATGCGCTTACATGATACGATGATATACAAAAAATCAGGTTTAAATCATCCCGATGCCTATAGATACTATCAATCATTTGAATATATGTTTGTATTTACTAAAGGAAAGATAAAAACATTTAATCCCATAGCTGATAGAATAAATAAGTATCCAGGCATTCGATACATGGGGACCCGCAGGCGGAACGGATCATTGAAAAAGGAGTTAGGTCAGGTAAAAGATGTTGGACGGCGGTATAATGTTTGGGAGTATGCAACAGGATTTAATACAAGCAGTAAGGATAAGATAGCCTTTGAGCATCCGGCTATATTTCCTGAAAAAATGGCGGAAGACCATATTATCAGTTGGAGCAATCCCGGAGATCTGGTATGCGATCCCTTTTTAGGTAGCGGTACTACAGGAAAAATGGCGCTTAAACAGAGCCGCAAATGTATAGGCATAGAGATAAGTGATCGCTATTTTGCTATTGCTTGTAATCGAATTGGAGTATATCAAAAATACTTGCATGAAAATAGGGAGGGTATAGAGTGTGGCATATAAGAAGGTACTTTTTACTGTTCTTGTGTTATTGGCTCTTTTATCAGGGTGTACTACGAGCCGAGGAACCGGACCGTTGGTATCTGATCTCGGAGACGGAGCTGAGGAGTATCGAGGAATACAAGAACAAATCCGAAGCGGAGAAACAGACCTGGCTGTTACAGGTACAAAGATTGAAAGCGCAAGCGGCCAGCTTGCAACGGGAATCGGAGACCTTGAACAGGCAATTATCGGATCAACGGGGACTGAACCAGGGATTACGGCAATCATTCAACGAGTACGAAGCCGCACAGTTGACCTTGCTCTCTATGAAGAATGGCGAAATCGCCGAACTGAAAGAACAGGTGGCGGAGCAGACCCTGATAGCTGAACAGTACAAAGGTCGATACTTTAGGTTACTCATGGCGATTATTGCCCTGGGGCTTTTAGTCTTGTTTTGGGTAGCCTATAAAGTTCTCAAGCTATTTAGAATCATACCCGGCTAGAGCATTACGGATCTTCAATGCAATGAATAATCATTGACGTTTTTACCAATTGAGAAACAATATTACCGGTTTCTCGTACTGAAAGGTATGATTGCTTCATTATGTCTTGGAAAGCCTAGTCTATGACGTTCCAATGCATCAACTATGGTTTCGTTTGACCGCTATCATATTTTCTGGATCACCACCTCTAAATAAATTGTAGTATTTTATAGACTGTCCCCCTTATTTAAGTATAATTCAGTTTCTGATAGTAACTTAACTGGAAAGACTTATACTACTATGCCAGAAATTGAATGTATCCAATTTTTGTATGGTCTCATCATAGACATTAAACGCTCCTGTGGGGTCTTTAATGATAATGAGTAAACAAAACTCCTGCTGTAATTTCCTAAGATGCTCCGCTTTTTGTTCGCTGAAGCTACGATACAATCCTTCCAACTTGAGATACCATCTTTTCTCTGCCGTTATGTAATGCAGTTTATTAGCATTGGTCATTTCGGAAAGGTCAACAGCATATTTCTTGACCGGATAATATTTATCCGCATATTCAATAAGTAAACGTTCACGTCGAGAAAATATTCCTGTTCCATTTTTTATTTTCGTTTTGCTGTATAAATCATATCTAAAAACATTCTTGGGATTTACTTTTCCAACAGGATTAAGAATATTTCTCTTGGTTGTATCCCGTGTTTTTTTATCATCGTAAGTTCCTAACAGTACATTAATATTTGATTGGCAATACTCAGATCCCTGACTCGGTTCCAAAATAGGAGAATAGACGAGGGTAGCAATTATCTGACCCGTGAAAAAACCGTCTTTCACCAGACATGACGGCATGGGAAAGTCAAGTATTTCCAGAAATTTTCCTTTTACTAGGCTTTCCCGTAAAACAAGCGTAATCTCACAGGGATCATTATAAAGCATTTCTTGGATAGTAGGAGGCTTACCAAAACCGACATATTTTGTCCGTTCCTCATAAGGAATCGTAAGCTTATCGGGGTAGTTTGATGAATGGACAACTATCCCTTTTATCAACAGCGGATCGAATTCTTGTTTTATTTCCTGATACAAACCTGTTGCAAGGGCAGCAATTCGTGGGGTTGAATAGCTGGTACCGGCAGATTGAACTATATCCCCGTTCATGGAAAATGATTTTACTCCTGTGGTAGTTACCGATCTATCAGCTTTTACCCCGGCATTACCACCATAATGAACCACTTCTGGTTTAACGATGAATTCAGGGCCGGGGCCTATTCTTGTAAAAGGAGAGGGATTATCAATCTCGGTACAGTCATGAAGTCCTTTTTCGTGGGCAATAGAACCAACCACCAGTGATAAAACCGAATCAGCCCCTTTGTGGAGTTTACCCCGTGGATGTCCAGTTTTAAAATTATCGCAGTTACCAGCCGATTTACAGATAAGAATATTATACGCTTCCTGTGTATGGTCAAGAAATTTGGCAAAATCGGAAAAATTAGTATCGGAGATTGGTTCCATTACGCTGATAGAAAGATTCCATACCTTAATTTTTTCATGATTCTCCCGTATCGCTTCCCTGATATTTTCTATAAGTTCATCTTCATCAATAGTTTCCTTTGAAGTATCGGGAAAAACGGTGGCATCAAATAATTTTATCCCCTTGTGTCCAACCCAAGAGGTATTTTCAAGCACGTCTCCGTAAAGAGCAACGCCCGCGATAAAGGTTCCATGCGTAGGAGTAATTTTGTCTTCCGGGTATACGCTCATACGTCCTCCATCAAGCCAGGATTCCAAATGAGGAATCCTGGCGATGCCGTTATCAAGAATACCAAGTGTTGCATACTCCTGTCCGTCTTCTGGTTGCATTACCGATACGTTTTTCTGAAAAGGAACGGAATCAAGCGCTACAGAATATTTCGGCATTGGTTCAATAGAGAATAACGCTTCAAAAACATCATTTTGCTTAAAGGTATCAAGAATAGCTGATTGAACTCCTGCTATTTTATAAACAGGGAATGATTCGGTGTACTGCGTTCTACGATAATGCAATCTATTGTTTTGTAGCGTCTTTTCAAACAATCGCATAATGGCAAGATTTTCTTCGTAATTCTGAAAATCCAATAATTTGACTTTATAATTTTCCTGTTTGTTTGACTCCACAATGGACGGAATAAAATGAGTTATTTTGTCAAGACAAGACAGTCCATAACTATAACGGTTGTATTCTCTCATACGGGTAGATATGGTTTGTAACTCCCGCACAGAATTAATTCGTACAATCAATTCGTCTTTATCGACAAGTCCTATTATATTACTTCTTGCATGTACAACGCCAGTGTCAAGTATTTCAGAAACGTATTGTCGTTTTGTTTTGGCAGTTGCCTTTTGCTGAAGGACGGCTTTAAAAACAAAGGGAATTATTGACTACTTTCTTTCTCGTTCGGCAACAGTGGCTTCAAAGGCATTAAGTTCCGATGTAAGCTGTTCTGATTTCTTTACAAGCAACGATTCTGGCAAAAGCCATTTTGGTTCCTGTCCATTCCCCCCTCCTTCTGTTCTATTTTCATCTCCGTCACGATGAGTAAACAACTGGATGGGTAACGTTTTATCAGCCATAGTTTATTCCTCTTTTTTCCCTTCTTTCAGTATATTTTGGATTTTCCGTAATGGTATACCGATCTCATGCATTTCTTTTTGAGTTACTTTGTAGTGCAACAAATAATTCAAGAAATCTTCTTCAACAATAGTATGATTGGAATACATATAGATTTCTCTTAGTATTTCAGCATAAGTAACAGAAAGCATATCATGAATGATAGTATTTTTTATCACATTCAAAAGAACCGTCTTGATTGAGGAAAAGCTGAAATCCACAAAAGCAGCAGCAAGCGGTTCAAGTTTTCTAGGATTTCCCAGAATGTTGTTTTTTGTTCCGGCAAGAATTATCTGTATAAGAGAGATTATTTCTTCTGCATTTGGCTTCTCAAGCCGAAGAACTTTTGAGAAACGCCGCCATATTGCGGGATCGAGCAATTCATGGTGGTTCGTAGCGGCTATTAAGATAGTATCCCCGTGGAGGCTGTCAATATTTTGAATCAGGCTGTTTACCACCCGTTTTAATTCGCCTAATTCATTTTTATCATCCCGTAGCTTTGCAATAACATCAAATTCATCCAGAAACAAAATACACTCTCTGCTTGCGACAAAATCAAATATTTTTCGGATATTTTTTGCCGTGCTGCCGAGAAGCGAGGAAACCATGCTATCAAGACGGGCGCATACCAAAGGCAACCCCATGATAGAAGCGATATATTGGGCTACGGTAGTTTTTCCACAACCGGGAGGGCCATAGAGAAGCATGGAAAACGATGTTTCTATTCCGGCTTGCAAAAGCATATCCCGTTTTTGATAATATTCTATGAAAGACTGGATTTCGGCGGCAATATGCTTGTTGAGTACAATTTTCTCAGCTTCAACAGAAGGATAGGTTATTT
Source organism: Dysgonamonadaceae bacterium (assembly GCA_031256775.1). GTDB lineage: Bacteria > Bacteroidota > Bacteroidia > Bacteroidales > Azobacteroidaceae > Azobacteroides. The sequence continues at coordinate 6,631 of JAIRPX010000125.1, forward strand.
CAACCATTTCGAGGCGGCTTTCGGTATCTACCGGTTTGGCGATAAAGTTGTCGAGGGCAGTCAACTGTCCGTGACGCTCAGTCAGAATATTCCTGATTTTCCGTGACAAGGCCGGATTGCCCTGTTGTTCCAGGTTATTAGCCAAGACGGTGGCATAATTGAGGATTTTATCCTTATCTCCCCGCAGTCCACCCTCTATTATTTTTACCACTTCAGTATACATTTTTCCCCTCTATTACTATTATCGGGGAAACCGTTAGCTTTGTCAAGTAAAATGTTATTAAAATAATGATATTTGTTAAGAATATAGAAATTTATGTGATAAATTTGACCATAATTGTATGTAGAAGATATTTCTTGTCTAGCAAAGTAACCAGATATGTAAATGATTAATAAAGCGTCGTAGCACCTAAGTTCAGAATGACAGTTATAGCCCTCTTTTTTAGCATTATGAAGATATTTTTAATTATTTCCTACTTAAGTAAATTCCATAAATAAGCGTTGCCCCCTTACTAGACACATCGCTACGCGCTATTTATAATAAAACCATGCTGTCAGCGATAATCCTATATCCCATAGCTATGGACACTTACTTTTGCGCT
>JAIRPX010000145.1 GCA_031256775.1 Dysgonamonadaceae bacterium
CAATAATGCCATAGAAACAGTTACCACCGGATTTTTTGAATATAAATTACCGAAAATCTTTATAAAATCTTTACTCACATTTAATTGCCTTGCCCGCTCCGGAACTTCATTTGCTCTCCCTGTTAAAACCTGTTAGGTCTTTAAGACCTAACAGGTTTAGAGACCTAACAGGTTTAAATATAAATCTGATTTTTTTTCAGGGAGAGCCGAAAAAAAAATTATTAAAACAAGAGAGTTAGAAATATAAACAATAAATAACTTTAATATTATGATTATATTAAAAAAAAATACTTATATATCAATGCTGATATTCATTTTTATCATGTCAGTATTGAACGGATGCGAGAAAGATATAGATCCGATAGCGGATGAACCTGCTGTTATTGCCGTTATTAACAGTGAAGACGGCACGGCAAATGCTACGATAGTTGCAGGATGTTTTGAATTTGAAAAAAAGGATACTTTTTCTATTATACTTGATAAGTATCCTGAGGGTGTAACTGCTATTTATACGGCAACTCCAATTCCCGACACTTTAAGGATTGACGGACTGAGAATTGTGATAAGTGGTACAGTATTTGACACTACGACGATAAACCGATGCGAAACTGCGACGGATGTTAATTTGGCGGCAAATAAGTTTGAAATAACGGAAATTAAAAAACTGGAAAATACAGTCAAAACGCCTCCAAAATTGCAAGGTACTAAATGGAAACTCGAAGGCATTGTAAATGAGCAAACAGGAGAAAGACGAGCGCTTGAACCGATTGATTGTGAGCAATGCTACACTTTGAAGTTTGACACTGATACAACAGCGACAGGGAAAAGTACTACAAACGAGCAAAAATTCAATTTTGCCCGAACTCCAATTTTCTTAGCCACTACAGAAATATGTGAGATTAACGAAGACGGAGACCTTTATTCTGATTTACTGTTTGACATTAAAGCGTATAAATTTGAGGATGATGCGCTTTATTTCTACTGTGCATTTGAAGGAACAAATTATATTCTAAAATTTAAAAAATTAGAAAATATAACCGAAATGCCTCCAAAATTAAAAGGCACAAAATGGAAACTCGAAGGCATTGTAAATGAGCAGACGGATGAAATGCAAATTCTTGAGCCGACCGACTGTGAACAGTGCTATACATTGGAATTTGAAACAGATACAACAGGAACAGGGTATACAACCACAAATATCATGTTTATAAATTTAAAACAGTCGCCATATTTATGGACAGGAACAGAAGTTGGTGAAATGGGCGACGGCTCCCTGTTTTCTGATGCTTTAATGCTTACTACTCATTATGAGTATGATAATGAGAGTATTAAACTCAAATTTTTCTATAAGCAAGAAGAAAAAAGTTATTATTTACTCTTCAAAAAATTGCCGGATGCCGTAGATGATCCTCGCATCGTTCCAATCCTGGTAGGTGAGGGATCTTTGTACAGTAGCGGTCGCGAGGGCTTTTCCAAAGAATTTTCCGTTATTAAAACAGAACAGGAATGGGAAACCCTGAAAACAAAACTTAATTCTGTTAATCGCGTAACCGATAATTTTACAGAAACTGACATTGATTTTTCGCTGTATCAGGTTTTATTTGTTATTGATGAAGTTAAGGGCAACGGTGGCTGGAGTATCGACATAACAGAAATAGAAAATCAAGCAAACCAAATTGTTGTTACTGTAACCAATTTAAATAAAGGTAATGCATCTTCTGTTATAACACAGCCGTATCAAATTGTTAAAATACCTGTAAGCGATAAGGAAGTTCAATTTGTCTGGAAAAATAATTACCCAATCGGAGTGTATATAACTGATTTTTCATTGCCTGCAGAGTGTGACTGGAATACAGATATTATAACTTATAATAATCTTTATGTAATACGTTCAACTGAAGAATTATCTTCATTAACGACCTGCTCAGCTGACAGTTATTCAATTGATTTTGAACAATATTCACTACTGTATGTAGAGGGCGTAACCGCATCAGGTATTCAATATATGGGGCGAAATTTAATGCAGTTGTCTGATAATGAATATTCCATGACTGTCTCTATAAAGTTAAATGATGCTACTGTAGTGCAGAGGTGGAATGTTTTTTTGAAAATTCTCAAAATTGATACAAATAAAAAAATAATGTTGAACATAAATTATCTATAAATTATGAAGAGAAATTTTTTATTATACTTTACGCGGTTTAATTTTGTGCATCGTCATTGCGAGCGTTAGCGAAGCAATCCAGTAAATAGTTATCAGTTTTTAGTTATCAGTTTTTTTAGTACTGGAGTGCTTCAGGCTTCGCCTTCGCAATGACGTTGCACAAAACCATGCCGTGCAGAGTATAATTTGCTGTTAAAAAAGATGTCGCAGCTACGCTGCTCAGGGAAGGGTCTGTGTTTTGTAGCCGTGCGCTTACGCACACGGCTACAAAGATGTTGCAGCTACGCTGCTTTCTCGCAAAACACAAGGTTTTGCAGATGATCCGCATTTATGCCTTCGCGCCATTTAAATGCACGATGGCACAGATTTTAAACCTGTGCCATCGTGCATTTTTTATCGTATATCCTGTATATTATTTGATGTTATGGATTGGATTTTTTTTCGTCTCGTTGCGAAACGAAATCACGAATACCTTCGTCAGAGGAAAATGCTTCCTGCGAAATTCTTACAATCCAGTTACTTACGCCAGCGCCAGAGACTCTTACGTCGGCAAAACGTGGAATATCGTTTTCGTTAGGCAAAACCGACACCATCAATTTTTTGGAGCCTTTGCTTGATTCCGGAGAAATTTTTATCCAGCTGGCATTTGTTGACGCTTTCCAGTTCACGCTTGAGCGGACATTTATATTATCTATCCCGCCAGACGGCTTGAAATCAATATCATTCCTGTAGCTAAACAGATAATTATCATTAATCTTGCCAAAATCTTTCCAGACAGGAGCTGACTTGTAGTAAGAAACAGAGCCTTTCGGCACATACAGAGTACATTGGCTTAAATCAATTCTTTGGAAATGATAAAGGCTGACTGTCATTGGAATATCCCATTCCACTTCTACCCTTTTCAAATTATAACAACCTCGAAAAGCATAATTTTCGATATCCAAAATGCTGTTAGATAGCGTAAGGGAAACAAGATTGGAACAGCCGTCGAAAGCATAGTTCCCGATAAAAGTTACGCCGTCGGGAATGTCAACGTAAACAAGACTGTTGCATGTTTCAAAAGCGCCTTCGCCAATATTTGTCACACTTCCGGGTATAGACACGGAAACCATATTCCTGCAATTTCCGAAGGCTCTTTCGCCAATAGATGTTACGCTTTTAGGAATATCAACTGAATGAAGATTGCAACCATAAAATGTATATTTATCTATATGAGTCAGACTCTTAGGTATATTTACCGATGTAAGGTATATGCAGGTCATAAAAGCTTTTTCGCCAATATTGATTACATTTTCAGGAATAACGATTGAAGTGAAATTACATCCCATAAAAGCTTTTTCTTCAATATTAATCAGACTGTTTGGAAGTTTTATGGATTTAAGCGCGCAGCAATTCATAAAAGCGCCTGATCCAATATTAATCACGCCTTCGGGGATAGTCACTGAGGAGAGTTCAATACATCCCATAAAAGCTTCTTTTCCAATTTTTTTCACGCCTTTAGGAATTACTACCGAAGTAAGATAAGGATACTGCAAAGAAACGTTTTTCTTGTTATTTACATTATCGGGAAGATTTGTGTTTGCATTTGGAAGCGATGAAGGATAAAAAGCCCTTTCTCCTATTCGCGTTACGCGATAAGTTGTTCCGGAATAAGTGACAGTTTCCGGAATCACCACTTTGCCAATATAACCATTATCAGGATTATAGGTTACTTCCAGATTTTTTGTTCCAGGTATATAATTATAATATATACCGTCCATTTCAAAATTATAAGCGTTTATTTGTACGATATACAATAAACATAAAGAGATTGTTAAAATAAATTTTACTTTTCGCATAATTTTCATTTTTAATTTGATAAAGCAAAGTTATAGACAAAAAAGTACATTAAATTAAATACTTCAGGAATATTATCGACAAATAATTAAAAAAAAACATTTTGTAGAAAAAAAAGACACACGTTGTTTATAAACGCGCCAAAACTTGTCAAGTCTTTAAGACTTAACAGGTTTGGCTTCTAATTTTAGCATTTACATTTATTTACAATAATTGCTTTAATGTTTCCGCACTGGGTAAAATATCCTTGTATTCGTCAGGTAATTCATTAGCGAGGAGGTATTTTGCCACTCCCATTGGTTTTGAAATGTCGCGAAAAGCATATTCAACGGTTTTTTGCCCCTGATTTTTACAAAGAATAATACCTATTGACGGATTTTCGTGTGGCATGCGCACCATATCGTCAAGCGCCGAAAGATAGAAATTAAGTTTGCCTGCATATTCAGGCTTGAAGTCGCCTTTTTTCAATTCGATAGCTACCAGCGACTGAATACGGCGGTTGAAAAACAGCAAATCCACAAAACGCTCTTTTCCATCGACTTCCAAGCGGTACTGATTTCCCATAAACGAAAAATCTTTACCCAGAGCCATAATAAATTTGCGGATATTCAGTACGATTTCCTGTTCAAGCACGCGCTCGTCAGGCTCATCGTCGGGATCTTCGAGGTTTATCCATTCGAGCAGATATTCGTCTTTGAAAGCATTCAATGCTGCTTTGCGGAAGTCAATATCGGCAATGGTTTTGTTGAAGTTGTTGGTAATT
>JAIRPX010000150.1 GCA_031256775.1 Dysgonamonadaceae bacterium
TAAGATGTTACATTGATAATTTCAAAAGAATAGGTATTAATATCAGAAAGTTCGATATAGTCTACCATGCCATTGTCTATTTTAAGTTTTGGCGACTTGGTTTTTACTATTTCGCAAATATCACCAAGTCTTACGGTATTATTCGTATTAATAAAAAGATTTCGAGTTTCGGGAGAATAATAATCAAAATCAAGCCTATTTTCAACTTTAGATGAATTAATTATAAATGAATTTCCATTTATACATTCTTTACCAGCGCGATAGTTTTTATAGGACTGGATAATATTGCTCATATCTTCATCAAGAATTTGATTACCCATACTGTCAATTACGCCTTGACCATACGCATTTTTTTTGTAAACCGGCGTACCGTTCTTGTTTCCCTGATACCCTAATTTAGTAATCTTTCCGAAAAATATGGAGTATTCTTGGGTATCATGCTCATCTTTCTTTTCAAGAAATAATAATGATGTCTTTACACCAGTTCCATAAGGAATAAAAGTCTCTTGAGGAAGATTAACTACCGCCAATATCCGTGTTTTTTTCATAATATAAAATCTGATATATTCCAGAGAAGAATTTTCAAAGTTACCATTTGGCAAAACAATAGCCATTCTTCCGCCAATTCTTAACAGATCAATACACCGCTCAATAAACAGCGTTTCTACAGCCTGACTATTAAGAATATTGCCATTTTTTGTAAATCCATTTTGCGTTCTATTCCATTTATAGCCCAGTTGATAGGCGCTTAATACTGACTTGTCATTTATTTTTGCCCCAAATGGAGGATTGGTCAGAATTACATCAAATTCATTTTTACAAAGAAAGAGCGACTTTATAGAATCTATCGTTTCGAGACTGTTGTATGAAATGATATTACTATCAACATTCCGTTCAAGCAATAATTTCATTTTTGCTATCCTGGCAATATTTTTATTTATATCAATGCCAAATAAATTATTCTGAATAATAGATTCAGCATCAATTTCAAGATTTTTTTCTTGTAAATACTTCAATACTGAAACAAGAAAACCGCCGCTTCCACAAGCAGGATCAAGTATTTTTTCGTGTTTTTGCGGCGAAATAATTTGTACGCAAAAATTTATTACCGGTTCCGGGGTAAAAAATTGTCCCCGTCCGATTTTTTCACGCGAAGACAGGAATTTCTGAAATGCGAGCCCTTTGGCATCTTGCGAAGAATCGTTTAATGAAATGTTTTGCAGTTTTTTAACGGTAAACACAAGTGAAAGCGCTGAAAGATTTATTTTTTCATCCGCTTCAAAAAAATGATTAAATTCTTTTTTGGTTAATTCAAATAATTCTAATATGGCTGATATGCCTTTATCCGTATTATCATCACAATGAAATTTATATGTTCTCTTTGATGATTCATCAAAAATTTTGACAAACAGTATTTTTACAAATTCTTCCAATGTTTCCTGAGGAGACAAGCCGTCATGAGAATAAATAAAATCATGAATTTCTTCAAAGCGGCGTAGTAGATTGTCTTCCCTAAGCAAAGGCATTTCAAATAATGTGCCGTCCATAATAACCTATCCTGTTATTCATCCCCTTCAGCAATAAAAACTCTTAAATCTTTCTGCATATCGGATTCCTGTATTGTATCATCTTTATTTATGGTTTCATAAGCCTTATTAAAGTCCTCAAACCATTCATCTGAAAAATTAAATTCAGATACACCGTTTTTATTAATGAATACAAAACCCATTATATAATTTTGTTGTAAATGATCTTCATTACCGCCAGAAGATTCCAGCAACTTAGGATTTGCAAAAACAAATTTATGCTCATGATAACGCAAAATAATATCTATAGAAATAAGATTAAATTCATCTTTTCGTGGTGTTGCCTGGGTTCTTTCGCTTGAGCCTGACGTGCCAGAAACAAAGTGCGTTTCCAATACTTTTATTTTAGACATAAGATAATCAAGCCGTTCTTGAATCATCGCATCTATTTCATCTCTGCTATAACCGCTCAAAAGATCAATAACCCGTGATTTATTAGTTTCCCTACCAGGTTTGTTATGAGAATATTTTTTTATTTCCTCGTAATCATAAAGATTGTTTTTGTATTCATCAAAGAATTTTGGCAGATTTTCTTTAATCCAGCCAATAATTTGCGGCTCTATATCTTTATCGTTATTTATCCATGATATTTTAGAAGAATGCGTATATAAAAACTTTACAAGGTTCTCATAGTTATAAAGTTTATGCCATTTTTCCGAATTCGACTTTACTCCCTTTGATTCAAGGACAAACCACGGCGTGTTTTGATTTCGTCTAAAATAAAAATCACCGTGATGGTTTGGATGTTTTCTTCCTTCCCATTTCTCACGGATTCTATATACTTCACATTCATATTTTTCTTCAAGTTCTTTTTTTAGCAATAGTTCCGTTATTGAACCATGAATATATCCTCGTGCACTTTTGCTCAACTGTAAAGCTTCCAAAAATATTTCAAGGGTTGTTTTGAATATATCTTTTACAAATTTCTCGATCTTTTCAAAAATTGTCATAATTATCATCCTTAATAATAGAGACTTTCACCCATCATCGCTAGTTGCCTGACAGGGGATATTTTCAACCAGAATCTAATATAGTATAGTTCTTAAATATTTGCAAGAGGGAATTTTAGTAGTAAAAACAAGAAGAATGTATGATTTTTATACGTTTTTTTAAATTTCAGGTGCTATGGATGGCACCTGCGACGACCAATTTGGAGCGTATTTCGCATACTTCCCTATACCCGAACCTTTGGTTCGGGTAATAGCGGGGGTATGGGGCGTTCTACAGAAACCTCGTAGACTTCTACGGAACTCCTGTAGAACTCTACGGAAACTTCGTAGAATACTACGGAACTTCTGTAGAACTCTCTGAAACCTTCGTAGAACTCTATGGAAACTTCATAGAAGTCTCCCGACCCCTTGTAGAACTCTACAGACATCTTGTAAAACTCTACAGAACTTTGGTAGAATACTACAGACATTCCGTAGAATATCGAAAAATCGGGCGCGTTTTACAAACGTGTCAAAAAGGAGCGTAAAAAATGGCTGGAGACTACATTCCGCAT
>JAIRPX010000175.1 GCA_031256775.1 Dysgonamonadaceae bacterium
CCATTAAACATTTTCCTTTTACTGGTATTTAGGCTTATAACATTGCCCAAATAAGACGTAACACCAACTTGTGAAAAGACATTAGAGCTAAACCACAAGCAGAAAAGTAGTAAACAAAATTTTTTATTCATATTCATTTTATTTTAAAATTCACGTTCTTTGAAAATCTTATCCTACAAAATTCACCATACATATATACGGCTTCATCTACGATACAGGCTATCTTGGAGTGAAAAAGCATAGGAAATTAAAACATTATACTAAACTGCGGACCATGATACGCGCCCGTGTAGAAACCCCAATCCGGCAACATATAAAAACCAAAACTGTAGCCTATTTCAATATTTTTTGCAAATCCAATATTCAACTCTTTGAATGGAGTAATACCAACGTTGAATTTTACAGGAAAAGCACCGTTGAAAAGAACAGAATCATACCAAACTCTGCCGTCTATTTCACTGTCCTCAGGGCGATATACCTTGACGGGAAATGCTTTTTTAATTTTTATAATTTGTGAAAAACCCAACTGACCTGTTATATTAATCCATTTATTAATTGGCAAATAATAACCGCCCAATAAACCTACATTATTTAAAATTAAAGTTGCATTCGTGCGATATGGAAGTATAATGCATTCATCCGGAATATTCGTCAGCCATGAATTTTCATAATAATCATTTGAGCCATAATTGAAATGAGCTGTCATAAAAAAATGGCTGGATAGAAAATAGCTTATATCTACGCCATAACTTTTTCCCGGTCGTATGTTCTCATAATCTCCCGCCTTGAAACTGCCATACTGAAAATTTATTTTTATTTTTCGCTCCTGCGAATAAGTCCCCATTGATATTGCCAGTAATAAAACCGGCAGCATAAATTTATTCATCTTTTTGTTAAATTAATGCTGCAAAGATAGGTGATATTTATTAAATAAACTGCATTTTTTGTCAACTATTTTCGACATTCATTAGAAAAAAAATCTCATTTTTGCAGCAAAAATAAGGATTTATACATCATGATTAAACACTTTAAGTCCTTCTGTTCTTTTGAGTGGCTCGCATCTTTTAAAAAATGACACAGCAATCTATATTCATCTTTTTGTGAAAATATTAAATGAAGATATTGCAAATTTTGCAAAAATATATTGCTGCCTCAATCTTGTCTCTTGAATAAATTTTTATGCGTTTGTTTACAGTATGAAGATTTTATGCTAACTTTGCAAAAATGTATAATATTATAAAATATGGCAAAACTCAAAACAGCATTTGTCTGCACACAATGCGGCAACGATTCGCCTAAATGGTTGGGGAAGTGTCCCGTATGCGGCGAATGGAATTCATATATTGAAGAAACAACAGGCAAATCAAATTCTTCTAATCTTCCGCCTGAATTATCTAATTTCAACACACTCAAATCCAAACCGTTACTGTTGAAAGAAATCCAAACGGAAAATGAAGCCAGAATGGATATGAACGACCAGGAATTTAATCGCGTATTAGGCGGCGGACTTGTTCCAGGTTCCCTCGTACTGATTGGAGGTGAACCAGGCATTGGAAAATCAACGCTCGTCCTGCAAACAGTGTTAAATCTTGAAAAATATAAAACCTTGTACGTTTCCGGCGAAGAAAGCGCCAAACAGTTGAAATTGAGAGCTGAAAGATTAGGTATCAAAAACGATAACTGTTTTATTGTTTGCGAAACCAATTTGGAACAAATTTTTATCCATATCAATAATGTTAAACCCGATCTGGTCATTGTCGATTCAATACAAACTGTCTTCACAGAACGGATTGATTCCAGTCCGGGAAGTGTTTCACAAGTTCGCGAAAGTTCGGCGCTAATTCTTAAATTTGCAAAAGAAACAGGTACTCCCACCTTGCTTATCGGACATATCAATAAGGAAGGTAATATTGCGGGTCCCAAAATTTTAGAACATATTGTGGACACTGTTCTGCAATTTGAAGGTGATCAGCATTACATGTACCGTATTCTGCGGAATATCAAAAACAGGTTTGGAAGTGCGTCCGAATTAGGAATTTACGAGATGCGTCCCTCCGGTTTGCGGGAAGTGAACAATCCTTCCGAACTGCTTCTTACCCAAAACAATGAAGATTTAAGCGGTATCGCTATTGCTTCTGCAATAGAAGGCGTTAGACCGTTTTTGATTGAAACTCAGTCCCTGACAAGCAGCGCCGCTTATGGTATTCCCCAGCGAAGCGCTACAGGATTCGACATACGCAGGATGAATATGTTACTGGCTGTTCTTGAAAAACGCGCAGGATTCAAACTGGGACAAAAAGATGTATTCCTCAATATCGCCGGTGGATTGAGAATCAGCGATCCTGCAATGGATTTATCGGTAATCAGCGCAATTCTTTCTTCCAGTTTAGACGTAGCGATTGAAAGGGATACCTGCATGTGCGGCGAAGTTGGTCTGTCGGGAGAAATTCGTCCTGTCAACAGAATAGAACAGAGGATATTGGAAGCAGAAAAGCTGGGGTTTGAAAAAATTATTATACCGCTGAATAATTTACAGGGATTTAACAACAGTAAAGTGAAAATACAAATAAAACAGGTGCGAAAAGTGGAAGAAGCTTTCCGTGAGCTATTTGGATGAAACTGATTTAAAAAAGCGCGCCAGCAAATAGTTTTTAGTTTTTCATTGCTGGATTGCTTCGCTACGCTCGCAATGACGAAACACAAAACAATTCGCGCCTTCGCGCTTTCACACCTTTCGCGCCAGCATCCGTTCCTCGTTTTTTGTTATTTAATGCGCTTACTTTTCATTATTTGAAATTTTTTTCATACTTTTGTATCATAATAAAATTGAATTAATTAAAAACAGATGGAAAAAACGGCAAAAATATATGTTGCAGGTCATTTGGGATTGGTTGGATCGGCATTATTGAAGAATTTACAGCAAAAAGGCTATACAAATTTTCTTCTTCGCTCAATTAATGAACTTGATTTACTTGATCAGAAGGCGGTTTTTGAATTTTTCCGGCAGGAAAAGCCCGAATACGTATTCCTTGCTGCGGCTAAAGTAGGAGGAATCATTGCCAACAATGTTTACAGAGGTCAGTTCATATATGAAAACATCCAGATACAAAACAATGTCATCCATGCCGCTTATATAAACGGAGTGAAAAAACTGCTGTTTCTCGGATCTACCTGCATCTATCCCCGTGAAGCTCCGCAGCCGATGCCCGAAGACTGTCTGCTTGCTTCTCCTCTGGAATACACCAACGAGCCTTATGCTATTGCAAAGATTGCAGGCATCAAGCTGTGTGAAAGCTATAATATTCAGTACGGCACAAACTTCATAGCCGTAATGCCTACCAATTTATACGGTCCTAACGATAATTTTGATCTGGAAAAATCGCATGTCCTGCCAGCATTACTGAGGAAAGTTTATCTTGCAAAATGCCTGGTAAACAACGACTGGGATGCTATCCGTCAGGATTTTAACCGGTTGCCTGTTGAAAACGTATCAGGCAGCGATTCACAAAGCGCTATACAGGAAAAATTAGATAAATACGGCATACGGCAAAACAGCGTTGAAATTTGGGGAACAGGAAAACCTTTGCGCGAGTTTCTCTGGAGCGAGGAAATGGCTGACGCCTGCGTATATGTAATGGAAAATGTCAATTTCAGCGACTTAAAACCCGACAGCAGGGAAATTCGCAATGCACATATCAATATAGGAACGGGGAAGGAAATTTCTATTGCAGCTTTGGCGAAAATAATCGCGCAAACAGTTGGATACACAGGCGAGTTCTTCTTTAACGCAGATAAACCCGACGGAACTATGCGCAAACTGACCGATCCTTCAAGATTGCACAAGCTGGGCTGGAAACATAAAATAGACATAGAACAGGGAATCGAAAAACTCTACAACTGGTATCTATCAGATAGGAATATTTAAAAATAAATTTTTAACAGATGAATAAAACAGCATTAATTACAGGAATAACGGGACAGGACGGAGCTTACCTGTCGGAATATTTAATAAAAAAAGGTTATACGGTGCATGGAATCAAACGGAGAGCTTCGCTGTTTAACACCGACAGGATTGATCACCTCTATCAGGATCCCCATTCGGATAACCGGAACCTGATACTACATTATGGAGATATGACCGATTCAATGAATCTGACACGGATTATTGGCGAAGTACAGCCCGACGAAATCTATAATCTTGCGGCGCAAAGCCATGTGAAAGTGAGTTTTGATACCCCTGAATATACAGCCAATGTTGACGGACTGGGAATGCTCCGAATCTTGGAAAGCGTCCGCTTGCTGGGCTTGACTGATAAAACCCGCATTTATCAGGCGTCAACGTCCGAACTGTATGGACTGGTACAGGAAATACCGCAAAAAGAAACTACCCCCTTCTATCCCAGAAGTCCCTACGCTGTGGCAAAAATGTATGCCTACTGGATAACGGTCAATTACAGGGAGGCTTACAATATGTATGCCTGCAATGGAATACTGTTTAATCACGAATCGCCGCTGAGGGGCGAAACTTTCGTTACACGCAAAGTGACGAGAGCAATTTCTCGGATAGCATTAGGCATTCAAAATGAGGTTTTTATGGGCAACCTTTCAAGTAAAAGAGACTGGGGACACGCCAAAGATTATATCAAGGCAATGTATTTGATTCTGCAACAGGAAGCCCCCGACGATTATGTTATCGCAACAGGAGTGACAACTACGATTCGCGATTTTATTGCAATGGCTTTCAAAGAAATAGGCATTATTGTTGAATACAGTGGCGAAGGAGCTGAAGAAACCGGTTCAATTGCAGATATTGACGCCGAAGTTTTTGTTAAAAAAATTGGAGAAACCTATCTGGAAGCAATAAAAAAACGTAAAGGAGAAAAAATAATCAAGGTAGATCCAAAATATTTCCGACCGACAGAAGTTGAACTGCTGATTGGCGACGCTACCAAAGCGCGTACAAAACTGTCGTGGGAACCTAAATACACATTGAAAACATTGATCGAAGACATGATGCAAAGCGATGTAAAAGAAATGAAAAAAGAGGCTTATCTGAAAGATGGCGGCTATCGGATATTGAATTATTTTGAATAAACGTCATAATTTTAAATGTTTTTTTTCACCCTTTAAGATTACATTTTTATTACATTCCTGAGAAAATATGGTTAAATATAAAAGCGGCTATGGTTTTTTAATTAAGTGGTTAATCGGGATCGGGGATTTAATTATCTTAAATCTGATATTTTATGTAACTTGCCGGTTAACTGCAGCTTATGAGTTGGAAGAATTTTATTCCAAAGTCAGGATAATGTTTCTCCTGTTAAATTTTTCCTATTTTTTTGCCGTTTATTTTGTTCCAATCAAAATTTATAAGCCCATTGTTTATCTCGACAGCGTGGCACAGCGTTCACTGTCGCTGGTATCTCTTCATGCTATTCTGTTTATCACCTGTTTATTTTTTTTGAAACTGAATGATGCAACGTATTTTTCCATACGTTTTATTCTATATTTTTATCTGACTTCATTTTGCATATTTGCCCTTTGGCGAATTTTGGCAAGGATAATTTTAAAACGATACCGCCGTTTCGGAAGGAATTATAAAGGAGTTGTCATTGTTGGCGCAGGAAAAAATGGAATGAATCTGTATGCAGAAATGAAAAAAGATGTTGCATACGGTTTCCACATTTATGGCTTTTTCGACGACAACATATTGTTAAATAACACCATACCTAATTATCTCGGAATGACGCACGAAGTAGAAGATTTTATTCTGAATAATAAGGTGGATGAAATTTACTGTACATTGCCAAATTCAAAAGATGAAAAAATAATGCGGATTTTTAATTTTGCAGAAAAAAATATGATTCGTTTCTATATTATTCCTGAATTTTCGCGCTATGTGAAAAAGCGGCTTACTATGGAAAATATAGAATCACTACCAATAATGGCAGTCCGATCCGAACCTTTGCAGTCGTTTCATAATCAAATTATTAAAAGAATTTTCGACATCCTTTTTGCCTTTGTTTTCTTAGTTACTCTTTTTCCAGTATTATACATCATTTTTGCTGCATTAATTAAAATGTCATCCTCAGGACCTGTCATTTTCAAGCAAATTCGTACTGGGATCTACGGGAAAGACTTTTTTTGCTACAAGTTCAGATCAATGAAAACAAACGAGCAGGCAGATGAAAAGCAGGCAGAAAAAAACGACCCGCGAACCACTAAAATCGGACGATTCCTGCGACGCTCCAATCTTGACGAAATTCCCCAGTTCTACAATGTTTTGAAAGGCGAAATGAGCGTGGTAGGTCCGCGTCCTCACATGTTGAAACATACCGAATTATATTCCACGATTATCGACAAATACATGGTGCGTCACTTAGTGAAGCCCGGCATTACAGGCTGGGCGCAGGTGAACGGCTATCGCGGAGAAACAAAAACAATAGAACAGATGGAAGGACGGGTAAGAAACGATGTGTGGTATCTCGAAAACTGGACTTTCCTGTTAGATATTAAAATCGTTTTTGTCACGGTGTTCAACATGTTCAAAGGGGAAAAAAACGCTTATTAATGATTGAAATAATTTCATTAGATAACAAAACGCTCTGGGACAAGGTCGTTGGTTCCATGTGCGACTACGACTTTTATTTCCTGAACGGATACCATCAATTAGATAATTCAGGAACGCCGCTTTTGCTTCATTATCAAAACAATGATGACGAATTTTCTATTTCGCTGATTATAAGAAAAATAGAAAACTCGGAATACAACGACGCCACTTCCGTTTACGGTTACTGCGGTCCACTGACCCGTTCCCTTAACCCGCGCAGTGAATCAATACTTGACTTTCAGGAAGAATTAAAACACTTTTTTGACACCCACAGCATTGTTTCCGTTTTTTCACGTTTTCATTCCCTGTTTCCCTTTCAGCAACACATACTTAAAGGAATGGGAAAAATTATAGATTCAAACCCAACCGTAGGAATTGATTTGACGTTGCCGGAAAAAGAACAGAAAAGCCAGTATGCCCGTTCACTTAAATATGTTATAAATAAATTAAAACGGGAAGGAATCGTTGTGCGCAAAGCCTCTTCAAAAGAAGATATTGATTCATTTATAGCAATATACAATGAAACGATGGACAGGGTACACGCTTCGGCGATGTATTATTTCAGCCCTGAATATTTCTATCGTTTTTTGGATTTAATCAATTCTTTCATACTTTTGGCTTTTCATGGAGATAAAATTATAAGCGGCTCGCTTTGCACCGTTTGCAATGGCGTCATACAGGCGCATCTCAATGCCACCAAAGATGATTTCCTGCATCTTAGTCCTTTAAAATTAGTTTTGGAAGAAGCCCGTTCACTTGGTGTTCAGCAAGGAATGAGGATTTTACATTTAGGCGGAGGATTCAGGGAAAAGGACGATTCACTGTTTGTTTTCAAGTCGCGCTTTTCCAAACAGCTGTTTCCTTTCAAAGTTTGGAACTACATACACAACCAGGAAGCATATAACGAATTAGTTAACAGAAAATTTTCAGGCAACATACCCAATACGTCTTTTTTCCCTATATACAGGGCTTAATGTGAAATTTATACTTTACGCTGTTTATATTATGCATGGCATGGTTTTGTGCAGAGCATAAGATGTAAACCCATAGGCATTAAATTGAAAAATTATTACCGTCGCCTGATTATAAAAAGCATATTATTTTCGTGAATTGCTTTTTTATATTAACTTTGCCGAAAATATAATAGAATGTTTCATGAATTTAGTCGATTTTTTCAACAGTAATAAAAAAACGGCGTTTTCTTTTGAGATACTTCCTCCCCTGAAAGGGAACAGTTTCACAAAAGTTTGTAATATTATTGACAAGCTAAGGGAGTTTAACCCCGGATATATCAATATTACAACTCATCACAGCGAAACGGTTTACAGAGAAATCGAAAACGGTTTGATGAAAAAAATCAACGTGCGTAAACGACCAGGTACAGTGGCAATTGCCGCTGCAATACAAAATAAATATGCAATCACGGCAATTCCACATATCATTTGCAAAGGGTTTACTAAGGAAGAAACAGAATATGCCCTGATTGATTTGCAGTTTTTGGGAGTGAATAATCTCCTGCTACTGAGGGGAGACGTTAAAAACATGGAAAAAGAAAGAGCTGATTCCAACCAAAGCCATGAGCATACAACTGATTTGATAAAACAGGTAAATAATTATAATTCAGGAATAGACTTGGAAGGAAATAGTTTTGAAAAACCGGCAACGCCTTTCTCTTACGGCGTTGCCTGTTATCCCGAAAAACATGAAGAAGCGCCAAATATGGATTCCGACATAACATTCCTGAAAGAAAAAATTGCTTTAGGCGCTGAATATGCAGTAACACAGATGTTTTTCGACAATAAAAAATATTTCGATTTCGTTGAAAGATGTCGTCGCGAGGGCGTCGCTATTCCAATTATACCAGGAATAAAGCCTGTCGTCCTTCTTGATCAGCTGACTGTTTTGCCAAAAATTTTTCGCGCGGATATTCCAGAGGAATTGGAAAGCGAACTGCGTAAATGCCGAAACGACGACGATGCAAAGCAGGTAGGCATAGAATGGTGCATCATGCAATGCAAGGAGCTGATTGACAGAGGCGTTCCAAGCCTGCATTTCTACACGCTGATGGCAACCGACAGTATTCATAAAATTGCAAAGGCTATTTATTAAAAAATAAAAATGTTTTTTAAAGATATTATTGGACAAAAAGAAATCCAGCATCGGCTGATTCAGTCGGTGAAAGAAGGATTTGTTCCTCATGCGCGCCTGATTTCAGGTCGTGAAGGTTTTGGAACTCTGCCTGTTGCATTGGCATACGCCCGCTATCTGCACTGTACAGACAGAAAAGAAACCGACGCTTGTGGAATATGTCCAAGTTGCCAGAAATTCAACAAGTTGTCGCATCCCGACCTGCACTTCGTTTTTCCCATTGTTAACAAAAAAGGAAAAACCAATACGGTTTGCGACGATTTCTTACCTAAATGGAGGGAATTTGTTCTTAAAAATTCTTATTTCAATCTATCGTCCTGGTTGGAATATATTTCGGCTGAAAATTCGCAGGGTACAATTTATGCGCGTGAAGCAGATGAAATCATGCGTAAATTGAATTTGAAAGCATACGAATCAACATATAAAATTATGATTATCTGGCTGCCGGAAAAAATGCACGAAGCGGCAGCAAACAAACTGTTAAAATTACTGGAAGAACCTCCCGAAAACACTGTTTTCCTTCTTATTTCAGAAGAACCCGACAAGGTGATTGGCACAATACAGTCGCGCGCCCAAAGTTTACCGGTTTCTCCTATCAACAAAAAAGATTTAACAGATTTGATGATGGAAAAATACAATGTCCAGGCAGAAGAAGCGGCTATAATTGCCCACCTCTCAAACGGCAGCTATCTGAACGCAGTGCGTATTATCGACACCGCTGACGAAACAGACTACTATCTGAATCTGTTTATAACCATAATGCGCAATTCCTGGAAGCGCGACATAAAGAACATAAAGGCAAAATCTGAAGAATTTTCTTCGCTGGGACGCGACAAACAAAAAGGTTTCCTGGCTTATGCACAGCGACTTATGCGCGAAAATTTCCTGTATCGCCTGCAAATCCCTGAAATTAATTATATGAATCATAAAGAAGCTGAATTTTCAAAAAATTTTTCTACTTACGTCAATGAACGTAACGTAGTTGATTTTATGGATGAACTGGCTTTGGCAGAAAGACATATAGAACAAAATGTGAATCCGCGCATGGTCTTTTTCGACCTGTCGGTAAAAATAGCAGTATTACTGAAAAAATAAAAATTATGGAATATCAATTATATAATGGCGAATGTCATTTGAAAAAGAAAGGTTGCTGCAAACGCCAGTGCAATAAACTCAATACATACGACTGGCTGAGCGACATTGAAGAATCGGAATCTGCAACAGATTATGTAGAAGTCCAGTTTAAGAATACAAGGAAAGGTTACTATCTGAACAGCAATAAAATATCTTTGGAGCATGGCGACGTTGTTGCCGTTGAATCAAGTCCGGGACATGATATTGGAACTGTTACGATGACGGGCAAACTGGCGTTGCTGCAAATGAAAAAACATCGAATCCGTCCCGACGCAGAAATCAAAAGAATTTACAGGAAAGCAAAACCTGCCGACCTGGAAAAATTTGAGGAAGCAAAAGCCAAAGAGCATGAAACCATGATTCGCTCGCGGAAAATTGCGGAAAGTCTGGGTTTGCAGATGAAAATCGGCGATGTGGAATATCAGGGCGACGGCAATAAAGCTATTTTCTATTACATTGCAGATGACAGAGTTGACTTTCGACAATTGATTAAAGATCTTGCCGAAGCTTTTCATGTCCGTATTGAAATGAAACAGATAGGGGCGCGCCAGGAAGCCGGAAGAATAGGCGGCATCGGACCATGCGGACGCGAACTCTGCTGTTCGGGCTGGATGACAAGTTTTGTTTCTGTGGCTACGGGAGCCGCGCGGTTACAGGATATTTCATTGAATCCACAGAAGTTAGCCGGTCAGTGCGCCAAGTTGAAATGCTGTTTTAATTATGAAGCAGACACCTACATGGAAGCGCAAAAGAATTTTCCATCACGCGAAATACCGCTCGAAACAAAAGATGGCACATATTATCATTTCAAAACTGACGTGTTCAAAAAACAAATGCAATACTCGACCGACAAACATATTGCTGCAAATTTGGTAACTATTTCACCCGAAAGGGCTTATGAAGTAATTAACATGAATAAAAAAGGTCATAAACCTAAATTCCTTAACGAAGAAGGAAAAGAAGTCCAGCAGCAAAAAGAATATCAGGATATTCTGGATGAAAGCCTTACGCGCTTCGACTCAAAGAAAAAGAAACATTCCGACAAAAAACGCAATAATGACAGAAATAAAAAAGTAATAAAAAAAGACAAACAATGACTTTTTCCAGAATTAAATCGTTATGTATGACTGTTCTATGTTTTGCGTTTGTTGCCTGTTCGCAAAAAGAAGCGTTTTTTGAATTTCATTCTTTTCCCGAATCAGAATGGTTGCGTAGCGATGTAGTCAATTTTCAGTTCAAACCTGAAGATATATCTCTAAAATATGATATTTTTTTGGAAATAAGAAACAACAACAAGTATCCTTTCCGTAATATATGGCTGTTTGTGGATGTTATTGCGCCTGATGGAAAGCAGAGAAGCGACACGGTTAATATCGAACTGGCAGATGTTTACGGGAAATGGCATGGACGCGGAATTAGCCTTTTCTCCTGTTCCGTTCCTTACGAAACTGACGTACAGTACCTCTATTCAGGCACTTATACTTATGCCATACGGCAGGGGATGCGCGAGGAAACATTAAATGGGATTTCCGATATAGGTTTATCGGTTAAAGCTAAACAGTGAGTTGGATAAAAGTTAAATTTAAATAAAAAAAAGTAATTTGACGCTTTGAAAAATATATATTTTTTGTTCAAGTTAAACCGTTATATCCACAGTACGAGGCTTAAAAATTTGGGTGTTTATCTTTTACATCTTTTGGGGAAACGCTATTACGGCATATTTATTGACCCTGTATTGTCATGTAACCTGAGATGCAGGATGTGTTATTTCAGCGATCCTGAAAAGCGCAAAAATATGAAAGGTAGCTTCAAGGAAGAAGATTTGTATAAACTGGCTGACGCTTTTTTCCACCGTGCATTGAAATTGCAGATAGGATGCGGCGCAGAACCATCTATCTTTCCTTATAACAATACATTAATAGCGCTGGGAAAAGCTAAACGAATACCATACATTTCTATGACCACCAATGCCAATCTGTTTTCGGGAAAAGACTGGCTGGAGCTTGTCGAAGCTGGTCTGGATGAAGTTACGATTTCTTTACACGGTTTACATAAAAAAAGTTACGAATATTTTATGGAAGGCGCATCATACGAAAAATTTCATGAGGCGATGACTGCATTAACTTCTGTCAAGCAAAAATATCCTGGTTTCAAGATACGAATAAATTATACGGTAAATAGCGACAATTTGCTGGAACTTCATGATTTTTTCGATGTTTTTGGCAGTTATACATTCGATATTCTGCAAATTCGTCCAATACAGCAAATAGGGAAAACAAATTATAACAATTTTTCGTGGGATAGGATTTACGATTGCTACGATGAAATAATAAAAAAGATAAAAATCAACTGCAAGGAAAGAGGTATTACATGCTTAGTTCCAAGCAAATACGATATTGTCAAAGAGGAAAATAAAGATAGCGGTATTACAGAATCCACCTATTTCTATATCTCTCCCCGATACATTTGGGAAAGCGATTTCGACCTGAATAGCGATAGTTATGAAAGCTACTCCAAACGCACACATCGTGGCAAAAAACTGCTAAAAAATGTTTTTCACCGTAAAAAATCATTCGATAGAGATAAAAAGAATTTGAATTATGAAGTGATTTGAGTTTTCCTTCAAACGGTTATAAGTTTTATACTTTACGCGGTTTAATTTTATGCAACGTCATCACGAGCGTAGCGAAGTAATCCGAAATTAGTTATCAGTTTTTAGTTATCAGTTATCAGTTTTTTAGTACTGGATTGCTTCGCTAACGCTCGCAATGACGTTGCGCAAAATCATGCTGTGCAGAGTATAGTTTTCAGTTTTTTACTGGATCATCTGCAAAACTTTGTGTTTTGCGAAAAGGCGCGTAGCGCCAGTATCTTTGTAGCCGTGTGCGTAAGCGCACGGTAAAGGATGTACGGAATAAACAGAGCAGCGTAGCTGCGATACCTTAATTTTTATTCATTTCATGTTTATAAATTATACTTTACGCGGTTTAATTTTGTGCATCGTCATTGCGAGCGTTAGCGAAGCAATCCAGATTAGTTTTCAGTTTTCAGTTATCAGTTTTTTAGTACTGGGTTGCTTCAGGCTTCGCCTTCGCAATGACGATGCACAAAACCATGCCGTGCAGAGTATAATTTGCTGTTAAAAAAACCGATAAAACTTGACCAGTTATCTCTATCTATCAATAAACAACGCTGTGAAATTGCAGTACCCGAACTTGTCAGCCCTGTCGAATTATTTAATCCGGGCTTATGTATGTTAATTCCTTTGGCGTAAGTTCTTTCTGGGTGAGCTGGATTTGCCTCTCCCAATTCGATTGTTTGAGAGGTCGCATTTTCATCTCTCATTTTTAAAGCAGTTTAATCTCCTTTGTGTTTTCCAACTGTTGCGTGAT
>JAIRPX010000181.1 GCA_031256775.1 Dysgonamonadaceae bacterium
ATCGCTAACTCCAAAACAGGATTAAAACGATAAGGGACTATCACATTCTTATAAGGATATATCGCCCTTTTTTTTATTTTTATTGAATCTTTTGTATCTGTCCATGATGATAAAAAATAATTTTGAATATGATTGTTCTGGATATTTACGCCATTGATATAGCTATCTTGAATATTAAGCGCATTCCCAATAAAATTAAATTTTAAATCAAATATTCGGCTAAATGTTTTTCGCTTGACATTATGTTGATCTGACATATACTGTACTCCTAAATGTAAATATTTTCCATCGTTAGTAATAAAGTTGAAATTTAAATCAGTCAGCACAGCATCTTTTTCATTAAATGTTTGCAGAATTTGTTGTGTAATTTCTTTTGTTTCGGCAGACGATGTCAAATAGCACCTAATGTAATCGCAGGCTTCAACTCCATCACAACAATGTATCACACAAGCTCGTGCAGCATCAATAAAAAAGCCGGAAACAACACAATCGGGAATTTTGTCATAGTTTGTATATAATTTCCTGTCTCCGGAAAGAGGATTTACAACATAAATATTTGTATAATCATAACTATAATATTGTGCAAATCCATTATCAACACTAAATACTGACGAATATTTCTTTACACCATCATGCGGAGAATACATGATTTTTTTGGAAAGATTTTTACTTTCAGTGTTAAAAAACAAATTGTTTTTATACCAGACCGGTATGCCGTCACAACTTATTTTTGTAGAATCAATAGGACGACCATTGACAAAAATACAACTTTTGTCAATGTTGTTTCTCAATCCTTCAACTTTAAGACTATCTATTATCATAAAGTATCTTACGTCTGAATAAATGAGACTGTCTATGGGATGGTTTAATTGTCCATTTGCAATATTTAATATTGTCAAAAATGTAATAAATAAAACTGTTTTTTTCATTTTATAATTATTTAATAATGTATCCTAAATATAAGTTTGCTTTCACATTGCTGTTTTCATCATCAGTTATAGTATACCCACCCTTCATTGTCCATACTTCTGTTACAAAACCAATAACTCTTTCTGTATTTTTAGCGCCTGCTTGTATTAGGTTAGCGCCTTCATAATTGCTATATCCATTTGTTTGATAACACGTAGCAATATGTCCCGGATGCTTATGCAATATATTCCCATTATAATATGCGGCATTATACGCCGTTAAATACGCCACATACCCAGCATTTGTATATTTCCAAGCCTCGTCAAACGTTACGGATTTAAAATGACCGTTTGTATTATTCGTGAGCGCTTCATGCAAAAAGGCTGCCCTTTTATGTTCGCCCCATGGAGCATAGTCCCTGTTCCAGCTTTTGTCCGAAGTAAACATGTCCGGAAAAAGAATATCTCTTGCCAAATCGGATGCATAAATATTGCAATAGGTATTGCTGTATGCAGGATGAAATACAGGCATTTGGCTGCCTTCCAAATGTGGCGCTGCTTTGGATGTTAAGACTGCTTTGAATAATTCAAATTTATCATCTTTTGCATAGTCCCGTAAACCTTCAGTCGAACTTAACACAAATTTTCCGTCGGATTTAGTCCACTTCCACCGCGATACATCTTCCGTAGAGCTGTATTTCTGCTCTCTTTGGAAGTCTTTGATAAAGGACGTCCAATGGGAATCGGTTTCTATTAATAAAATTTTCTCTTTTTGATATGTAAAAACAATTCCGATAGAATAAAACGAGAAAGGCATATCTTCTGTCGGTGGGTTAATATAAGAACCCTTAAATATAAGAGTATCAGCATAAATAGATACAGTGGGCTTGATTGTGTCGGATTTATTATTTTTATCAATAAACCAGACTTTTGCTAAATTAGCAGTCCATGTCTTAATCGGCCTAAAATCGAAATAGGTAAATTCAAGTGTTCCATGAAAATAGTTAACCGCATGAGCCTTATACCGGGCATTATTCAGTAAATTTTCTGCCGCCGTTCTTTTCGCATCCGTCCACACCGGCGTTATCGCCCGCGCAAGATACTTGCTGCCGTTGGCAATAATCGTTTTATGGTTTCCTGTAAGATGGTCGTTGATAAATTCTACCACTTTATCAAACAAATGCTCTTCTTCCAACTGTTTTGATACGGATAATCCTGCAAACTGGTACTCGTTTTTTCCGTATTCTTTCACAAATAAAAATAAAACGGCGCTACTGCTTTCCGTAGCTGTCCGCCATTTTGCTTTGTAGCCATCGCTCGTCAATATATGCGCTCGTTTTAATTTCATATTGACAAAATAATTCCTGTCGAAAAAAGCAATATTAACTTTTAAATCCCTGTCGGTTATCTTGGTATTTGCATTAAGCGACTGCCGCAATTCGTTGATATTCACTGCGTTGTTCAATTCGGTAATAAGATTCTTTTGTTGCGCCATATCCGACGTATTGTTAAATACAACTTTTGTAGTTATATTTTGCGCCCACAAAGATGGTATAAAAAGTAAGAAAATGCAAATTATATGATATTTATTTTTCATGGCGTTCTATTTTTGAATTAAGATGTTTAATTGTTGATAGAAATTTTGAATAACCATTTCTCTGTACTGTTTTTCCAGAGTTTCCCTGTCGGTAAATGGATTGAGCGCCGTCATTGATTGCCGTATACTTTGAATAAACACATTCCGTTTTTCCGGATCGGCATACAATTTGATTATCTCGGTAACATATTCATCAAAACTGTCCATATCCATTATGATTTGATCCAAAAGGTATATTTGCAACAAAATCTTTTCAATTTCTTTTTCCGACGCTACTGGCGGCGCTTCAAATTCTTTACTCATGCCTTTTGAGATATATTTATCTTCCATGATAGACAATGCGTCCATATTATCTTCAATATATTCAGGCAGTTTCTGTTGCAATGAATCAAGATTCTGTTTGATATTTTTAAGCGACAGCATAAGGCTGTCGATAATGCTTTCGGTATCTATGTTTACTTTTTCGATATAAACATTAATCAACGAATCCTTTCCAAAAATTACTTTATCCCGCGCTTCAATTTTTATTTGTTCTTTCGTGTTAAAAAATTGTTCATCAATGGTAAAACTAACAGAATCGCCTTTCAAGGATCTTTCTCCAATTTTCCAATTTACATCAAGCGACTGCTCTTCTTTTTTCTTGGCAAAAAACGTTACGCTTTCCGCCATAGACGGCACAAAATAAAGTGTCTGATTATTCAACAATAAACTGTCTTTATAAAATATTCCTGATAAATCAGGTTTAAATATTCCTTCCCCTTCTTCCTCATCCTGCAAAAACTTCAACCAACCATTCTTCGGATTATGAACCAATTTCCACTGATGCGCCCACAATTCCTCGCCACCCTTATAATCCAACAAATTATCTGTCGTAGATTTCGCCGCAATAAACTGCTCATTACTAAACGTATGCGCCAAGCTAAACGCGCCATGCGCCAATTCGTGAGCAACCGTAGTAGCATTCGGATTGCCGTATATAAAGCCATACTGGTATTGTTGCGGCATATAGCCTGCAAAATCGCCGTCCATATCCCTGCCCTGAACATTCTCTACGAAGAATAAATATACCGCATCATCTTCTGTTTTCCCCTTCTGTTCAAGGGTTTTGATGACTTTTTTCTGGTCGGCATTATAAACGGTAAATGTGCCGCTACCGCCATGCGTCATTTTACCATTTGTAAAGGATACTGATATTCCTGC
>JAIRPX010000215.1 GCA_031256775.1 Dysgonamonadaceae bacterium
CGTACATCCTTTACCGTGCGCTTACGCACACGGCTACAAAGATACTGGCGCTACGCGCCTTCTCGCAAAACACAAGGTTTTGCAGATGATCCAGTATTTGATGTCATTACAGTTATAAATGAAAAAAAAGCCCGTTTTTACAGGGGCTTTTTTATTCAGTTTTAGCAGGCATCAGCCTTAAGGCAAAAAAGATTGTTTTAGGTTGTCGTGTACAAAGGTCTGGGAATTTTTGTTATTTACCAAAAAAAAAAACATATTATATAACATATTTTTATGACATTTTAGAATATTCCCTGCTTTTTATTTCATATATTGCTCTTTATCAACCATTTGCACATCAACAATATTATTGAAAAATAATGAATTATTTTATCAGCTCTTTCAATTTTTCTGATAATTCACTCCCAATAAGACCGCGTTCTACAATTTTTCCATCCGGATCAATCAATATTGTACATGGAATAGACTGCACCGCGTAAAGCTTAGCGGCAGGCGAATCCCAAAAAGCACAATCCGACATTTGCGTCCAGCCAAGCCCTAAAAATTCAATTCCTTTTTTCCATGCCTCTTCGCTTTTGTCTAAAGAATAACCTACTATATCAAAGTCTTTGCTTTTATATTCTTCATATAATTTGACCATGCCCGGCATTTCTTCCCTGCATGGCGGACACCAGCTTGCCCAAAAATCAAGCAATATGTATTTTCCTTTTCCAACAAATTCAGATAAGGCAATTTCATTTCCAGCAGGATCTTTCGACGTAAAGTCTTTGTAAATATTTCCGACAGTGGCTGTTTTCATATTATTCACCCTTTCGCTGCTTTTACGATACAACTCAGTAGCTTTGAACGAATCGTTGGCATTTTCCAGCACGCTTTCAAGCTGTTTGAGGCTTAATCGCCTGTACCAAATGGAAGTCTTGAATATTTCCTGACCAAAATCATTGTTGATATTGTTTTTGAAAAAAACAGTATATGCTTCTTTCACTTTTTCAAACTGTTCGTCATATTCTTTTTCAAACTGCGCTTCCTGTTCGGCAGTCAAGTCGCCGTTTTTCCGTTCTGTATCATATTGATTTTCAATTTCATTCAAACGTTTTTCGCAGTCCAATGCTTCCTGATAATCATTTTTTTTATTACAGGAAAAAAAAATTAAAACCGGCAATGTGAAATATAATACTTTTTTCATGACAAAATCTTTTTTATAAGTCCCTGTAAAACATTGCCCGGACCAATTTCTATAAAATTTGTAGCTCCGTTGTCAACCATATTCTGTACTGATTGCGTCCATCTTACGGGACTCGTCAGCTGGGCTATCAAATTAGCCTGAATAACAGACGGTTGTGTTTCTCCTTTTGCATTTACGTTTTGATAAACGGGACAAATGGGAACATGGAAAAGCGTAGCATTGATAGCGTCTGCCAATTCAGTTCGCGCAGGTTCCATCAGTGGCGAATGAAAAGCTCCGCCAACTTTTAATTTCAAAGCTCTTTTAGCTCCTGCCGCCAATAGTTTTTCACAAGCTTTGTCAACGCCTGAATCTGTTCCTGAAATAACAATTTGTCCTGGACAATTATAATTGGCTGGGACAACAATATCGTCGATACCGGCGCAAATTTCTTCCACCTTTTCGTCGGGAAGGTTTAATATGGCAGCCATTGTACCCGATGTTTTTTCGCAAGCCTTTTGCATTGCTAACGCCCTTTGATAGACTAATTTCAAACCATCTTCAAACGATAGCGTACCTGATGCTACCAGTGCGGAAAATTCGCCTAATGAATGACCGGCAACCATTTCGGGCTTGAAATCATCGCCAAGTATTTTAGCCGATATAACCGAATGAAGAAATATAGCCGGTTGCGTTACTTTTGTCTGGCGAAGATCTTCATCTGTGCCGCCAAACATCAAATCTGTGATACGAAATCCTAATATTTCGTTTGCTTTTTCAAACATTTCTCTGGCAACGGGCGATTTTTCGTACAAATCATTACCCATGCCGACAAACTGTGATCCCTGACCGGGAAATACATAAGCTTTCATCTTGTAAATTATTTTTATTTGAGGCTGCAAAGGTATGAAGTAAAAGAAAAAGAACCAAATTTTGAAACGATAAAAGGCGTGAAAACACGAAGGCATAAAAGCGCGAAAGCGTGAAAGCACGAAGGTGAGAAAACAATCCAGAGAATTTTTATCCGTTTGTGTGTAATTCGAAAATTTCATGTAACTTTGTAGCATCTTAATGCCCAAAAATATATGCCCGGATATTTGAAATGGATTTATATTACTTTTATATTGCTGACTGTACCTTGTTTCCTTTGGGCGCAACCGGATTATTTTGCTTTACCCGACAGCATTGCTATAATTTCGCGGCAGTATCCGAAAGAAGATACCGCTCGCGTGTCTGCATTGAATAATGCACTGGAGTATTTTGTAATAAAAACGTACCAAAATAAGCAGGATACACCGGAAGATGTAGAAAATCACATACTGTTTCTTATCAATGAAATATGTCACCTGTCGGATAAAATCGGCTATCCATACGGAAAAGCAAAAGCAAACTATTCAGGCGGTTATTACTACTTTCTCAATGGCGATTTTGTAAAATCACTGCAATATTTCATTACAACGCAGAACTTGCTGCTCAAACTGTCGGCAGCGCCTCAAAATCAGCAGCTGCTATTCCAGACATATATCCTCAAAAGCGATTGTTACATGACTTACAGCATGTTTTCCGAATCGTTTGAAGATATTCAAAAAGCGCAAAAATTATCGGAAGAATTTGACAATCATCCATGGAATTTTGTACTGAATTGCGTAATGGCGGAATTTTATCGGAAAATGAATTATACGGAAAAAACATTAACAATATATAAGGAGATACTGAATGATTCAACTTTACCGGCGATTAGCAAATATGCCGCTTATTCAAGTATAGTGGACATTTATAACGAATTGCAAGAACCTGATTCTGCGCAGATATATATGGATTCGATATTTTGCTATCGCAATCCTGGTATCTCGCCAACTCCAATGCTGTTGTCGCAAGGCGATATTTATGCACAGAAAAAAAATTTTGAAGCTGCCATGAAATATTACAGGGAAGCTTCCGAAACGCCAAACAACCTGCTTATAAATCAGGCTGAAATACTGGTTCGTATGGCAAATGCAAATTATCATTTGAAAAAATATCCAGACGCCCTGGATGCGCTTTCAAAAAGCATGGAAATAGCAGAAACATATTTCTTATATGAGATACAAAAACAGGGACTGGAAATCAAGATTAATATTATGGAAGCTCTGGGCAAGTACAAAGATGCTCTGCAAGTTGAAAAAGTTTACCGTGCAGTGACCGACAGCTTGGAAAAAAAACAAAATAAGGAACATGTGCGGCAGCTTATGTTGCAAAAAGAAATGAAAACCATCGAAGAACATGCAAAAATCAACCTGCTTATCGAACAGCAAAAGCATCAGCAACAACAAATTAAGCTAATTATTGGCTTGTCGTTTTTCGCATTGCTTTCCATAATAGTTTTTTTGTTTTTTTGCTGGAAAAACGCTTCGCTGCAAACTAAAAAAGCTGAATTAAAAAATAAAGAAATGGAACTGGATTTAAGGAATCGCGAACTGACTTCCAATATCCTGTCGCAAATACAGAAAAATGAATTGTTAAATGATATTATAAGCCACTTGAAAAAACTGGAAAGCGAAGATTCTGAAAATATTATAGAAAGCGTTCACAAGCTAATTTATGAACTGAAGCAAGCGATAGCCGGTAATCTGCGGCAAGATTTCGATTATTATTTTGTTCAAACGCATCCTAATTTTTACAATAGCCTGCTGACTGATTATCCGCTTCTTACACAGCACGAATTACATCTTTGCGCTTTTCTGAAATTGAATCTGACAACAAAAGATATTGCCGCAATATCAAATATATCGCCCGACAGCGTGAAAACTGCACGGAAAAGATTGCGAAAATCGCTACGAATGAATAATCCAAACGATAATTTTGCCAATTTTTTTGCAAAATATTAATTTCCCCTATTAATTTCTGGATTGCTTCGCCGTTTGTGTTTAGCTCGAAAATTTCATGCTACCTCTTTAGAATTATTCGCCGTTATCATCCTCATTTTCTTCTTCTTCCTCTTCCTCAATCTCATCAGGTTTTTGAGGTCCCTTACGAATAAACAGCCATGCACATATCAGTCCGCCTGCAGCTCCCGACAGGTGTCCTTCCCACGAAATCATCGGGTCAACTAATTCCGCCACAGGAAACATAGTCCAAATCATGCTCCCGTATAAAAATACAACCAGCAGCGAAACAGACATCAAAGGAAGGTGTTTCCTGAATATCCCGCTGAAAAACAGGAAAAAAGACACGGCGTATATCAATCCACTGGCTCCAATATGCCACGATTCCCTGCCTAACAGCCATGTGAAAATTCCCTGCAATATCCATGCACAAGGAATTACGGCAAAGCTCAATCCTCCGTAAAAATAAAACAAACACCAGCCAAGCGCAAGTAATGGAACAGAATTGGAAAACAGATGTTTAAAATCTAAATGGATAAGCGGGGAGGTAAAAATTCCCAACAAGCCTCTTTCCGATCTTGGATAAATTCCCCACTGATACAAATCGGTTCCCAGTCCACGTTCCAACAGCAATATAAGCCATAACGCTACAACAAACAGGGCGGGAAACGCAAGTGAATAAACAATTTTTTTTTCTTCTATTCGCATTTGTATTAACATTTAATGATAAATATATGCAACTGATTGATAACTATTGCTTTTTAGTTTAATCTCAAAATTACTGGCGAACAAAATTAATCAAAAAATGAAAAAAATGCGATAGAATTTTGCAAATAGCAATAATTTATTGTACTTTTATACCTCAAATCATATAAAAAAGTTGAAATATGGGGTACCTTAAATTTGATAAGACGCTTTTAATCAATCTGGAAGAGTCTTTAAGGCGTGAAATATTACGTACCAATCGGAGTGGAGCTTATCATTCAACTACGATTGTTGACTGTAATACGCGAAAATATCACGGATTGTTGGTGATTCCCGTTCCTCAATTAGACAACGATAATCATGTGCTGTTGTCTTCTTTGGATGAAACGGTTATTCAACATGAAGCGGAATTTAATCTGGGTGTGCATCAATACCCAAATTATCATTTCAGTCCTAACGGGCATAAATATGTCCGGCAGTTTGAATTTGATTCTATTCCGCGTACAATCTACCGCGTAGGCGGCGTGATTCTCAGTAAAGAAAAAGTTTTCACTCAGTTCGAAAACCGCATCCTGATAAAATATACTTTATTGGATGCCCATTCTCCTACTGTTCTGCGATTTAAACCTTTTCTTGCTTTCCGTAACGTGAATACTTTAACACGCGAAAACAGTGTTGCTAACAGAAATTATACCGAAATAGAAAACGGTATAAAAACTTGTATGTATGCAGGTTATCCCGATCTGCACATGCAATTTAGCAAACCTGTCAAGTTTGTTTATCAGCCAGACTGGTATCACGACATCGAATATTCCAAAGAAATGGAACGCGGATTTCCTTTCAAGGAAGATTTATATGTGCCGGGCTATTTTGAAACGGAAATCAAAAAAGGAGAATCTGTTTACTTCTCAGGCGGAGATACGTTCATAACTCCTTCGCTTATTGCGGAAGAATATGAAAAAGAATCTCAAACGCGAACTCCGCGCACAAGTTTTTATAACTGCCTGAAAAATTCCGCTCAGCAGTTCTATTACCGTCCTACCGAAAACGACGCCTATCTTTTAGCCGGTTATCCGTGGTTTAAAGTCCGCGCAAGAGATTTGTTCATCTCAATGCCGGGATGTACGCTGTCGATAGACGACCCTGTCCGTTTTGAAAAAATAATGACAACGGCTACTCCGGCTATTCGTAACTTTATAAACGAGAACAAGTTAGATGCTGTTATTCAGGAAATTGATTTACCGGATATACTGCTGTGGGCAATTTGGGCAATGCAGCAATATGCTAAAAATCAGGGAATAAAAAAAGGCGAAGAACAGTACGGCAGTCTGATAATGGAAATTATTTCTTATATCAGAGAAAATAAACATCCTTATTTAAAGCTGGAAGACAACGGTTTACTGTATGCCAAAGGAAAAGAAAAAGCCATTACATGGATAAATTCTACCGAAAACGGCGTTCCAATTGTTCCCCGTTCGGGATATATTGTAGAATTTAATGCGTTATGGTATAATGCGCTGAAATTTGCAGCGGAACTTGCTCTGCTGAAAGGGCTTGATGATGAAAACAGGATGCTGGAAGAGCTTGCTGCAAAAACAGGAGCGTCGTTTGTCGATACTTTTGTGAGCGGTCTCGGCTATCTGTTTGATTATATCGACGGTAACTATGTCGACTGGAGCGTGCGTCCAAATATGCTTTTAGCCATTTCCCTGGATTATTCACCGTTGAGCCGTTCTCAAAAAAGAGAAGCGCTGAATGTAGCTACACGCGAACTCCTGACTCCCAAAGGAATAAGGTCGTTAAGTCCAAAGAGTGAGGGCTATCACCCTTATTATGTTGGAACTCAGCGCGAAAGAGATTTGGCATATCATCAGGGCGCGGCTTATCCATGGCTGTTAGGCATTTATTTACAGGCATATATTCGAATTTACCAGTATAGCGGCGTTTCGTTTGTAGAAAGAATGTTGATAGGATTAGACGAAGAAATGAACACGCACTGCATCGGAACGCTTTCCGAGCTTTTCGACGGAAATCCGCCTTTCCAAAGTCGTGGAGCTATTTCTTTTGCAATGAATGTGTCGGCAATTCTTGATGTGTTAAAATTATTGGAAAGTTATAACCTTAATTCGTAATTATATATGAAAGCGTTAATGTTTGGATGGGAATTTCCCCCGCATATTTTAGGAGGTTTGGGAACAGCAAGTTACGGTTTAACGAAAGGCATGTCCCTGCAACCGGACATGGAAATATCTTTTGTGATGCCTAAGCCCTGGGGCGACGAAGACCAAAGTTTTTTACGCATGATAGGAGCTTGCAATGTGCCGGTTGTGTGGAAAGAAACAAACTGGGATGAAGTGAAAAAACATATAGATCCTCAACTGTATTTCGATTTAAGAAATCATATTTATGCCGATTTCAGCTACTATCATACTAATTCACTTGGATGTATTGGCTTTTCAGGACGTTATCCCGATAATTTGATGGAAGAAATAAATAACTATTCCATCGTTGCCGGAGTTATTGCCCGGACGCTGAATTTCGATATAATTCATTCGCACGACTGGCTGACTTATCCTGCCGGTATTCATTCAAAGTCGGTTACGGGTAAACCGCTGGTTATCCATGTTCATGCAACAGATTTCGACCGCAGCAGGGGCAAGGTTAATCCGCGAGTATATGCTATTGAACGCGATGGAATGGATCATGCCGATCATATCATTACGGTAAGCGATCTGACCCGCCATACCGTTATAGAAAAATATGGGCAAGATCCGCAAAAAGTGACTACCGTACATAATGCCGTTGAGCCTTTAAGCGTTGAAATAGAAACTATAAAATCTCAAAAAGGTACGAAAGACAAAGTTGTTACTTTTTTAGGACGAATCACAATGCAAAAAGGTCCCGAATATTTTGTAGAAGCCGCAGCTAAAGTGTTGAAAAAATCGAATAATGTGCGATTTGTGATGGCAGGAAACGGCGATATGATGAATCAAATGATTCGCCTTGCCGCACAAAGGAATATTTCAGACAAATTTCATTTTACAGGCTTCATGAAAGGTAAACAGGTTTATGAAGTGCTAAAAGCAAGCGATGTCTATGTAATGCCCTCTGTATCCGAACCTTTTGGCATCTCTCCGCTGGAAGCTATGCAATGCGGCGTTCCTACAATTATTTCAAAGCAGTCGGGTTGCGCTGAAATCCTGGAAAAAGCCATTAAAATTGATTATTGGGACATCGAAGCTATGGCTGATGCAATGTATTCCATTATCACATATCCTTCCATGTCGGAATATTTGAAAATAGAAGGAAAAGAGGAAGTGGACAGAATCACTTGGGAAAAAGCGGGATTAAAAGTGCGAAAAATTTATGATCGCGTAATAAGATAAGTGACAGTAAAAGGCATTTTATGGAGTTA
>JAIRPX010000223.1 GCA_031256775.1 Dysgonamonadaceae bacterium
ATGGAATTATTGAATTATACAAACGGATAGTAAATTGTATATAAAAATTTATTGTATTTTAGTCATATTTAACTTAATCCATAATGTATTTCTTTCAGGATAAATCCTGAAAGGCGAAATTAGGCGTCTATACTTTCGCGCCAGCTATTATATCGCAGCTACGCTGCTCAGTCCATGTTTGTGCATCTTCACCGTGCGCTTACGCACACGGCTACAAAAATACTGGCGCTACGCGCCTTTTTCGCAAAACACAAAGTTTTGCAGATGCTCCTCTCGCTCACTCATTTAATACCTTATCATCCTCTTGTTTACTACCCACTCGTTCACTTGTTTACTCCCATCTCGTTTACTCGTTTACTATCCTCTCATTCACTCGTTTACTCATCTTCTCGTTTACTTGTTTACTCCCCTCTCGTTTACTATCCTCTCATTCACTCGTTTACTCATCTTCTCGCTTACTTGTTTACTCATCCTCTCGTTTACTCATTTCAATCAGTTTTATTGATTTTTACAGGCATAAATTTGTATAGAATTAAAAAAAGCGTTATATTTGCGGGTTGCAATTAAATATTAACAGTTTTTGCTTATGATAAAATAACAGCGTAGAAATACGCACTTAAGACATATTTTTAAAGGCGTTTAACACATATTCTTGTCTCTTGAAACGTAGGAAACTTCAAAAGATACTTACAAGAATAAGTATAAAAACGCTCGCGTAATGCGGGCTTTACTTATTTGTAGTATCGGTTATTTCCTACGACCTCAAGAGCGGATAAGAAAAGTCCGTTTTTTTTATGCCTGAAAAATTGAAAATTAAACAGAGATAATAATAACATTACAAATCATGTGAACAATGAAAAAAAGATTATTTTTTAGTTTTTGGTGTTTTGCACTTTTATATTCAGTGCAATGTCCGTGAAGGCTGTTACTAAAACAGTGAATGTATCGTCGGCGGGGCTGCTCAAAAGCGGTTTGACTACAGACGAAAGAACAACCGTAAATAACCTTACGGTGACAGGAATGATTGATGCGCGCGATGTCAAGTTTATGCGCGATGAAATGACCGTGCTGGATACGCTGGATTTGAGTGCCGCGCAGATTGTTGAATATACGGGGACGGCAGGAACTCGCTCCCCCTACCAATCTGGAACTTATGTCTATCCATCCAGTGTGATGCCGCAATTTTCATTCTATAATGAAAATTATAGTGGCAAAGCTTCCTTAAAATCAGTAAAATTGCCGTCGGGGTTATCTTCTATCGGTGAATATGCTTTTTGTCAATGCTCTGGATTGACTTATATTGAAATGTCGCAGAATATTACCCAAATTGGGCAATGGTCTTTTGCGCATTGCAACAGCCTGTCCTCGCTGGATTTACCAGCTACGGTGACTTCTATTGAAGAATTTGCTTTTTATTACTGTAATTTTGTATCATTAATCTTGCCGACAAACTTAACTTCTGTTGGATATGCTGCCTTTGCTCAGTGTTCAAATCTTGCTTCAATAACTTTACCGGCAAACCTTACTTCCTATGGAAGTTATCCCTTCGATGCCTGTTATAATTTGAGAACAGTTATCAATTTGCGTACAGTTCCGGCAAATATAGATTATTATACATTTTATAATCTCTATATGCCTTCCATTAAATTACTTTTACCAACATCAACAGCAGTATCGTCTTATATGGAAGCCTACTGTTGGAAAGATTTTGATATAAATCTGGGTTATAAAGTTTCTGCTATTGCCAATAATAACGCTTATGGTAGCGTTTCGGGAATTAACGACAGTCTGTATGCCAATTGAAGCACAGTAATATTGACGGCAAAACCTGCAGCCGATTATGTTATTCAAAAATGGACTGTTGCAGGTGATTCCGTTTCTGATGCGCCTGTTTATACTCTAACCGTTCCGGCAGCGAATGTTGAAGCAGTTGCTCATTTTGCAATACCGAAAGTATATTTTGTAAGCGAAGGTGTTACAGTCTGTTCTGTTGACGTTCCGGCAGGTAAAACAGTTACGCCGCCGGTTGAACCAACTCGCAACGATTACATCTTTCTGGGCTGGTATAACGGCGATGTTCTCTGGGATTTTTCTTCCCCTGTAACAACAGCAGCGCTTGTACTGACTGCTCGTTGGGTTTCGACTTCGGTTGGCGTTTACACCGTAACGTTTGATGCTGCAGGCGGGCTGCCAGTTCCTCAGGTGCAAAAAGTTACAGGTAACGAAAAAACTTCCGAGCCGCAAGTGTCTCCCTATAAACCAGGAGCCGGAAGCATTTCCCTATATACGTAAAATGGACGCCATCCCATTTAAGATAAAAACTGTGTTGATGCTTGATTACAGCCTTAGTATGGCAGGTGAAAAATTAACAAAACTTAAAGATGCCGCCAAAGAATTAATAAGGGAAAAACATCCAAAGCAGGAATTTGCTGTTTTCGGTTTTTCGGCAAACTATAATTTGATAACAGATTTTAAGGCTGATACAGCAGCCCTTATTGCAGCTATTGATAAAATTCCAGACAGGGGAACAAACTCCACCAATCTTTATGGTTATTATATGGAAGGATTAAGATATATGGCGCTGTCGCCCGAATATCACACGCCCGATTCTATACAGCAAAATTTCATGATTGTGTTTACCGACGGAGCGCACACTGCCGGAGGAGAATATACATTGAATCTTGCACAGCAATCATATAGTGGAGAAGATGTATTTATTATAGGAACTTCAACTGGTAGCGGCGCTCTGCGACAGGAAGATGTGGCTGGTATGGGTACTTTTATGCCGGTGGAAAATATATCGGAAGTGGCAGAGCATTTTGCTGTCATTCAGGAACAGATGCTGCGCGACGCCAACAGTAACTATCTGCTGACTTATCTTTCGCCCCGTGCTGCCGGAAACAGTACATACGAAATAGAAATCAAAGTAAAGAATAATACAAATTACTGGAATAACAGTATTTATCAAACAACCTACACTACCACTAAATTTGAATCAGCAACGGAAGTTGACGGCGGAGTGTATATCAATCCATATCAAACGGTGAATGGTCAAACATTCGGAATTTTTGGCATGGATCAAAATATCGTTTATTCGTTTGCTGCAGGCTCGTCAAGTGATTTTAAATTTACTACTTACTGGGCAGCTCTGCCGCCGGAATACCAGTGGACTTCATCAGACGAATCGGTTGCAAAAGTCATTTATGATAAAAAAGAAGGTTTTTATACGGGAAAACTGATAACCGGTTCAAAACAGGGTC
Source organism: Dysgonamonadaceae bacterium (assembly GCA_031256775.1). GTDB lineage: Bacteria > Bacteroidota > Bacteroidia > Bacteroidales > Azobacteroidaceae > Azobacteroides. The sequence goes on from JAIRPX010000223.1 coordinate 3,261, forward strand.
AGGCAACACTCACATTAACAGATGTTGCCAATTATAATTATGTTCAAAGCGGCAAGGGTATTGATTATAATCTTTTGCCAGAATGGGCATACCTCTATCAGCGAACGCTACATGTATCTTTCATGCAAAATGATGTTGACGATATTTCCGTCAGGTCATCTGTCTATCCCAATCCTGTAAAAGATTATTTATTTATTCAGTCCGATAGCAGGATTGAAAAAATAGAAGTTTATTCGATAACAGGAAATTTAGTGATTTCGCAGTTTGGCATGGCAGTAAAAATAGGAACTGGAAATTTGCCTGCCGGAATTTACCTTGTAAAAATTTATGCAGAAAATAACACGGTCATCCATAGAATTATTAAAGAATAACAAAAGGAAATGAGACACAATAAATGATGAAAGGCGCGTTTCCTGTTAATCCAAAATATCTTGTTGGTATTTTAGAGACGCCCCAATGGGGCGTCTCTACTTTTCTGCCAGCTATTATATCGCAGCTACGCTGCTCAGTCCATGTTTGTGCATCTTCACCGTGCGCTTACGCACACGGCTACAAAAATACTGGCGCTACGCGCCTTTTCGCAAAACACAAAGTTTTGCAGATAATCCTCTCGCTCACTCATTTAATACCTTCTCATCCTCTTGTTTACTACCCTCTCGTTCACTTGTTTACTACCCCTCTCGTTTACTTGTTTACTCGTCTCCTCGTTTACTATTCTCTCATTTACTCATTTCAAACTCTCCCCTGTGATTTACCTGTTTAGCAAACGGATTTAGACAAAAATCAAGTAAAACAGCCGTTTCCCTGCGGTTAAGAATTGATTGAGGACTATATGTTTTTTCGGAAACACTTTCCCATATTTTTTGTCTTTCAGAAACACTTATCTCGCCGGAAATCTTCTGAGTGTAATTAAAAAAATCATTTACCGTTAAGGAAGAAATATTGTCGGTTGAAGGAATATTCGGATATAATTCACGCAAACCATCAACAAATTCGCTAACCGTAATTACTTTATCCGGATAAAACCATGTGCGGTTAGCCCAGCCGTATGGTTCGCCTGCAGTTTTAAGGATACCGGTAGCCGTTATACGTTGAATAGCCCTGAAATCATTATCTTTCGGAGAAACGTCATACAGCGGCATAATGTAAGCTCCTACGTTCAACAAATATTCCTGCACCTGCCTTACGGCAACTGCGCGAGGCTGCTTATTTTGGGAAACAGACAATGCCGCAAGTATGCCCGCCGCCTGTCCGGTTAGCAATACGCACGGCTGTAAACGTGTAGAGCCATTAATCAGATTGGTAACAGAAATTGCCTTGTCAGCTACAATCAAGCCGTTTATCTTTTCGGGAATCAACGCGCCCAAAGGCACATTAAACGATGGAACAGGCTCAAAATCAAGCTCTGGCGATTCCGGATTGCATCCATGATGATGATCAACAGGATAGTCGCCAACAGAAATTCCTGTACGGTATAGAAAAGTATTCTGTCCGTAAGGTTTTTGTACATCATTATAATTTAACGTTACAATGCCTTTCAATCGTCGTCCTTCCCTGTGGTAAGGCATATAAGGCAGCTTGTCGTCGGTAGCATATTCATCGTCAGCCAGCCCTAAATTCCTGTATCCCAGCGTTTGCTGAATATGATATACGAAAGCAAGCGTATGATTCTTTGCCTGCCGTAGAGCAATATTACGCTCTTTCCTGCTCATTTCCACAACATTCAGGTAAATATCGTTACCGTGTCGAGGCCAGTTAATCATGTACTTGTTATTAGGAAGTTTGCCGTAAGAGAGCATATTATCGCACGATGGGTCGCAACATCCGTCAAACAATTTCGGTTCATAATTTGCAGGTTTAGGGATGACGGGCGCAACAGTGCCATAATCTTTCAGAATTGCCGCCCATGTAAGATCCTGAACAATATTGTTTGCCTGCAAAGGCGCGATAGATTCGCCGGTTTCTGAACGCGCATCCATTCCCAGACGGTAAGCTGCGCCTGCCATTTTCAATCCGTCGCCCAAGTCGGTAGCGTCAATTGTAATTTTGGCATACACAGTTAATTTTTCTCCATTTTCATTTTCAAAAGCAGCGCCGGTCACAAGGTTGCCCTTTTTCAATATTCCGGTCAGATAATACCCGTAAATCATATCTAATCGTTTTTCCCTGTAAGCCATATTTTTAAATACCCTGTCGCCAACATGAGGTTCATACAATGTACTGCTAACCCAGCCTGTTGCAAGGAATTGCTCACCGCCGTATCTTGCGCGGAGACTGTCGCGATATTCATTCCAAATGCCCGAAGGCAGATTGTTGTTTCCATCGGTTGCAGATACTCCTGCCGACGTTAGCATACCGCCCAGCCATGGCGTTTCTTCCACTATTAAAGTGTTGATTCCCAAACGGGCAGATTGTATTCCTGCACTCGTTCCCGACGTAGTTCCTCCTATCACGAGTACGTCTGTCGTGCGGACATCTTTCGTTTTATCCTTAGAAAAAGAAAAGTGCGAAAAGAAAAGGAAAGCGATTCCGATGATATAAAACTTCATTTTAATTAGGAATTAAGAATTAGGAATTAGAGAGCGCACCAAAAAATTGCATGAATTTGATGCGCTTCCGTCTATTCGTACTTTAAAATGTTCTTATTGGACAATTTGTTTTATTACTTTTGTGTCGCCTAAAACAGTTTTCACTTTAAGTAAATAAGCGCCCTTTAAGCCAGATACATTAATTTCAGCGCTATTGTTCTCACGTTTAACAGTTTGTCCTGTTAATGAAATCAAGTCGACAGACTGAACGCCCGCTCCTGATACGACAATTTTGTCGCCACGCTGACAAACATTCAGGCTAATCGGCATTGCGCTATTAATAGCTACGTCATCTCTTATGGTTAACGCCAAATCTAATTTATAAGCGCCCAAGCCCTGATTTGACGACATTACATAAAGGATAACATCATCGCTTGTCCGTTCCACAGCAACAGATCCATCTGCCTGGATATTGCTTGGAGCTTCTACAAATTTACCCATAGAAGTGGTTCGCGCAAAAATAGCTGTTCCTTCGCCCGATAAATTGTTTTCAGGATAAGTATAGACTTCTGCACGTCCGGCAGGCGTAGAATTATTGCTTTCACGATAAGCATAATAAGCCATATATTCGTTCTTGTCGGCGTCTTTTCCCATATATTTGGGCGCATTTCCTCTCGGTATAAGTATATTTTCATCGCCTTTTCCTAAAAGATTTCCATTCAAATCGAAGTGCATAACCGGATAATAAGTTGCCATCCAATAGAATGTATAATCTGTTTTTGCAGCTACCGTTGGATTGTGGAAAGACCACGCTCCTGTTGACGCAATTGCACCAGGATTAAATTCTATGATAGCAGGCGTTACATCGAAAACAAAACTTTCGCCGTCAGCCCGCATTGAGAAAACATATACTTTTTTAATTTCGTCTTCAACGCCCCAGCTTGCCTGAGTTGTTGCAACATACAGTTTGGCAGTTCCTTCAGCGTAACTTCCAATAACATCAACTTTTGAGCCTCCCAATTCAAGCGGAATATCCGAAGGAACAGGATAAGAAAGCGCCAATTGCGGTTGAGCGCTATTGGAATCATACATGTAAACATTGAATTTTCCATTTGCAGCCGCCTTATTTGCAACAAGCAACTTACCGTCTTCTGTAACGGTCATAGACCATATTCCTACGCTTCCTTCTGCCAATAATGATTGTTCCGGCAACGTCAATACGCCAATATCTTCTCCATCATCAGGGTTAATAGTATGAATTTCAGGACCTTTGGTGATAAGCGAGTAAAGAGTTCTTTCGCCGCCAACAGTTCCAAAAGCTATATCCTGGGAAATATATTCAGGAGATGAATATGAAGATTCCGGAAACTCAGGAGTTGCATGTAACCTGCCAAAATAATCAGGAACACCGTTTTTGCGGTCGTTTCGTTCCCAGATAATTTGCGTATTTTCGGAATTATCAGGTGCATAATCAGCTAAAGAAACGCTCTTCACAGTGTAGGCGCCGATCAACTGATTGGTTTGCAATGTATATAACACAGGATATTCGCCCGACAAATCCACAGTTATATCGCCTGCTCCATTTCCATTGGAAACAGAAGCTTCCGAAAAATCTATTGCATTAGTTCTTGCAACAATATATGCTCTTCCGCCTTTTACGAAATCCCCGATGGGGTATTTATAAATTTCCGTGAAACCGGAAACAGCGCCATCCGTTGAATAATTAACAAAAGCAATGTATTCGTAAACGCCATCGCTTCCCAGATACTTCAGACCATTAGTATTTTTTGCAATGAAATTGGGCGCAATTTCGGGCGACTGATTTACAAGATTTCCATTCTTGTCAAAATTATAGATAGGCGCGCCGTTACTCGTCCAAAGGAAAGATCCGTCGGGACGTTCCAGATAGCTTGCAAAGTTCTTAGCATCCCCGCTGTTAAATCCTTCTATCGTAAAATATTTTTTCACGGGAACAGGATTGAATTTATACGTATTAGCGTTATCCGGATCTGCCATCATGGAAAAGATGGTAACTTCCACGCCGCCAGGCTGTATAAACCAGTTGGATACATACAATTTTGCAGAACCGTCGGCGTAATTTCCTGTAACAATAATTTTATCGCCAAAACGGGACGCCTTTTCATCGTCGGCTGGCGTATTATATTCAATAACTAACTGCGGTTCTGCCGTTTCGGAAGTATAGGCATATACCTTGTAAGGATTGTTGCCTTCCGACTTTAAACGAGCATCTACCGTAAGGTTAGTGACCAGCAGTACATTATCGGCTGTAATAGCCAAAGTACTGACCACATGAGTTCCTCCGCTGATACCGGTATTCGATAACGTATTAATCGAATCTCCTGTAGCAGCATCCACCACAACTACGCGATTCATAGAGTGCGTACGGGAAGCAAGATACAAATGCTTTGCATCTCCTATTTTCGCATACGCAATACCACGACATGCGTCTCCTGCATTATAACTGAGACCGGTCTTTTCCCATAAGGTCTCAATACCCAGCGATTGCCCAGAAACGGCAATTACAAACATAAATGTAAATAAAACAGTAAACAAACTTTTCATAAAAAACCAAATTAAATAAATTAAATAATAAGCATTTATAAATTATATTTTAATGCGTGACAAAGTTAATAATTTAATTTATTATATATGCAATATTATTTGAAAAATAAGATAAATATATGGTTTGATGCAAAAAATGTGTCGTTATAAACTTCGTGTTTTATTTCTGTGGCAGAATTTCCGTAATGATTTCTATATGTATAAAACGTCATTAAATATTGCCAGTCTGTAAACGGGCTGCGAATCAGCGTTATTATACTCTGCACGGCATGGTTTTGTGCAACGTCATTGCGAAGGCGAAGCCTGAAGCAATCCAGTAAAAAACTGATAACTAAAAACTGACAACTGATAACTGATAACTGATAACTGATAACTGATAACTGTCTCGTTTACTTAGATCTGCTTTAGGCGGTTTAATTTTGTGTAAACACGCAGAGACACGATAAACTGGGAACATCATCACTATCCTCAATAATTATTAAATTTTCTTTCAATATAGTCAAGTCTCAATTCATTAGCATTTCCTTTATAATGCGTTTGCTGTTGCTTTTTTATATCGAAAATCATTATTTTGGGAAAAACTTTATCAGAATTATAATCAATAAAATGACCTAAAACAATACAAGATGTATCGTTAATCCAAATTACATCATCAAAATAAGTTCCGTCGCTCACATATAGAATCCTTTCTGATTTTTTGCTTATCGTATCAGATAAAATAATTTCAGCTTCAGGCTCTAAATAAACTATTGAAGTATCATTTCCATTAACATTAATATTTAACGTTCGAGAATATATATCTACAAACATTTGCTTTGAAGGCGAATAAGAATAAAAAGGGGCATATTCAGGTATTTTCGTATAGTTATATGAATAGCTATTACTATATGAATACCAACCATCAGATTTCAAGCCCAATAATGGGTTGCGTGCCCATGCTTCAATCCACATTGGTTTATTTTTCTTTATTATACATTCAAAGCTTTCCGTTTGTTGCGCTAAACATGAATATAAATTTAAGGCAAATAAAAATAATATTGTATTTTTCATTGTCTTTTTATTTTTATTTTTTTAATTATTGCGATTTTTCATTATTTTCTAATATATTTATACAATAATGCATAATATATAAAGGAATTAATCCGAATACACCAAACGAACAATCTATTAACCTCCAATAAAAAGGTATATGCCTGATTGTGCCACAGATAAGAGCTAATGGAATTATTCCTGCACATGCAATCATTCCGAAATAAACAATCCATTTGTTTCTTACCGGATTCTGATACAAACCGATAAATGCAACAGCGATAATTATATGCGCAAAAGCTAACCAGTCCGTTCCATAAGCCAAGAAAGGATAAAGTTGATTTGTTTGGATTATCCCATCTCTTACCGTAGCTATCCAATTCTTTAATCCGGAATATGTTTCAGGGGATGCATCAATAGGAATGTCTAATATTTCACATAAAATATTTAACTCTGCCTCTAATGGAAATGCAGTTACTCCCGATATAATTAGAGACAACATAAAAAATAAAACCAAACCTCTAATTATTAACAATAATTTCTTTTCTTTATTTTTCGTTGAATTATTCATTATTAACATTTAATTTAAAGAATATACATCATTTTACTTTCTCATATCTCCTAACTATCGGCGAACCATAAGGATCATAAAGAATGTTTACTCCGAGCTGTCTGTAGCTTGTCGCCAACCAAGCGAATGCACTCGGCGGAAGCTCGGCTTCCGCCGTCCTTAAAACCAAAGCTCCTGCTTTGAAAACCTGATAATTATACATATTTCAATATTTTTTAATTACAAATTAATTAACGTACAAAACTACATTTTGTTGTGAAACAGGAGCTTCACTTTTAACTCGACGAAGTTAAAAAACAGCTTAAATGCTCTGTTTCAGGATTTGGACAAATCGAAAATAACTTCCGGTTTACTGTCGAATTATGCTTTGGAGCTGACAGCGTTGGCGCAATACAATGGCGTTATGTCGGAATTTAGTTTTCAGTTTTTAGTTTTTAGTTTTCAGTTTTTTACTGGATTGCTTCGCTAACGCTCGCAATGACGTTGCACAAAAATTAAACCGCGCCATCGAAGGATCTTTTTATGGATCATCTCAAAACCTTGTGTTTTGCGAGAAGGCGCGTAGCGCCAGTATCTTTGTAGCCGTGTGCGTAAGCGCACGGTAAAGGATGTACGTAATATAAACAGAGCAGCGTAGCTGCGATACCTTAAT
>JAIRPX010000278.1 GCA_031256775.1 Dysgonamonadaceae bacterium
GTTTTTTAATAATTTTGATAATATTGGGTGACGCATTGTCAAAGTCAGGAAAAGCAGCGTAGCTGCAACATCTTTGTAGCCGTGTGCGTAAGCGCACGGTTGGAAAACACAGACCTTTCACAGAGCAGCGTAGCTGCGACATCTTTTTTAACAACAAATTATACTCTGCACGGCATGGTTTTGTGCAACGTCATTGCGAAGGCAAAGCCTGAAGCAATCCAGTACTAAAAAACTGATAACTATTTTCTGGATTGCTTCGCTAACGCTCGCAATGACGTTGCACGGAATTAAACCGCGTAAAGCATAATTCAATAAAAATTAAGGTATCGCAGCTACGCTGCTCTGTTTAGATTCCGTACATCCTTTACCGTGCGCTTACGCACACGGCTACAAAGATACTGGCGCTACGCGCCTTAGCGCAAAACACAGGGTTTTGCAGGTGATCCACCTTTCCCTGAGCAGCGTAGCTGCGGCATCTTTTTTAACAGCAAATTATACTCTGCACGGCATGGTTTTGTGCAACGTCATTGCGAAGACGAAACCTGAAGCAATCCAGTACTAAAAAACTGATAACTGATAACTAAAAACTGATAACTAATTTCTGGATTGTGTCGCTAACACTCGCAATGACGATGCACAAAATTAAACCGCGTAAAGTACAATAGACTTTTTTATTGATATGAATGCCCTGACAGCGATGAACTGGTTTTAGCAAAACAGGAACGGGTTACAAACCCGCGCCAGCTAAATTCATAATTCATAATTTATAATTTATAATTCTTGAATCGTTTTGCTAATACTTGCAATGACGATTTAATTATTCATACGAAATTAACTTATACTTCGGCACTAATGCTTTCATCACAATCCACCCTGTTAGATAAGCGACTGCACAAATGCAAAAAATTACGAAATATCCCGCAGGTTTGCCTTCAAAACCAAAAAATGTCATGTTGGTTTCGCCTGCATATACAAACAGCGAGCCTGCGCTCTTTTGAAGAATCATGGAGCCAATTCCGCCTGCCATTCCGCCAATGCCTGTAACTGTGGCGATAGCGCCTTTAGGAAACATATCTCCGATAGTAGAAAAAAGATTTGCGCTCCAAGCCTGGTGAGCGGCGCAACCAAGCGAAATCAAGATAACCGGAATCCATGCGGCATTCCTGCCGAGATAAGAAAATTCCATGCCAAGTGGCTGAGCTAAAAGTACAAGAAGCGGGAAAAACGCAAATATCAACATGGCTTTCATCCGCGCAGCATAAGGATTCTGTCCACTGCGGTTGATGAAAATTGTCGGGAGTTTTCCGCCATATATGGAAAGTACCGTAACAATAGCATAAAGCGTGAAAATCAGCGCCATACCTAATCCTTCCGACATCTTTATGCCGAATTGAGTACTGAGATATGGAGGCATCCAGAAAAGGAAAAACCACCATACTCCGTCGGTCATAAACTTACCAAATGCAAAAGCCCATGTTTGTTTAAAAGTTAAACAATTTATGAAAGGTATTTTTTCAATTTTAGGGGTTGACGTTTTCGTATTTTCTTTATCTTGTTCTATATATTCAAGTTCGGCAGCATTTACCCGCTTGCTTTTTTCCGGTTTCTCATAGATAAAAACCCAGAATCCCATCCAGATAAATCCCAGTAATCCTATGATTATAAATGCCATTTCCCATCCAAATATTTTTGCCAGAGGCGGTATCGAAAGCGGAGCGAACAATGCGCCGATAGAAGCGCCTGAGTTAAAAATTGATGTGGAATAAGCGCGGTCTTTCTTTGGAAAATATTCGGCAGTAGCTTTAATGGCGGCAGGAAAGTTTCCGGCTTCGCCTAATGCAAGCACGCCTCGTGCAAACATAAAACAGTACATGCTTACAGTGGCTATCAATACTGCTATGTCGCCGGTAGCGCTTGCCAGTTCGGCAGCGTTGTGCAACCCAACATATTGTTCGGTAATGACCCCGCAAACAGCATGAAGACATGCGCCAATGCTCCATATTCCAATAGACCATAGATAGCCTTTTTTTGTTCCCATCCATTCAACAAATCTGCCTGCAAAAAGCATACAGACAGCGTAAAAAATTGAAAAAAATGAAGCGATTGTTCCGTAATTATCTTCATCCCAGTGAAATTCAGGTTTTATAAATTCATCCCACGTGAGCGACAATACCTGTCTGTCTAAGTAGTTAATCGTTGTTGCAAAGAAAAGCATTGCACAAATTGCCCATCGATAATTAGTCATTTTAATCATGATTTTTTGTTTTTTACGGATTTAATAATATTAAGTGCATTTGAACAGAAAGCGGTGATTTTATCCCAGTCTTTTGCGTTAATCACGTCTTGCGGAAAAAGATTTGATCCCATTCCAACGCATGTTACGCCAGCGTCGAACCATGCTTTCAGATTGGCTTCTTCGGGTTTTACTCCTCCTGTAACCATTAGCAACGACCATGGCATGGGAGCTTTCAGTCCTTTCACAAAGTTAGGTCCTAATACGTCGCCGGGAAAAACTTTGCATAAATCGCAACCGGATTCCTGAGCAAATCCTATTTCGGAAACGGAACCGCAACCAGGCACATAAGGCGTTAATCGACGGTTGGCAACTTTAGCAACGTCAGGATTAAACAATGGTCCAACAAGAAAATTAGCTCCCAGCTGCATGTACATGGATGCTGTTGGTGCATCAATGATTGAGCCTGCACCCAAAATTAATCCAGGACATTCTTTGCTTGCGTATTTACTTAATTCTCCGAATATTTCATGTGCAAATTCTCCGCGATTGGTAAATTCAAAGACTTTTACTCCTCCTTCATAACAAGCTTTCACTACATTTTTTGCCACTTCTACGTCGGCATGATAAAACACAGGAACCATTCCTGTAATGCTCATAATTTCAATAACTTGCAGTTTATTATATTTTGCCATAATCTAAATTTTTATCTGCTTATTCTACCTGATGCGTCGCCCGCCATTAACTGTTCAACTTCGGCAATGGAAACCAAGTTGTAATCGCCATATATTGTGTGTTTTAGAGCTGAAGCTGCTACTGCAAATTCAAGGGCTTTCTGGTCGTTATCGGGAAAGTTAATCAGCCCGTAAATCAAGCCGCCCATAAAGGAATCTCCGCCGCCAACTCTGTCAACAATATGCGTAATGTCGTAATTTTTAGAATTATATAATTTTCCTTCGGAATACAGGCATCCGCCCCACGTGTTGTGATTTGCATTAATTGAGCCGCGTAAAGTAATAATTATTTTTTTAGCACGCGGAAATTTATGCGACAACTGTTTACAAACAGATTCAAATTTATTAACATTCATTTCTCCTCCGGTACGGGCTACGTCGAAGCCTTCAGGCTTAATTCCGAATACCTTTTCGGCGTCTTCTTCATTTCCCAAAATAATATCGCAACCTTCTACTAATGCAGACATAATTTCGGCGGCGCTTTTTCCATATTTCCAAAGATTTTTACGGTAATTCAAGTCGGTTGAAACCGTTATGCCCATTTCGCCTGCAATCTTAATAGCTTCGAGACAAGCATCGGCTGCACCCTGCGACAGAGATGGCGTAATTCCTGTCCAATGAAACCATTGCGCGTCATGGAAGATTTTTTTCCAGTCAATCATTCCTGGCTTGATCTGTGCGATAGCCGAATTAGCTCTGTCATAAATTACTTTGGAAGCGCGGGCAACCGCCCCTGTTTCCAAAAAATATATGCCAACTCTATCGCCGCCACGAATAATGTTCTGTGTTCCAACATTATATTTTCGCAAGTCGGAAATACACCATTCGGCAATATCATTTTCCGGCAAACGGGTAATAAAATCTGTAGGGATTCCATAATTGGATAAAGAAACTGCAACATTGGCTTCCCCGCCGCCAAAAGTTGCATTTAATTGATTTGCTTGTGTAAATCTCTGATAATCAAGAGTTGATAAACGGAGCATTATTTCTCCAAAAGTAATTACCTTTTTCATTGTGATATTTGTTTTTTTTAGTGTACAAGATTAAGAATAAGTTTTTAAAAATAAATATTATTATATTTCATACCCAGATTCCATATAATAAAGGAATATATATCTGCCTGCTCTTCAATGATTTTGCTAATTGGCTTACCTCCGCCGTGTCCAGCTTTGGTATCTATTCTTATCAATTTTGGAGCATCACCTGTGTTTGCTGCCTGCAATGCTGCTGCATATTTGAATGAATGAGCTGGCACAACGCGGTCGTCATGATCTGCTGTTGTAACAAGAATGGCAGGATAGGGCGTGCCGTTGTTGCTGATATTGTGCAATGGCGAGTATGCTTTTAAATATTCGTACATTTCCCTGCTGTCGTCGGAAGTGCCGTAGTCGCTTGCCCAGTTCCAGCCGATTGTGAAAAGATGATAACGCAACATGTCCATTACGCCGACTTCTGGAATTGCAACCTTAAACAAATCAGGGCGTTGATTTACGCACGCGCCAACCAGAAGTCCGCCATTTGAACCGCCAATAATGCCAAGTTTTTCGCTCGAAGTGTATTTTTCCGAAATCAAAAACTCTGCAGCTGCGATAAAATCATCAAAAACATTCTGTTTCTGCATTTTAGTTCCTGCAATATGCCATTCTTCGCCATATTCGCCGCCGCCCCGTATGTTGGCAATAACATAAACGCCGCCGTTTTCGAGGAACGGAATGCGGTAGGGCGAAAATGTCGGGCGGTAGGTAATGTTGAAACCTCCGTAGCCGTAAAGCAGTGTAGGTGCGCCACCGTTTGTAGAGGCGCGATTAACCGCGTCTTTACGATAAACAAGGAACATAGGAACTTTTGTGCCGTCTTTTGAAGTGTAAAACTTCTGCTCGGTAACGTATTCATCTGCATTTATTTTTACTTTCGGCTGAATGAAAACCTCTGATGTATTGTTGTTTATGTCAAATTTAAAAACAGTATTCGGAAATGTAAAAGAGGTGAATGAGTAAAAAATATGGCTTGTTTTTAAAGAAGTTGAAAAACCAGCAGAGCCGAAAGTTGGCAGTGCGATTTCATATTCTTTTTTGCCGTCTAAACTATACACAAATGCGTGATTTGCAGCATCTTTGTCGTAAGTCGCAATAATATTTCCGGACGTAAAATCAGCTCTGACAAGCACATTTTCGCTTTCAGGTATTACATCAACCCAATTTTTGATTTCAGGTTTGTCTAATGTGCCTGCCATTAAACGATATTTTGGCGCATTATAGTTTGTGAGAACATAAAATTTATTGCCAATCATTTCCACAACATTATATTCAAAATTATCGTCAGGGGCGATTTCAGTTGGTTGAAGTTTTAAAAGTTTTATATCTAAATAAGACGAAGTTTTGGGTACTCCACCATAAAAGTCAAATACAAACAACCGATTCCCATTATTTGCACCGCTTTCATAAACAAAAAGCGCGTTTTCTTCATCGGGTGCAGTAGCGTGATAAAATCTTTTCGGGTATTTCGGATTTGAATAAAAAAGTTTGTCCTCTTTTTGTTCTGTTCCTATTTTGTGGTAATAAACTTTATGATATTCATTTACATTTGAAAATTCAGTTCCTTTTGCTGTTGGCGCATCATAAGCCGAGTAGAAAAAACCGTTTTGAAACCACGAAACGGACGAAAATTTTGCCCATTCTATTTTGTCGGACAACATAGTTTTTGTTGCCAAGTCCATAACGTAAATTTCCTCCCAGTCGCTGCCTGAACGCGAAATTGTGTAGGACATATATTTTCCGTCATTGGAAAAATCAACGCTTTTGAGGGCAACTGTTCCATCATCGGAAAGCGTATTCGGATCAAGCAGTGGCTGGACACGCCCTGCCTTTATGTCGTCGATATTATCGGCAACGTACAAAACGCTCTGATTTTGTAATCCGTCGTTTTTGAAAAAATAACACTTTTCGTTTTTAATAAACGGTGCGCCGAATTTTTCGTAATTTGTGAGATCGGTCATGCGCTGTTTCAATTTTTCCCTGAAAGGAATTTGCGAAAGATACCTTTGAGTAACAGCATTTTCTTCCTCAACCCATGCAACGGTAGCGGCTGATGTGTCATTTTCAAGCCACGAGTATGGTTCGGCTATTGTGTCGCCAAAATAAACATGAAACTCGTTACCTTTTTCGGTAACAGGATAAATAACAGGCTCATTTTTAGCCATTTTCAAATTGTTACAACCAGACATAAATATAGTTGCTAATAATATAATTAAATTTTTTTGCATAATAATTGAAATATTTTTTCTGCAAATATATATGATTTTTTTTACATTACATGCAATTAACGAAAAAAATACGTGAACGCATTTGTGGAAAATGAAAAAAATGTATTACATTTCCCCTGAAAATTCTGGATTGCTTTGACGTAGACGGCTCGCATGAATAACACAAAGCAACGTCGTTGCGAAGGTGAAGCTTGAAGCAATCCAGAGAATTTTTGTTTGTTTGTGATTTGAAGATTTTATGCTATCTTTGCGCCATGAAAAATAATTACAATAAAGAAAAAAATAGGGGAAAAAAGCATGTTCCTCAGAAACCTGTTGCAGGCAAGGACAAGAAAAAGGAGGGGCTTTTGTCAGTTTTGTTTAACACACGGAGCATATTGTTGTGTCTGGGAGGCTTATTGATTATTTTTATATGCTATAAACAAAATAGAAGCTACAACTGGGTTTGGAGTATGCTAAATTCAAACTGGGAAACAATAATGAAAAATCCCAAAGCCACTAAGGATCAGCGTTATGAAATGAAAATAGGATTTCTTTATTCCTACTGTAATTATGTAAAGCAGAATACGCCCGAAGATGCAATTATTCTATTTCCTGACCCTGAAAAGATCCAGGAAATGGAGAAAAAATATAATTATCACATTGACAAGCGATTGACCAATAAAATGGAACTCACATATTTCGTATATCCCCGTAAAGTATTAATGAATTGTGAGAAAGAAACCAGTCCCTTGTATGGCAAGCAAACGCATGTCGCCATTATTAACGGATACGGATATGAAAATGTGAATTATCCTGTCGATCCCAAACCTGATTTTAATTTACTAAAAATAGTCACTGAATAGTTATGCTTGCGTTAGGTATTTTTTTATCCATAATACTCGGAATAACAATTGTTTTAACAGCGTCGAGCCGTTTAAAACTAATGGAACTTGTTGGACTGGCTTTTCCTGTAGGTATAGGAATACAAACCGTGATGATGGTCGCGCTCGACAGTTTTCACATCCCCCTGACTGCTGTATCAATGCTTTTGAGTACTGTTTTGCTGACTGTTCTGCTAATCATATTACAGTTAAAAAAGAAAAACAGTTTGTATAAATGGTTTAAATCCTGCTTGAAGATTGATTTTTCCGGTATAAACCTGTTGTGGGCGCTTTTCATACTGATTTTGATTGCAGTGGAAGTTATGAATTTTGCAAAGTGTATCTATTTCCCTACATTCGACAGGGACAGCATTGCTGGTTTCGATCTGATAGGCAGGGCAATAGCTCACGAAGGCGTTATAAGCAAACTTAGTTTATTTAATGATCCCGATTGCTATGAAGCAGCAAGGGGCGCAGGATCGTATATAAGCTATACTCCTCTAACACAATGTTCCTACGCATACGTGTATATGCTGGGCGCCGAAACGTCGAAAATTGTTAATGCGTTGCATTATTTATCGTTTATTTTTGTATTTTATGGCGTTATTAGGCGTTTCGTTAATCCTTCCCTTGCTGCGATTGCAACGCTTTTTACATTTATAACACCCGAAATGATAGCATTTTCATCCATGTCGGCAACAAATGTGCTTCATGCGTATTATGCTTCTGTTGGCGTATTGTTTTTTGCTGCATGGTATTACAAAAAAGAACCCACGCTTCTGACGGTATCATGCATATTGCTTGCCTTAAATATCTGGACAAGAAACGAAGGGATAGTATTCATTCTTGCGTGTTGCTGTATTATTGCATGGCAGGCTATACGGCTAAAGCAACGCGCTGATATTAAGCGCTTGGTAATATTTGGAGTTACCTGCATTGCACTTTTTATATTGTGGACTGTATATCTGAAAATAAACAGTATGGAAGCAGAGCAGGTTGTTATTTTAAAACCGTTTTGGGATTCGGAAAAAGCAGGCGTTATTGTCAGCTATCTGTGGATGCTGTTAACAACGAGCCAGTATTACGGATTAACATTTATATTGTTTGCTATAATTTTTGCAATCAATATCTTAAATATTGTTAACGGGGGGGGCAAATGGGCTTTCTAATCATAATGTTGCTGTCGCTCATATTTTATGTCATACTCGTTTATCAGATTAATTATCTGTGGGACAGCATAGAGAATATCATGTCATATTCCTGTAAACGCTATATTTTTTGCTTCGTTCCTCTTGCATGGTTCTATATAGCCTCCAGCAAGCCTGTTTGTGGAATATTCAACTGGCTTACAAAATCAAAAGCATGATGTTTGTTTTTTTTCTGTAAATTTTTGGATTGCTTTGCCGTAAACAGTTTGCAATGGCGAACACAAAGCAACGTCATCGCAGAAGTGAAGCTTGAAGCAATCCAGAGAATTTTTATTTGTTTGTGTGTAATTCAAAAATTTCATGTACCTTTGTACGCTATAATGGGAAGAATTATTGCGATTGATTATGGAAAAAAACGAAGCGGTTTAGCCGTTTCCGATCCAAATAAGATAATAGCAGGCGGGCTGACAACTTTACCAAGTCCGTCGGTTATTGATTTTATAAAAGAATATATGAACAGGGAAACGCTGGATCTGATTCTGTTAGGCGAGCCTCGCCGCATGAACTATGAATATTCAGAAAATATGGAGCGTGTTGAATTGTTCAGAAAGCAGTTAAGTCGGTCTATTCCTTCCATTGAAATAAAAATGGTTGACGAGAGATTTACTTCAACCCTGGCGCACAAGGCGATGCTACAGGGAGGATTGAAGAAAAAAGCCCGTCAGAATAAAGCTTTAGTAGATGAATTAAGCGCTGTTATCTTATTACAGTCATATTTAGAAACGATCAGAAATTGATTTATGATTTTACCTGTGTATTTATATGGTAATTCCGTTTTACGGAAAGAAACAAAGGATATTCCTTTAGATTATCCTGATTTGGATAAGTTGTTGGAAAACATGTTTGAAACGATGCGAAATGCCGAAGGAGTCGGTTTGGCTGCCACACAAATCGGTTTGGAAGCCCGGATTCTGGTGTTGGATTTAAGTTATTATGCCAAAGACGATCCCTCGCTTGCCGGTTTCAAACGTACATTGATTAATGCGCATATTATCGAACGCGGCGGAGAGGAAAAAGAAATGGAGGAAGGATGCCTTTCTATTCCGGGCATTCACGAAAAAGTGCTTCGCAACGACAGGATTCGTATCAAATATTTAGATGAAAACATGCAGGAGCATGATGAAATATACGAAGGTATGAAAGCGCGCGTGATTCAGCATGAATACGATCATCTGGACGGAATTTTGTTTATTGATCACATTCCCAGTTTCAGGAAACAGGTTATACGTTCAAAATTGAACAGGATAATGAACGGAAACACTAACTGTTCTTACAGGGTTAAACCAGCAGGAAAGAAATAATTTCACAGAATATTGATTTACTTAATATAGAATACTGATTTACTTATGGAAAGTACAATGAAATACAAAATTATGAAGCAGTTTTGTCTGTCTTTTATCTTACTTATTGCAGTAATAATTCCTGCAAAATCACAAATCAATACAAACCGCGTACTTGCTATCGGTAAAAACGCTTTGTATTTTGAAGACTATGTGCTTTCTATTCAATATTTTAATCAGGTAATTAAGGCAAAACCTTATCTGGCAGAGCCTTATCTCTATCGCGCTATGGCAAAATTTAGCCTCGACGATTTTAAGGGCGCAGAATACGATTTGAATTTGTGTATAGAGCGGAATCCTTTTTTATGGTATGCCTATCAGTGCAGAGGCGCGGCAAGACAGTATCAGAATAATTTGAAAGGCGCTATAGAGGATTACGACAAAGGCTTGGAATTTCGACCCGAAGACAAGCAAATGCTTATAAACAAGTCTATTGCATATATCCTGTCGAAAGAATACGAGTTGGCAATATCTACTTTGAATCTTCTCCTCACTTATCAGCCCAAATATACGCAGGCTTATTTAGTGCGCGGCGCAGCATATTCCGAACAGGGCGATACGCTGTTGTCTTTTCAGGATTTTAACAAGGCAATCGAATTAGACAAGTATTATCATGTTGCGTATGCTCAAAGAGGAATATTGTATATCCAGCAGGAAAACTATCAGGCTGCCCTGAAAGATTTCGACGAAGCTATTCGTCTGGAAACCAGACGCGCAGGCTATCATATTAATCGCGGACTGATCAAATATCATCTGAACGATTTGCGCGGAGCGATGGATGACTATAATATTGTTATCAATATTGAGCCGCAAAATACGATTGCTCGTTTCAACAGGGGACTTCTGCGCTCAACAGTAGGTGATGCGTATGGCGCTATCGAAGATTTTAACGAGGTAATCAAGCAGGAACCGGATAATTTTATGGCAATTTATAACAGGGCAATTCTGTCTGTTGATGCTCGTCAGTTCCGCGAAGCTATTGCCGATCTGGACAAGGTTTTAGCTGAATATCCTAATTTTGTTCCTGGATATTATTTCCGTTCGGAAGTGAAAAAGAAGATGAACGATGTGAAAGGCGCTGATACCGATTACTGGTATGCTTATGATTTGGAACAGAAGTTGCTAAAAGAGAAGGAACGGGGAAAGATTGTTACAGGAAAGGCAACTCTGGATTCAAAATCCGAACAGGATGATGAAAGTGCAAAAACTCGTGAAAAATCGGATAAAAATATTGAAAAATTCAATCGCCTTGTTGTTTATGATAAGGAAGAAGAAACAAAATCAAAATACGCTAATGAGATTCGCGGAAGAGTTCAAGACCGGCAAGTGAAAATTGACCTGAAACCTCAGTTTGTTATAACTTATTATGAGAGAGTTGAATCTATAGACCAGTCCATTTCTCATTTCGACAAAATGGTTTCCGACTACAATAACAGGCATTTCTTATCTATGCTTTTGAAAGTGATTGATAATGAAGCTCCTCTAACAGATGAGCAGGCAGAATATCATTTCAAGTCGATAGACGATTATTCCTTAATTTTAGAAAAAAATCCTGAAAATGCCAATGCCTGTTTCGGCAGGGCTTTGGACTATATGGTTTTGCAAGACTTGACGGAAGCTATAAATGATTATGACAGAACGATAAAAATAGATCCGACATTTGCTATGGCTTATTTCAATCGGGCTGTAGTTCGTCATAAGCAAATGGAAATAGCTAATTATAAAGATGATAGCGAAACTCTGACATTCAGCTTCCAGTCTAATCCGTTAAAAAATATTCCTGGATCTTCACTCTCATCTAATAAAACTTTAACGCTCATTCCAGACAAGAAACAGGATAATCTTAATCAAATCACTGATTTTGATTTGATTATAAGAGATTATGAAACCGTTATACGCTTGAATCCCGATTTCGCATACGCTTATTTCAACAAGGGCAATATTCGCTTTTCCCAGAAAGATTTTCGAACTGCCATAGCTGATTATACTGCTGCTGTTGAGCATAATATAGATTTCCCGGAAGCCTATTTCAACAGGGGACTTACATACCTGTATCTTGGAAATACGGAACAGGGAATCAGCGATTTAAGTAAAGCCGGCGAATTGGGAATGATAGAAGCATACGGAATTATAAAAAAGATGACAAGCGATTAACTGTCAATTGAAGAGGCGGCGTGCAAAGCTGCTAATGGAGAACTTGATACGTTATAATCCACAAAAAATACAGGTTATAACCCTGTAAGGCATGGTTTTGTGCAACGTCATCGCTAACGCTCGCAATGACTACTATGCACAAAATTAAACCGCGTAAGGTATAATTATAATTGATTTCTGATAAAAAGATATTATCTTTGTGGAAATTTTTTTCAATTCATGGATAATTACATTGTATCGGCAAGAAAATATCGTCCGGCTAATTTCCATTCGGTTATCGGACAGAAATCGTTGACAGTCACGCTGAAAAATGCTATTCTAAACGGCAAACTGGCGCACGCCTACCTCTTTTGCGGTCCTCGCGGCGTGGGTAAAACAACTTGCGCCCGTATTTTTGCTAAATCTATCAATTGCATGAAGTTACATCCCGACGGCGAAGCCTGTAACGAGTGCGAATCATGTAAATCGTTCAACGAAAACCGTTCATATAATATCCACGAACTCGACGCCGCATCCAACAACGGGGTAGATGATATTCGTTCTTTGATTGAACAGGTAAGGATTCCGCCGCAGATTGGAAAATACAAGGTATATATCATTGATGAAGTCCACATGCTGTCCTCCGGCGCTTTCAACGCATTCCTTAAAACGCTTGAAGAGCCGCCTCATCATGCTATTTTTATCCTTGCCACCACCGAAAAGCATAAACTGCTTCCAACCATATTGTCGCGTTGCCAGATATATGATTTTAACAGAATCAGGATTAACGATATTGTGGAATACCTGGAATACGTAGCTCAACAGGAAGGAATAAACGCCGAAAGGGAAGCGCTGAACGTCGTTGCACAAAAAGCCGACGGCGGTATGCGCGACGCCCTGTCTATTTTCGACCAGGTAGTCAGTTTTTCACAGGGAAATGTTACATACAAGTCGGTAATTGAAAACCTGAACGTGCTGGATTCGGATTACTATTTCTCACTGACAGATTTGATTTTGCAGGGTAATGTGGGAAAATGTTTATTATTGCTCGACGAAATACTTTCTAAAGGATTTGACGGTCAGCATATTATAACAGGCTTGGCTGCTTTCCTGCGCGACGTAATGGTGTGTAAAGATGCAGAAACGATTGTTTTGTTTGAAGTTGGCGACGCATTAAAAGGAAAATATCTTCAACTGGCGCAGTCCTGCCCCGTTAATTTCCTGTACAGGGCGCTCAAAATGGCTAATGAATGTGATTTGAACTATCGCATAAGCCGGAACAAGCGACTGTTGATGGAAATACTTTTTATAAGCCTGTGCCAGTTAAATCAACCTCTTCAAACAGAGGATGATAAAAAAAAAACAGTAATTGAGCCGATTGCAGCGCAATCTTCTAATGAAACCGGTCAACCAACAGTACAAAAGGATACTGTTCCTGTATCCCCACAAACAGTTTTATCCAATTTACCGAAAGAAGATTTGCGAAAAGAAAGCGCAAACATAACGCGACCAATAAGTATTACAATAAAAAAAACTATTAAAGAAAACCAGGAGACTAAGGGAACAAATTCCTCCGAAGACAGACAAAGCGAACTGAATGAGCATTTTACTCAGGAAGATTTAATTTCTGCTTGGCAAATATATGCACAAAAGGAAGAAGATATTCATTTAAAAAATACGATGCTGAATTTTTCGCCCTTGCTGAAAGACAATTGCAATATCGAAATTGTGGTGTCGAATCCTGCGCAGGAAGCAAAATTAAATGAAAAAATACCTGATTTGTATAGCCATCTTTCAGCCAAATTAAGAAATACAACCATCAGGATAGCCGTAAGGAAAGAAGAACCAAATTCCCCTACTGCACAACCTTTTACCGACAAGGAAAAATATCAGTTCATGGCAACAAAAAATCCCAATCTGAATACTCTTATAAAAGAATTTGGTTTACGTTTAGATTGAAATAATAGATTCGTTCATCGTATTTT
>JAIRPX010000302.1 GCA_031256775.1 Dysgonamonadaceae bacterium
TTTACTTTTCCGGGGAAAACGCTTTGCTGTTTTTCGCCTAAAACGCGCACCGTATCGGTTTTTACAGTATGTATAACCTCTTCGCTTGATTTTTTTTGCGAGCAGGCAAAAAACAAAACGCAAAGTGACAATAGGATAATGTCTAATGATCTATTCATATCTTATATATTTTTTATTTGAAATATTAGGGACAAAATTATGAATAACTATTTATAAAACAAAGCCGTTTTTTCAAAAATTGCAATAAAATGTGCTGTAAAAAGTTACAAATATTGCCAATATAGCGCTTGTTTAACAAATATAACACGTATTGATATTTTGTAGGTATAACATGCTTGTTGTCAGTGACTTGCGGGGGGGGGGGGGGGGTAAAAGCCAAACACTGTAAGAAAATGCAACAGAAAGGCTTAAAATGCGCGAAAAAGGGCATCCTAAAAGAGGAGTATAATGCTTTTAAAAACGCTGTACTAATTATCATCATTGTCATTTTTTTTTGATATGCGATACTCAGGGACAAATGTAGTAACATTATTTGAATTATCAATAAAAAGTCATCATTTTTTGCCTATAAAATAAAATGAAACTCCGTACTACGCAAAATATGATAATATTATATGTGAAAAACTTCTCAAAAACGGCTTGTGATTTTATAAAATTATTGTATCTTTGCACACATTTTAGCGCAACATTAAGAATAGACTAAAACATATTATTAAATATTGAAAAATGAGCTTAAAAAGATTAATTTCAGAATTTATTTTCTTTATCATTCCATCCACTGTTCTATTTGCAGAAAATTCAGTTGAGAATAACAGGGACAGTATCAGTTTGCAATACTTAGACGAAGTGGTTGTATCCGCTTCCGTTAAGGAAACAAATGACTTACAGAGGCTTCCTGCTTCGGTTTCGTTCATTACTCCTTCCATGATTGAAGGACAGAAAATTATTTCAATAAAGAACCTGAGCGCTATCATTCCTAATTTTTTCATTCCTGACTATGGATCAAAACTTTCTACTCCTGTTTATATTCGCGGGATAGGCGAGCGCAGTTCGGCGCAATCATTTGGAATGTATATAGACAATATGCCTGTACTGGATAAATCGCTTTTCGATTTCGATTTTATGGATATTCGGCAAATTGAAGTGTTGCGAGGTACGCAGGGAACGCTCTACGGAAGGAACGCTATGAGCGGAGTTGTTAATATATCAACCCAATCGCCATTACAGTCGCAATATGAAAAAATTATGTTGACAGGAGGAAACTACGGACATATTGGCGCTAAGATCACTGTGTCGGAACTCTTATCCAAAAATACAGGCATTCTTATAAATGCTTATTATAATGAAAACAGCGGATATTTCACGAATCAGTTTACAGGTAAAAAAGCCGACAGATCGCAACTGGCAGGCGGGAAAATCCGTTTCGACTGGAAAATAAATTCTCAATGGACTGCACGAATTACATTGAGCGCAGACAGTAGCAGGCAGGGCGCTTTCCCTTACGGAAAATATGTAGCTGGAAAGATTTCCGCACCCGACTGCGATTATTCCGGCAATTATGGCAGAGGCTCAATGAGCGGAAACCTTAATTTGAATTATAAAAACGAATATGTCATCTTCAATTCAGCAACAAGCTTCACAGGTTTCAGGGATGACATGAAAATGGACGTAGATAACAGCAGGGAGGATGTTTTCAGGTTAAATCAGCTGCAAAAGGAAAGATCGTGGACAGAAGAACTTACGCTAAAATCCAATTCAAAAAGTAATTATCAGTGGTCTTTCGGCTTGTTCGGATTTTATTTGGATTTGCAAACCGACGTTAGAACAATAATGGGCGGCAAGGGAATAGAAACAATCCTGCAGCCTGCATTTACTAAAATTAGCGAAAACAATCCACGCGCACCAAAAATAACTGTCGATGATACTGAAATTCCTATTCCGGGAACATTTAAAACGCCCGTTTACGGAGGCGCAATTTTTCATCAGTCCACATTCAACAACCTGTTTACAGAAGGTTTATCACTTACCGCAGGCGTCAGGCTGGACTATGAAAAAACAAGGCTGGATTATGTTTCCGGATCGGATATTAATTTAAACGTCGCCGTGAAAGCAGGTCCCACAGTAATAAATATGGACAGCACATTAAGCGTTTCATTGCAGGGAAAAGAACAGATGAAATTCAAGGAAGTCCTTCCTAAAATAGCGCTTAAATATGCGTTTAATTCTCGTGATTATATCTATGCCAGCGTTTCAAACGGCTATAAAACAGGAGGATATAACATTCAGAATTTTGCAGATATTACGCAGGACGCGATAAGAGAAAAATACGACAAAACTTTTAAAGCTTCTTCTGTAAGTGAATTAACGCCATATCAACCAGAATATTCGTGGAATTATGAAGTTGGTTTCAAAGGTAATCTGTTTAATGATTTCTTATATGCCGAACTTGCAACATTTTACATTGATGCAGAGGATATTCAGCTTACTGAATTTGTTAACAGCGGACAGGGACGCATCATAAAAAATGCGGGCAAAGCTCAAAGCATCGGGTTTGAATGTGGCATAGCTGCGGCGTTAACCGATGAGTTAAGAGTTAACATCAACTACGGTTTCACATCAGCCACGTTTAAGGATTATAAAACAAACAGGAAAGATAAAAATGAGCTTGGACGCGACACTCTCGTAACTGTCAATTATTCAGGTAAATATATTCCTTTTGCTCCGCAAAATACGCTTTCTCTTGGCGCGCTATATACAAAGGGTTTCAAGGAAAAATGGATAGACGGATTCAACCTGTATGCCAATTATAATGCTGTCGGCAAAATATACTGGACAGAAAAAAATGACGTCCACCAGGATTTTTATGGCATTTTGAACATAAAGGCAGGTATAAATAAAGGAAATTACAGTTTCAGTATCTGGACAAACAACACGCTCAACACCGATTACGCCGCTTTTTATTTTGAAAGCATGGACAGTAGCTGGGCGCAAAAAGGACGCCCATTCACTTTCGGCGCAGATTTCATCGCTAAATTTTAACGGGACTTGTATTTCCTTCTTTATCAACCCAGCCGATTTGTTTGGCTGGGTTTCCTACTGTTAATGCGTATGCGGGAACATCTTTGACGACTACTGCGCCAGCGCCAATCATTGCATATTCTCCGATGGTTATACCGCAGATTATGGTAGCGTTAGCTCCAATAGAAGCACCTTTTTTCACCAGCGTCGGTTTAAATTCTTCCTTTCGGGAAATAAAACTTCGCGGATTGATTACATTTGTAAAGACACAACTTGGTCCTAAAAAAACGTCGTCTTCGCAAACAACTCCGGTATAGACAGATACGTTGTTCTGTACCTTCACGTTATTTCCCAATACTGCCTGCGGAGAAATAACCACGTTTTGTCCAATATTGCAGTTTTCGCCAACAACTGCACCTTGCATAATATGCGAAAAATGCCATATTTTCGTACCTTTTCCTATTGAGCAACCATTGTCAATAACGGCAGTAGGATGAGCTTGATAATCATTCATCATTTATAATTTATAATTCCACTGATTATATACTGAATCTGTTCTTCGTCGAGTTCTGTGTGCATTGGCAAAGAAAGCGCTGATTTACAAAGGCTTTCCGAGACTCTTAAATCACCGCCTGCCCTTATTTTATCCTTGAAAGCGGGTTGATGGTGCAATGGCAAAGGATAATAAACTGTTGTTGGAATACCTTTCTCTTTCAGATATTTTTGCAAGCCGTCGCGATTCTGTTTGATTTTCAATGTATATTGGTTATATACATGATCTACAGACGGAATACAATAAGGTATTTCAAGTAAATCAGTAAGGGAAGAAAGAGCTGAATCATAACAGGTTGCCGTTTTTTTCCTGGCTTTTATCCAGGAATCCAAATGGGGCAATTTCACATTCAGGATAGCGGCTTGCAGCGTATCCAAGCGGGAATTGCAGCCAATAATTTCATGGCGGTATTTTTGTGACTGTCCGTGCAAAGTAATCATTTTTAATTTAACAGCAAGTTCCTCATCGTTTGTCAATAAAGCGCCGCCATCGCCATAACATCCCAGATTTTTAGTCGGGAAAAAAGAAAGTATACCGACATTACCAATCGTTCCCGCCTGTTTTTTTGTTCCGTTGGAAAACGTATAAACAGAGCCGATACTTTGAGCATTATCTTCAATCACATACAGGTTTCTATCGCGGGCAACCTGCATAATAGTCTCCATATCAGCAGTTTGCCCAAATAGATTTACAGGTATGATAACCTTTGTTTTCGGTGAAACAGCTTCTTCAATTTTATTAACGTCTATATTAAAAGTCTGTGGATTTACGTCAACAGCAACTGGCTTCAGTTTCAGCAGTGTAATTGCCTCTGCTGTTGCTGCATAAGTAAAAGCAGGGACAATCGCTTCGTCGCCAGGCTGCAAATCCATAGCCATCAGCGCTATTTGTAGCGCGTCTGTGCCGTTGGCGCAGGGAATTGCATATTTAGAGCCGGTATAATCAGCCAGTCCGGATGCAAATTCCTTCACAGCCTCTCCATTAATATAATGTCCTGAACCGACAGTGTCCAGTATCGCCAGATCCATTTCGGTCTGAATTTTCCGGTACTGAGTAACCAAATCTACCATCTGTATAGCCTTCATATCAAATATTCATTCATTTAAATTTTGCAAATGTAGCGTATTTTGACAATAAAAGCAAAAAATATTATTTTAAACATTACCTTTTCTGACTTTGACACTTGGACGCTTTAAATATTTTTTGTAGAAAAACTTGTTGTTTGTCATAAATATATTATAAATACAAATAACCGTCGTGCATATTTTTGTCACGACGGTTTTTTGTACCTGTTACTTATGGTGTTCAAAATATTGTTCGTTTTTTAAAATCAATGACTACCAATCGCTGTCCCCGTCATTCAAT